>JAEUPE010000158.1 GCA_016790435.1 Rubrivivax sp. | reverse complement strand
GATCTGGTCGCCGCAGGTCATGACCGGGTTCAGCGCCGTCATCGGCTCCTGGAAGATCATGCCCATGCGCGTGGCGCGCAGCTCGCGCAGGCGCGACAGCGGCGCGTGCGTGATGTCCTCGCCCTGCAGCAGGATGCGGCCCGAGACCACCGGCAACTGCTTGGGCAGGAGGCCCATCACGCCCTGCGCAATGACGCTCTTGCCCGAGCCCGATTCGCCGACCAGGCACACGATCTCGCCGCGGCCGACGCTGAAGCTCACCTTCTGCACGGCCGTGGAGCGGTCGCCGCCCGAGGGCAAGGCGATGCTCAAGTCGTTGACCTCGAGGATGGGCGCGCCCATGTCGGCGGTGGGGTTGGCTTTCGGGTCGACCATGGTCAGCCGCGCTTGGCCATTTTGGGATCGAGGGTGTCGCGCAGCCCGTCGCCGAGGATGTTCACCGCCAGCACCGTCACCGCCAGGAAGATGCCCGGGAAGAAGATGTTGTGCGGGTACTCGTTGAACTGCGCGCGCCCCTCGGCCATGACATTGCCCCAGGTCGGGATGTCCGGCGGCAGGCCGACGCCGAGGAAGCTGAGGATGGCCTCGGTGAGGATGCCCGAGGCGCAGATGAAAGTGGCCTGCACGATGAGCGGGGCCATCGTGTTGGGCAGGATGTGCCGCCACATGATGAGCCAGGTCGGCGTGCCCAGCGACACCGCCGCTTCCACATAGGGCTCCTCGCGGATCGTCAGCACCAGCGAGCGCACGAGCCGCGTGACGCGCGGGATCTCCGGGATGGCGATGGCGATCACCACCGTGAGCAGGCTGCCGCGCCACAGCGCCACGAGCGCGATGGCGATGAGGATGGCCGGGATGGCCATGAGCCCGTCCATGACGCGCATCAGGATGCCGTCCACGCGCCGCAGGAAGCCGGCCACGAGGCCGAGCAGCACGCCGATGGCCAGCGCCACCGCCGCCGTCGCCACGCCCACCACGAGCGAGACGCGCGTGCCGTAGATGACGCGGCTGTAGATGTCGCGGCCGAAGCTGTCGGAGCCCATGAGGAAGCGGTGCTTGAGCTGCTCGCCCTCGAGCGTGGTGATCTCGCCCTCCTGGCCGGGCGTGAGGTCGCGGCTCGCGGGGTCGAAGAGCGAGGGGTCGACGGTGCCAAGCCACGGCGCCGCGAGCGCCACCAGCAGCAGCACGGCCAGCACGAAGCCGCCCACGCGCACCGAGGTGTTGCCGCGCACGCGCTCCCAGGCACTGACCTGGCGCACGACGCTGGCGCTCTCGACCGACAACTCCGCGACGTTCAGTTCAGCCTTCAGTTCAGCCATGTCTTCAGCGGGGGGCAGCAGCGGAGCTCATTGGCGAATGTCAGCAACGAATGTCAGTAGCGAATGCGCGGGTCGAAGAACACGTAGCTCAGGTCGACGAGCAGGTTCACGAGCACGTAGACGAAGGAGAACAGCAGGATGACGCCCTGGATGGTCGGGAAGTCGCGCGCCAGCACGGCATCCACCGTCAGCCGCCCGAGGCCGGGAATGGCGTAGACCGACTCGGTGACGACCACGCCGCCGATGAGCAGCGCGATACCGATGCCGATGACGGTGGCGATGGGCACCGCGGCATTGGCCAGCGCATGCCGCATCAGCACCTTCTTCTCCGGCAGGCCCTTGGCGCGCGCGGTGCGGATGTAGTCCTCGCCGAGCGTCTCGAGAACGGAGGCGCGCGTGACGCGGGCGATGAGCGCGATGTAGATGATCGACAGCGTGATCGCCGGCAGCACCAGGTGGTACAGCCACATGCCGGCACCGTCGGCCAGCCGCTTGTATCCCTGCACCGGCAGCCAGCCGAGCTTCAGGCTCACGAGCCAGATCAGCATGTAGGCGAGCACGAACACCGGCACCGAGAAGCCCAGCACCGAGAAGCCCATCAACAGGCGGTCGAGCCAGCCGCCGAAGCGCCAGGCCGCGATCACGCCCAGCGGCACCGCCACCAGCACGGCGATGGTGATGGTGATGGTGGCCAGGCTGAGGGTGGGCTCCAGCCGCTGCGCGATGAGCGTGGTCACCTCGGTTTTGTAGTAGTAGCTCTGGCCGAGGTCGCCCGTCAACATGTGCCCGAACCAGATGAAGAACTGCTCGGGAATGGAGCGGTCCAGGCCCAGGTTGGCGCGGATCTGCGCGATCTGCTCCGTGCTGGCCGCGTCACCGGCCAGCACCGCCGCCGGATCGCCCGGCGTCAGCCTCAGCATCAGGAACACCAGCACGGCCACGATCAGCAGCACCGGGATCGTGGCAAGCAGGCGGCGGGCGAGGAAGGCAAGCATCGTTTGGAACGGACGGCGGGCGCGATTTTCGGTTGCAGCCTTCGTGCCAAGATCAGGGCAAACACGGGAGGTGCCCCGCATGATCGACCTGTACACCGCCTCCACGCCCAATGGCTGGAAGGTCTCCGTGACGTTGGAGGAGCTCGGCCTGCCCTACCGCGTGCACGCCATCGACCTCTCGAAGGGCGAGCAGAAGACCGAGGCCTTCCTGCGCCTCAACCCCAATGGCCGCATCCCGGCCATCGTCGACCGCGGCGAAGGCGACGAGAGCGACTTCACGGTCTTCGAGTCCGGCGCCATCCTGCTCTACCTGGCCGAGAAGTCGGGGCGCCTGATGCCCGCCGACCCGCGCGGCCGCTCGCTCGTCACGCAGTGGCTGATGTTCCAGATGGGCGGCATCGGCCCGATGATGGGGCAGGCCAACGTCTTCTTCCGCTACTTCCCGGAGAAGATCCAGCCCGCCATCGACCGCTACCAGAACGAGTCGCGGCGGCTGTTCGAGGTGCTCGAGCGGCGCCTCGCCGAAAGCGAGTGGCTCGCCGGCGACTACTCCATCGCCGACATCGCCCACTGGTGCTGGGTGCGCACGTACAAGTGGTCGGGCGTCTCCATCGAAGGCCTGCCGCACCTGCGGCGCTGGCTCGACGCGATGCGCTCGCGGCCGGCGTGCCAGCGCGGCATCGAGGTGCCGGCGAAGGCGCCCGATGCGCTGAAGGACGAGAAGGCGACATCGGCCTTCGTCGAGCGGGCCCGGCAGAGCGTTCAACGATGAGCGAGGCGACATGACCATCACCCTCTACGACTGCCCCACCGCGCCGAGCCCGCGCCGCGCGCGCATCCTCCTGGCCGAGAAGGGCGTGCCGCACGCCACGGTCAACATCGACCTCGCCCGCGGCGAACAGCTCGGCGACGCCTATCGCGCCCTCAACCCGCAGTGCACGGTGCCCGCGTTGCAGCTGGAAGACGGCCGCGTGCTCACCGACAACGCCGGCATCGCCGCCTACCTGGAAGCGCGCTTCCCCGAGCCCGCGCTGCTGGGCCGCACGCCCGAAGAGAAAGCCGACATCGCAAGCTGGAACTGGCGCGTCGAATTCGAAGGCCTGATGGCCATCGCCGAGGCGCTGCGCAACGGCTCGCCGGCCATGGCCCACCGGGCGCTGCCGGGGCCGGCCAACTACGAACAGATCCCGGCGCTGGCCGAGCGCGGCCTCGCGCGCCTGCGCCAATTCTTCGACACGCTCGAATCGCGCCTCGCAGGCCGCGACACCGTGGCCGGCCTCGGCTTCTCCATCGCCGACATCACCGCCGTCGTGGCCGTGGACTTCGCGCGCATCGTTCGCGTCAAGCCGGGCGAGCAGCACATGAACCTGCGCCGCTGGCGCGCCGCGATGGCCGCGCGGCCGGCGATGGCGCTGTAGCCGACCACGCCCTCGCACGATCGGCCCGCACCGGACATCGGTGCCATCCGTCGCGCTCCGCTCCCCGGGGATCGGGGGGGCGCGAGGCCTCGCCGAACGCGATGGCCTGACTACGATCGGTCACAACACGAACAGCCGCACACACCTGCCTCACTCCGGGCGCGGGGGCCAGCGGCCACGAGACCGACCCGACCCATGAACATCCTTGTCGCCTCGCGCCACCTGGTTGCCGCCGCTTCCGTCACGATGCTGTTGATGGCCTGCGGCGGCGGTGGCGACGACCCGGCCCAGCCCCAGGCCGGCAAGAAGGACGGCACGGTGCGCCGCATGGCCATCGCCGCGCCGGCGCAGTCGGTGTGGTCGCCGCTGCGCACGCTGCCGCTGGTGCCGGTGTCGATCTCCAACCTGCCCGACGGCAAGGTGCTCATGTGGTCGGCCGAGGAGAAGTTCAGCTTCGGCGCGGCCACCGGACGCACGTATTCGCTCACCTTCGACCCGGCCACGGACACCGTCGCCGAGCGCACCGTCACCGAGACCGGGCACAACATGTTCTGCCCCGGCACCACCAACCTGGCCGATGGCCGGCTGCTGGTCAACGGTGGCATCAGCTCGCCCAACACGAGCATCTTCAATCCGGCCAACAACACCTGGAGCACCGGCCCGGCGATGAACATCGCGCGTGGCTACCAGGCCAACACGCTGCTGCGCGACGGCTCGGTGCTCACGCTGGGTGGCTCGTGGAGCGGCGGCACCGGCAACAAGCATGGCGAGGTCTGGACCGCCGCCGGCGGCTGGGCGCGCAAGACCGGCGTGCCGATCGACCCGTTCCTGTCGGTCGACAGCTCGCGCGCCTTCGGCATGGACAGCCACTTCATGCTGCTGCCCGCCGGCAACGGCAAGGTGTTCTACGCCGGCCCCGGCGTCAACATGCACTGGATCGGCACCGACGGCAACGGCGGCGTCACCGCCGCCGGCCCGCGCGGCGACGACGAGTTCAGCATCAGCGGCACGGCCGTGATGTACGAGCAGGGCAAGATCCTCAAGACCGGTGGCGGCCCGGGCTACGACAGCGTCAACGCCAACGCCAACAGCTACGTCATCGACGTGAACGGCGGCGTCACGGTGCGCAAACTCGCGCCCATGGCCTACCGGCGCGCCTTCCACAACAGCGTCGTGCTGCCCAACGGGCAGGTGCTCATCGTCGGCGGCCAGACCTACGCCGTGGGCTTCTCCGACAACAACTCGGTGCTCGTGCCCGAGCTCTTCGACCCCGTCAGCGAGACCTTCACGACGCTGCCGGCCATCGCCGCGCCGCGCAACTACCACAGCGTCGCGATCCTGCTGCCCGACGCGCGCGTGCTCTCCGCCGGCGGCGGCCTGTGCGGCGCCGGCTGCGCCGCCAACCACGCCGACCTGCAGATCCTGACCCCGCACTACCTGCGCAACCCCGACGGCAGCGCCGCCACGCGGCCGGTGATCACCACCGCACCGGCCACGGTGCAGTACGGGCAGCGCGCCGGCGTGGCCACCAACAGCCCGGTGGCCTCGTTCGCCTTGGTGCGCCTGTCCTCCACCACGCACACCGTCAACAACGACCAGCGGCGCCTCGTGCTCACGCACCGCAGCACCGGCACCAACAGCTACGAGGTGGACATCCCCACCAACCCAGGCTGGGCGCTGCCCGGCGACTGGATGCTCTTCGCGCTCAACGCCGACGGCACGCCCTCGGTGGCGAAGATCGTGCGCATCGCCATGACCGGCGCGCCGCAGTTCGCCGCCATCGACGACCAGACGGCCACCACCGGCGCGGCCGTGGCGCTGCAGCCCGCGGTCACCGTGCCCGGCGGCGCCGCCGCCACCTACGAGGCCAGCGGCCTGCCGGCCGGCATCGTCATCGACGGCAGCACCGGACGCATGCAGGGCACGCCGGCCACCGCCGGCACCTCGCGCGTGACCGTCCGCGCCACCGCCAACGGCGTCACCACCAGCACAGACTTCCTGTGGACCGTGGTGCTGCCCGGGTCCACGCGCTATGTCCGCCTGGAGGCGCTTTCGGAAGTGAACGGCAATCCGTGGACCTCCGCCGCCGAGATCAACCTGCTCGCGCCGAATGGCCAGGTGCTCTCGCGCAGCGGCTGGCAGGTCAGCACCGACAGCCAGGAGGTCGCGGGCGAGAACGGCGCCGTCGCGAACGCCTTCGACGGCAACGCCGCCACCTTCTGGCACACGCAGTGGCAGGCCGCCAGCCCGCCGCCGCCGCACTGGGTGATCATCAACCTGGGTGGCGCCACCGACGTGGGGGGGCTGCGCTACCTGCCCCGCCCGGGCGGAGGCAACGGCACCATCGCTCGCTACAACGTCTACCTCAGCGCCGATGGCGTGAACTGGGGCGCGCCGGTGGCCAGCGGCAACTTCACCGACCTGGGTGCGGCTGCGGCCGAGAAGACCATCCACTTCCCCAACCTGGCGCGCGGCAAGGTGACGGCGCAGTCCTCCGACCCGTACGGTGCGCCTTCCTCGCGCGCCGTCGACGGCAACCCCGACGGTGTCTTCAACAACGGCTCGGTCTCGCACACGAACAGCGACGCCAACGCCTGGTGGGAGGTGGACCTCGGCGCCAGCCATGCGCTGGCGGCCGTGCGGCTGTGGAACCGCAGCGACTGCTGCGCCGAGCGCCTGGCCAACTTCTACGTGCTCGTCTCCGACACGCCGATGCAGGGGCGCGCGCTGAGCGCATTGCTCGCCGACGCGAATGTGTGGCGCAGCCAGTATTCCGGCACGGCGCCGCGCACGGCACTCGTCGACGCCGCCGGCGCCCGCGGCCGCTACGTGCGCGTGCAACTGGCCGGCACCAACTTCCTGCAACTCGCCGAGGTGGAGGTGCACGGGCAACTGGCCATCAACCGCCCGCCGACGCTGGCGCGACCGGCGGCCGTCAGCACCGAGCAGGGTCGTTCCACGAGCCTCACGGTGGTGGGCAGCGACCCCGACGCCGACCTGCTCACCTACAGCGCCGCCGGCCTGCCGCCGGGGCTGGCCATCGCGCCGGGCACGGGCGTCATCAGCGGCACGCCCAGCGCCGACGGCAGCTACGCGGTCACTGTCACCGTCGACGACGGCCGCGGCGGCAGCGCCGCCACGCAGTTCAACTGGACCGTCACGGCCGCGCTGCCCGTGGTGGAGCCCGTGCTCGCGCAGCCCGTGGCTGCCGGTGGCACGGTGACCTACACGGCAGGCACCTCCACGCTCGGCGTCTACACCTACCAGTGGGACTTCGGCGACGGCACGGCGCCCACCCCCTGGACGAACCTCAACACCACGAGCCACGCCTACGCGAACGCGGGCGTCTACCGGGTCACGGTGAGCGTTCGCACGAGCGACGGCCGCGTGGCCACGCAGAGCTTCTGGCAGGCCGTGCAGGGCCCGCTCGGCCTCGGCGGGCGCTCGTCCTCGCCGCTGCTGGTGGAGCCGCGCCCAGGCCAGAGCACGCGCATCTGGGCCGTCAACCCCGACAACGACTCGGTCAGCGTCTTCGACGCCACGACGCGCGCCCGCGTCGCCGAGATCGCCGTCGGCACCGCACCGCGCACGCTGGCCCTGGCGCCGGACGGTCGCGTGTGGGTCGTCAACAAGGGCGCCGCCACGATCAGCGTCGTCTCGCCCGCCACGCTTGCCGTGGTGCAAACGGTGAGCCTGGCGCGCGCCTCGCAGCCCTACGGCATCGTCATCGGCGGCGACGGCACGGCCTACGTCACGCACGAGGCCACCGGCCGGCTCACGCGCGTGGCCGCCAACGGCACCGTGGGTGCGAGCGCGGCCCTCGGCGAGCGGCTGCGGCACCTCGCGCTCAACGCTGCCGGCACGCAGCTGCTGGTGGCACGCTTCGTCACACCGGCGCTGCCGGGCGAAGGCACGGCCAGCGTGCAGACGAGCGTCGCCGGCGCGCCCAAGGGGGGCGAGGTGATGGTGGTGGACGCCGCCACGCTGGCCCTGCAGCGCACCATCGTGCTCCAGCACAGCGAGAAGGCCGACACCACGGCGCAGGGCCGCGGCATCCCCAACTACCTGGGTGCCCCGGTCATCGCGCCCGACGGCCAGAGCGCCTGGGTGCCGAGCAAGCAGGACAACATCCGGCGCGGCAAGCTGCGCGACGGGCTGGACCTCGACTTCCAGAACACGGTGCGCGCCATCAGCTCGCGCATCGACCTCGGCACGCAGGCCGAGGACGGGGCTGCGCGCATCGACCACGACAACTCCGGCATCGCCAGCGCCGCGGCCTACCACCCGGGCGGCGCCTACCTCTTCGTGGCGCTGGAGGCCAGCCGCCACGTGGCCGTGGTCGACGCGACGGGCCGGCGCGAGCTGTTCCGCATCGACGCCGGCCGCGCACCGCAGGGCCTCGCCGTCTCGGCCGACGGCCTGACGCTCTACGTCCAGAACTTCATGGACCGCACCGTCGGCATGTACGACCTGACGCGCCTCGTGCGCTACGGCGAGTCGACACTGCCGCTCATGGCCAGCATGGCCGCGGTGGGCGTGGAGAAGCTCGCCGCCAACGTGCTGCGCGGCAAGCAGTTCTTCTACGACGCGCGCGACCCGCGCCTGGCGCGCGACGGCTACATCAGCTGCGCCACCTGCCACAACGACGGCGGGCACGACGGCCGCACCTGGGACTTCACCGGCTTCGGCGAAGGCCTGCGCAACACCATCAGCCTGCGCGGCCGCGCCGGCGCGCAGGGCCGGCTGCACTGGAGCGCCAACTTCAACGAGGTGCAGGACTTCGAGGGCCAGATCCGCGGATTCGCGCAGGGCTCGGGGCTGATGACCGACGCGCAGTTCAACACCGGCACGCGCAGCCAGCCGCTGGGCGACGCCAAGGCCGGCGTCAGCGCCGACCTCGACGCGCTCGCCGCCTACGTGGCCTCACTCGCCACGTTCGACAACACGCCCTGGCGCAACGCCGACGGCACGCTGACCACGGCGGCCGTGGCCGGGCGCACGGTCTTCGCCACGCAGTGCAGCAGCTGCCACGGCGGCACCGACTTCACCGACAGCGCCGGCGGCGCGCTGCGCAACGTGGGCACGATCAAGCCGAGCAGCGGCACGCGCCTGGGCGCGGCGCTCACGGGCCTCGACTCGCCCACGCTGCGCGACGCCTGGGCCACCGCGCCCTACCTGCACGACGGCTCGGCACCCACGCTGCAGGCGGCCATCAGTGCGCACACGACATTCACGCTCAACGCCACCGACCTGGCCAACGTGAGCGAGTTCGTGCGCCAGGTCGGCCGCGAGGAGGCCGCCGTCGCGCCGCCCGCACCGCCCACCGGCCTGCGCGGCGAGTACTTCGGCAACGTCAACCTCACCGGCACGCCGCTGCTCACGCGCTACGAGGCGGTCGACTTCGCCTGGGGCACGGCGGCGCCGGCCACGGGCCTGCCGGCCGACAACTTCTCGGTGCGCTGGACCGGCTTCATCCGGCCCTCGAACACCGGCAGCCACCGCTTCCGCACGTCCTCCGACGACGGCGTGCGCGTGTGGGTGAACGGCGTGCGGCTCATCAACAACTGGACCGACCACGGCACCACCACCAACACCAGCAGCGCCATCACGCTGACCGCCGGCCAGCGCTACGCGGTGACGGTGGAGTCCTACGACCGCACCGGCGACTCCACCATGCGCTGGCAGTGGCTGCGGCCGGGCACCACCAGCTACGTGGCGGTGCCGCTGTCGGTGCTGGCACCGCAGTGAACGGGCGGCGGCGCTCGCCGTTGATCACCATCGCCGCGGCCGCTGTCGCCGCGGTGGCCATGCTGGCGGCAGCCACCGCGGCCTTCCTCGCTCTGCAGGGGCGGGCCGAAGGCGCGGCGCTGTACGAGGGCCGGCAGCCGCTGGTGGCGCGCGTCAGCGGCCACGAGCAGCCGTTGCCCGCCATCGCCGCGCGCTGCATCAACTGCCACGAAGGCGCCCAGGCCATCGGCCCGGCACTGAACGAGCGCACGCTGGCCCAGCCCTTGGCGCGGCGCGGCGGGCCGCCCTCGCGGTACGACGCGGCCGCCCTCTGTCGCCTGCTGCGCGAAGGCATCGACCCCGCTTCGGTGCTCGTGCCGCGCGCCATGCCGCGCTACGAGATCGACGGGCGCGGCTGCGAAGCCCTGTGGGCGCACCTACAAAGCCGATGACACCCGCCTGGCCATCGCGTCCGACCGAGCCCCCCGACCGGCCTGATCGGCCTGATCAGCCCGACCGGCCCGACCGCCGGGCCTGGCTGCGGCGCGCGGCGGGCGCCGGCTGGGGCGCGGCCGCAGCGGCGGCAGGCTCCGCGCCGGGCTTCGCCCTCGCCCACGACGGGCTGGGGCCGGTGACGCCACGGCTGGCCGCGCCGGCCCTGCCGCTGCAACTGCACGACGGGCGCAGCACCGTCCTCCCGGCCGTGCTGCAGGGCCACGTCACCGCGATGCACCTGATGTTCACCGGCTGCAGCGCCATCTGCCCCGTGCAGGGCGCGGTCTTCGCCGAGCTGCAGGCACTCCTCGGCGGGCCGCTGCCGAAGGCGCAGTTGCTGTCGATCAGCATCGACCCCATCGCCGACGACGCGGTGGCGCTGTCCGCCTGGCGCCGCCGCTTCGGCGCCGGCGCGGCATGGCTGGCCGCCGCGCCGCCGGTGCGCCACGCCGAGGCGATGCCGGCCTTTCTCGGCGGCAGCCGCGCCCGCCAGGGCACGGGCGACCGCCACAACGCCCAGGTCTACCTCTTCGACCGGCAGGGACGCCTCACCTACCGCTGCGCGGAGTTCGCCAGCGCGCGCAGCATCGCGCAGGCGATGGAGCAGCTGGCCGCCCGCGCCTGACCGCGAGGGTCCGAGCTCGCACCCGGCCGCGCTGACGACCTGACACAGTCCGCCCGCCGGGGCCCCAGGGCGGCTCTCGTACAGTCCGCTCCTCCGCCAGCCCCTGCCCATGTCCCAGCGCGAATCCACCCGCATCCCCTGGGCGAGCCTTGCCGTCGTCGCCACCTTCGTTTCGGGCACGCTCATCGTGCCCAAGGCCTTCGACCTGCTGCGCCCGCCCGAGAAGGAGCGTGCGCAGCAGTTCAGCGGCGCCGACCTCGAAGTCGACGCGCGGCTGTGGGAAGACCCGTTCGCCGCCGTCCGCCGGCACGAG
>JAEUPE010000173.1 GCA_016790435.1 Rubrivivax sp. | reverse complement strand
GCTCTTGCCCCAGTCGAAGGTGACGATCTGCTTGACGAAGATCCACAGCTGCACCCACACCGGCTCGTCGAGGCCGAGGGTCTGGCGGATCGCCTTGATCTGGTCGGGGCTGGCGTTGAGGCCGCCCAGCACCTCGGCCGGGTCGCCGCCGAAGTACTTGAAGAGGAAGAACACCAGCAGCACCACGCCGGCGAGCGTGGGGACCATCTGCCACAGGCGGCGGAGGAGGTAGGCGGCCATCTTGGGGAAGTGCACTCCGCGGCCGCTCCTCGTGGGAGCGTACCGCTTGGTCGGGATGGGCGAGTGTCGGGTGGGGTTCCCCGCCCCTCGGCCGGGGGTTTCCCGTCGTCGCCGGGCAGGCCGCAGCCATAGACTTTGCCTCTTTCCGAGTCCTGCAAGGGGCACCGATGAGATCCACCCCCCTGCGCGCGTGGGCGCGCGGCCTGGCGGCCGGGCTGTTGCTCGCCTCTGGTGCTGCCTGGGCGCAACAAGGTGCGCCGGGCACCCACGTCGCGAGCGTGACGACCGGCGGCAACGCCGCGGCCCCGGCCGGCGAACAGGGCGGCGCCACCAAGACGCTGCGTTATGCCTTCCTGATCGCCGAGACCACCTTCGACCCGTCGCAGGTGTCGGACCTGTATTCGCGCACGGTGATCGCAGGCATTCTCGATGCGCCCCTCGAATTCGAGAACCTCGCCCGGCCCATCCGCATGCGGCCGAACACGGCGGCCGAGATGCCGCAGGTCAGCGACGACTTCAAGACCTTCACCATTCGGATCAAACCCGGCATCTACTTCGCCGACGACCCGGCCTTCAAGGGGGTGAAGCGCGAGTTGGTGGCCGAGGACTATGTCTATTCGCTCAAGCGCTTCTACGACCCGCGCTGGAAGAGCCAGAACCTGTACCTGCTCGAGAGCGCGAAGGTGCTCGGCCTGAGCGAGCTGCGCAAGAAGCTGATCGCCGAGAACAAGCCCTTCGACTACGACACGCCGGTGGAGGGCTTGCGCGCTCTAGATCGCTACACCTTCCAGATCAAGCTGGCCGAGCCCGGCCCGCGCTTTCTCTACAACCTCGCCGACAGCTCGTTCACCGGTGCCGTCGCCCGCGAGGTGGTCGAGGCCTACGGCGACCAGATCGGCGGCCATCCCGTGGGCACCGGGCCGTTCCGCCTGAGCGAGTGGAAGCGCAGTTCGCGCATCGTGCTCACGCGCAACCCGGGCTACCGCGAGGTGCTCTTCAACGAGACGGCGCCGCCCGGCGACGAGCGGCTGGTGAAGTTCGCCGAGCGCATGCGCGGCAAGCGGCTGCCCTTCATCGACCGCGTGGTCATCTCCGTCATCGAGGAGCCGCAGCCGCGCTGGTTGAGCTTCCTCAACGAAGAGCAGGACGTGATGGAGAACCTGCCGTTCGACTTCGCGCCGACGGTGATCCCGAACAACCGCCTCGCGCCCAACCTGGCCAAGAAGGGCATCGGCATGGTGCGAGGGCCGCGGCCCGATGTCTCGATGTCGTACTTCGGCATGGAGAACCCGGTGGTCGGCGGCTACGAACCGCACAAGGTGGCGCTGCGCCGCGCCATCAGCCTGGCCTCGGACGTGCCACGCGAGATCATGCTCGTGCGGCGCGGGCAGGCGATCCCGGCGCAAGGGCCGATCGCCCCGGAGACCTACGGCTACGACCCGACCTTCAAGACCACGCTCAGCGAGTTCAGCCGCCCGCGCGCCAAGGCGCTGCTGGACCTGCACGGTTATGTCGACCGCGATGGTGACGGCTGGCGCGACTTGCCCGACGGCAAGCCGCTCGTGCTCCGCTACGCGACGCAGCCCGACCAGCAGAGCCGCCAGCTCATCGAGCAGTGGCAGAAGAACATGACGGCGATCGGCATCAGGATCGAGTTCGATACACAGAAGTGGCCCGAGAACCTGAAGGCCAGCCGTGCCGGCAAGCTGATGATGTGGGGTGTGGGCTGGCTGGCCGGCGCGCCCGACGGCGACACCTTCCTGGCGCTGGGCTACGGCCCCAACAAGGGGGGCGCCAATCATGCGCGCTTCAACCTGCCGGCCTACAACGCGTTGTACGAGAAGCAACGCACGCTGCCCGACGGACCCGAACGCCACAAGCTGATGACCGAAGCAGCGCGCCTGATGGTGGCCTACATGCCGTACAAGATCCACGCGCACCGTTACGTCACCGACCTCACGCAGCCCTGGGTGCTCGGCTACTCGCGCAACAACTTCGTGCGCGAGTTCTGGAAGTACGTCGACATCGACCTCGCCGAACAGCAGCGGCGCGGTGGCAATGGGCATTGAGGCGCTCGTTTCAGCAGTTGCGCCGCACTGAGCCGGGAGCATTGGGGAACATCACGATGAAGCGCCGCCACACGCTGGCCTTGACGGCCGCCGCTACCGCCGGGGCCTTGCCGGCCTGGATGACCGACTCTGTCGCAGCCGAAGGAAAGCCCGGCGCCGCCAACGGCAATGGCGCGGCCGGCGAGCGCGTGCTGCGCTACGCGCTCTCCGCGGCCGAGACGACCATCGACCCGGCGCAGATCAACGACAACACGTCGCGCACGCTCACCTCGCACATCTTCGAGTCGTTGTACTGCTACGACCACCTGGCCCGCCCGCCGCGCCTGGTGCCGCTGGTCGCCGACGGCGAGCCGGAGGTGGAAGACAGCTTCCGGCGCTGGACCTTCAAGGTGCGGCGCGGCATCTACTTCGCCGACGACCCGGCCTTCAAGGGGCAGAAGCGCGAGCTCGTGGCCGCCGACTTCCTCTACGCCATCAAGCGTTTTGCCGACCCGCTGCTGAAGAGCCCCCTGTGGGCCAGCGTCGAGAACTTCAAGGTGCTGGGCCTTGCCGAGTTGCGCAAGGAGACCTTGGACAAGAAGGCGAAGTTCGACTACGACCGCCCCGTCGAAGGCATGCGGCTGCTCGACCGCTACACGTTCCAGCTGCAACTGGCCGAGCCGCGCCCGCGCTTCAAGGAGAACATGGCCGTGCCCGACCTCTTCGGTGCCGTGGCGCGCGAGGTGGCCGAGGCCTACGGCGACAAGATCGGCGAGCACCCGGTGGGCACCGGCCCCTTCCGCCTCGCGCAGTGGCGGCGCAGCTCGCGCCTGGTGTTCGAGCGCAACCCTCACTACCGCGAGCGGGTGTGGGACTGCGAGCCCGCTGCCGACGATGCCGAGGGCCAGGCCATCGCTGCCAAGCTGCGCGGCAAGCGGCTGCCACTGCTGGACCGCGTGGAGGTCGCCATCATCGAGGAGTCGCAGCCGCGTTGGCTCTCGTTCGTCAACGGCGAGCTCGACTTTCTCGACCGCCTGCCGCCTGAGTTCGTCGGTGTCGCCATGCCCGGCGGCAAGGTGGCGCCGCACCTGGCGAAGAAGGGCGTGCGCGGCAGCATCACGCTGCAATCCGACATCACCTTCTACTACTTCAACATGGAAGACCCGGTGGTCGGCGGGCTCGAGCCGCACAAGGTGGCGCTGCGCCGCGCCCTCGGGCTGGCCATCGACACCGAACGCGAGATCCGACTGCTGCGCCGCGGCATGGCCATTCCGGCGCAAGGTCCGATCACGCCGCACACGACCGGCTACGACCCCAAGTTCAAGAGCGAGATGAGCGAGTACAGCCCGGCGCGTGCCAAGGCGCTGCTCGAGTTGCACGGCTACGTCGACCGCGACGGCGACGGCTGGCGCGAGAAGCCCGACGGCACGCCGATGGCGCTGGAGGTCTCCACGCAGCCCGAGCAGATCTACCGCCAGCTCAACGAACTGCTCAAGCGCGACATGGACGCCATCGGCGTGCGCGTCATCTTCAAGACCGCGAAGTGGCCGGAAAACCTGAAGGCCGCCCGTGCTGGCAAGCTGCAGATCTGGTCGCTGTCGTCGCTCGGCTCGGGCGGCGACGGGCAGGGCATGATCACCCGCTACTTCGGGCCGCAGGCCGGCAACCAGAACTTCCCGCGCTTCAAGCACCCAGCCATGGACGCCATCCACGAGAAGATGACCGTGCTGCCCGACGGCCCCGAGCGCCTGGCGCTCTTTGCCGAGGCTCGCAAGATCGCCATCGCCTACATGCCCTACAAGTTCCAGGTGCACCGGCTGGTGGCGGACATGATGCACGCCAACGTCTCCGGCTACCGCCGGCCGGCCTACTGGAACGGCTGGTGGCAATACGTGGACGTGGCGCCCGGCCCGAGCCCGGCCTGAGACGGCACGCGATCGCCTGGCCCCGATGGCCCCGATGGTCAACGCCCCGCGATGAAGCGCCGGGAGATCCTCGCCGGGGCGGCCGCCTCCTGGCCGCTGGCCAGGACGTTGGCGGCGCCGACCGCCCGGGCGCCGGGCGGCAAGGTCTTCCGCTACGCCTTCAACACCGCCGAGACCGGCTTCGATCCGCCGCGGGTCTCCGACCAATCGTCGATCCGCGTTCTCTCGCACATCTTCGAGCCACCACTGACCTGGGACCGGCTGGCGCGGCCGGCCAAGCTGGTACCCCTGGTGGCCGCTGCGCTGCCCGAGATCAGCGACGACTTCAAGCGTTTCACCTTCACGATCCGCCCCGGCATCCATTTCGCCGACGACCCGGCCTTCGGTGGCAAGCCCCGTGAGTTGGTGGCGGCCGACTTCGTCTACTCGATCAAGCGCTTTTACGACCCGGCGTTGCGCAGCGAGTGGCTGTATGCGTGGGAGAACGCCAAGATCCTGGGCTTGAGCGAGCTGCGCAAGCGGGTCCTCGACCAGAACAAGCCTTTCCCCTACGACGAAGAAGTGGCCGGGCTGCGTGCGCTCGACCGCTACCGCTTCGAGGTGCGGCTGGCCGAGCCGGCGCCGCGTTTTGCCCACGAGTTCACCTCGTTCAGCACGGCCAGCGCGGTGGCGCGCGAAGTGATCGAACGTTATGCCGCCGACCCGCAGGCGCACCCGGTGGGCACCGGGCCCTTCATGCTGCAAGAGTGGCGGCGCGCTTCGCGCATCGTGCTGGTGCGAAACCCGCGCTTTCGCGAGCAGCGTTTCGACGGCGACCCGGCCGATGGCGATGTCGTAGCGCAAGGCGCCGCCAAGCGCCTGGCCGGCGCGCGCGCGCCGCTGGTGGATCGGCTCGAGTTCGACGTCGTCGAGGAGTCGCAACCGCGCTGGCTGGCGTTCCTCAACGGCGAGCACGACGCGGTTCAGGTGCCCGTGGACCTCGCCGCGCTGGCCGTGCCGGGCGGGCAGCTGGCGCCCTATCTCGCGCGGCGCGGCGTGCAGCTCGAGCGCAACGTGACCGCGAGCGTGGCACACACCTTCTTCAACTTCGACGACCCGTTGGTCGGCGGCTACTCGCCCGACAAGGTGGCGCTTCGGCGCGCCATCATGCTCGCCTACGACAGCGCGCTCGAAGCCAGGCTGGTGCGCGGCGGCCAGGCGGTGCCCGCGCAGAGCATGATCCCGCCGGGTTGCTACGGCACCGCCGAGCCGGGCGTCATCACCGAGATGAGCCACTCGAACCCGGCGCGCGCTGCCGCGCTGCTCGAGCTGCACGGCTATGTGGACCACAACGGCGACGGCTGGCGCGAGCAGCCCGGCGGCCAGCCGTTCGAACTGCGCATCGCCTTCCCACCCGACCAGCGCTCGCGCCGCCTGAGCGAGCTGTGGCTGAAGCGAATGAAGGCCGTCGGCCTGCGCACGCGCTTCGAGGTGGCGCCGTTCGGCGAACTGATCCGCAAGTCGCTCGCCGGGCAGTTGATGATGTGGGGCTACACCTGGAGTGCGGGCGCCCCCGATGGCGACTTCTTCCTCGGCCTGGCCTACGGGCCGAATTCAGAGCAGAGCAACGACGCGCGCTTCAAACTCGCCGCCTTCGACCGCCTTTACGAGCAGCAGCGGCGCTTGCCCAACGGCCCCGAGCGCGTGGCGCTGATGCGCCAGGCCAACAAGCTGATGCTGGCCTACGTGCCCTACATCGCGCACCTGCACGAGATCACCAACGACTTGCTGCACGCGCATGTGCACGGGCCGATGCGCAAGTCCTTCGGCGGCGACTGGTTCCGCTGGATCGACGTGTCGCCGCCGCCCGCCTGAAGCGGAGGGCGCGATGGCCGGCGGCGCAGCCCTAGCACCACCCCTGAAACAAGACGGGCGACCGATCGGCCGCCCGTGCTGCGGGGTCGCGCGGCGTCGCCGCGCAGGAGAGCGGCCGCGGCGCTACTGCGCCTGCGACACGATCGTCACGCGCCGGTTCTCGGGCGCCGCAACGTTGGCCTTGTTCATCAGGTTGCTGGAGCCCTTGCCGACCGCGTCGACGCGGCTCGCGTCCAGCCCGTGCTTGCTGATGAGGTAGCCCCGCACGGACTCGGCGCGCGCCTGCGAGAGCCTCATGTTGTGGTCTTCGCTGCCGCGCGGGTCGGCGTGGCCTTCGATGGTGAAGCGCACGCCGGCCAGGCGGTCGGATTTCATCGCCGCGGCCAGCACGTCGAGGGCGCTGCGCGCCGGCGAGGTGAGGTCGGCCTTGTCGGTGACGAAGGTGACGAGGATCGAGGCGCGCCCGGCCTGGCCGGCCGCGGCACCGGCCGCCGCCGTGGCGCCGGCCGTGGCGGCGGGGCGCACGGCGGGCCGGAAGCTGCGGGTGCGGATGCCGTCTTCGGGAGCCGAGGCCGCCTGCGGCGGCGTCAGCGCATCGACCAGGGCACGCTCGGTGACCTGGCCCTCACGCATCACGCGCTCTTGGGCGAAGGCTGGCGTGGCGACCAGGGCAGCAGCCACGCTTCCGAGGCACACCAAGCCGACGACGCTGAAGGGGCGCACGGCCTGGCGCAGGCCTCTCAGGGACTGCAGGATTTGCATGGCGGGGCGGAGGGTGGCGGTGCGGTTCATGGCGGCTTCCGATGATGAAAGTGCAACGGCTGCGACTGAAGCGGATGGTAGGACAAGCTGGTTGACGCTGTCGTCCCCCAAACGGTGTCTCACCTCCGATCGACTGGGGTGCATTAGGCCACTCCACCGCGCCCGAGGGGAGGAGACCAAGGTATCACCCGACCGGCCACTCCCCGCGCCACCGCCGGCGGCGTGATACTTTGCCGCCCGCGCTCCACCCGGTGGCCCCTCAAGCGCCGCCCAGCCGCCATGACTTCCGCCGCCCATCCCCACGGCTCCATCCTGCTGGCCGACGACCACGGCCTCGTGCGGCATGGGCTGCAGTTGCTGATCGCCGAGGCCATGCCGCAACTGCGCGTGCACCTTGCCGGCTCGCTGGCCGAGACGGTGCAGGTGCTGACCACGGCCGGGCGCTTCGACCTCGTGCTGCTCGACCTGACACTTTCCGACGTGCACGGCATGGCCGGGCTGCGCCGGCTGCGCGAGGAGTTCCCGTACGTCCCCGTGGTCATCCTCTCGGCGCAGGACGACCGCGATACGGTGCTGGCGGCGCTGGACGCCGGTGCCATGGGTTTCATCTCCAAGGCCGCGGCGCCGAGCGAGCTGCGCGAGGCGCTCACGCGCGTGCTGGCCGAACACCGCATCCACCTGCCGCAATCGGTGTCGGGTGGCATGGCCGCCAATGCACCGGAGGGTGGCGGGCGGGAGCTGTCCGAGCTCTCCGCGCTCGGCCTCACCGAGCGCCAGATCGAGGTGCTGGGCTATGTGGTGCAGGGTCTGAGGAACAAGGAGATCGCGCGCCTGCTCGACCGCTCCGAAGTCGTGGTGAAGAAACACGTCACGGCCACGCTGCAGGCGCTGGGAGCGCCCAACCGTACGAAGCTGCTCGTGCTCCTCAGCCAGCGCGGCTACCGCGTACCCTCGCTGCGCGCGGCGCCGGCGGGCGAAGATGCCGAGTGAGTGCCGCTGAGTGCCAGCCGGTGCCACTGAGCGGGGTCGAGGGCGCGTGAAGCCGGCATCGCGCGGCCCCGACCGCAGCCGAGAGGGCCCGCCCACCGAACCGGCCGCGCCGAGCACCGCCTCCGACGTGGCCTCGCAGATTGCCGAGCAGTTGCCGCTGCGGCGTCGGCGCCTGGGCCTGGCGTTCGTCGGCCTGGGCGTGATCGCGCTGGCCGCGCAGACGCTCTTCGAGTGGCTGCTGCCCTACGATTCCGGCGGCTTGATGCACCTGCGGCGCTGGCTGGCCCGGCCGTCGCTGTCGCCGGCCATGCTGGCCTGGGGCTGGGCAGCGCTGTGCGTGCTGTTGCTCGCGGGGCTGGCGCAGCGGCGCCGCGCGCCCGACGTGCTGGCGGCGCTCACCGGCCTGGCGCTTGGCTCGGCCTATGCCGCGGCCGGCGGGCCCTCGCCCGCCGTGGCCATGCTGTGCCTGGTGGGCGTGGCCAGCCTCGGCTGGCAGGTGCGCGCCGGCGGCGGCCTGGCGTTCCTGCTCGGCGCGGCGCTCGCGGTGGCCGCGTGGGACGCGCTGCTTTCGGACTTCCCGACGCTGTGGATCGCCGCTGGCGTGCTGGTGGCGATGTTCGTCTGGATCGACAGCCGCCACATCCGCGCCAGCGACCGGCGCCTCTTCGCCGCGCTGGAGGAGCGCGACACGCTCATCCGCGACCTCGACGCGCGCAGCGAGCAGCTGCAGGCCGTCGAGCGCGCGCGCACGCGGCTCCTGGCCAGCATCAGCCACGACCTGCGCCAGCCGCTGCAGGCCGTGCGCCTCTACGCCGAGGCGCTGCGGGCGCGCCCCGACCTCGACCCCACGGCGCGCCGACTGCTCAAGCAGCAGGTGCAGGCCGCCGACGACGCCGTGGGCATGCTCGACCAGTTCAGCGAGTTCAGCGCCATCGAGCACGGCATGCTCGTTTCCCACCCCGAGCTCGTGAACCTGCGCGAGGTGCTCGAGCGGGTCGCCGGCGGACTGCAGCCTGCCTACCCCAAGAGCCGCCTGCGGATGGCGGTGCACGGCCGACCGACCTGGGTGTGGGTGGACCGCAGCCAGATCACGCGCCTGGTGCAGAACCTCGCCGGCAACGCCGTGCGCTACAGCGTCGGCGTGCCCATCGAGGGGCCGGCACGCGTGGTGCTGGCCGTGCGGCCGCACCGCGGCGGCTGCGTCATCGACGTCGTCGACAACGGCCGCGGCATCCCTTCCGACAAGCTGGAGGCCGTCTTCCAGCCCTACGTGCAGCTGGCGCAGGCGGCCGAGGCCTCGCGCGCCGGGCGTGGCCTGGGCCTGGCCATCGTCAAGGGCCTCGTGGCGCAGCTGGGCCTCGCGCTGGCGCCGGTGAAGAGCCGGCTCGGCAACGGCACGCGATTTCGCGTCAGCCTGCCGAGCACGTTGATGCGCGACGCGCCGATGCCGCGCACGGTGACCGGCGTGCCCATCACCGCACGGCTGGACGGCTGGCTGCTCGCGCTGCTCGACGACGAGGACGCGCCCCGGCTGGCGCTGCGGGCGGCCCTGGAGAGCGTGGGTGCCACGGTCGTGGAGGCCGAGTCGCTGGGCCGGCTGAAGCGCCTGCTCGACGCGCAGGAGCGCTTTCCCGACGTGCTCATCTTCGACCTCGACCTCGGTGCCGACCAGCCCGACGGCCGCGCCGCGCTGGCCGAGTTGCGCCAGGAGTGGGAGACGCCGGTGCCGGCCGTCATCCTCACCGGCCGTGTCGGGGCGCGCAGCATCATCCTGCCACCGCAGTGCAGCATGCTGGAGAAGCCGGTGGCGCTGGTGGAGCTCGTGGCGGTGCTCAACCGCGTGGCGCCGAGGACCGACCTGGCCCTCTGACCGGCGCGGCCGCGGGTGGCTGCGCTGCGGCACCCTCGGCCATTGCCGCCGGCGATCGACCCTCGCGCAGGCTCTGCAGCATGTGCACCAGTCGCGGCCCGATCTCGCCCTTCAGCCACGCCGGCCCGCGCCCGGCCGGCACCGAGCTGCGCTGGAAGGCGCAGTTGAACACCACCAGCTCGCCGCTGCGCAGGGTGCCGAAGGCCGCGGCCACGGCCAGCACCTCGCTCACGAGCTCGCCGTCCATGGTGCAGAAGCCGTGCCGCGCATGCTCGCGTAGCGACGCGCGCATCCCGGGCTCGAAGCGCGCCCAATCCTCCGGCGCCTTGACGCGGATCTCGTTGAGCACCGCCTCGCGTGCCTCGGCTCCCAGCCCGGCCAGGTAAGCGCGGCCGATGGCCGAACCGACGATGGGCAGGTTCAGGCCGACGTCGGCCATCTGCCCGCGCCCACCGAGGGCCCCGCCGTCCAGGCGCGTGCGCTGAACCTCGCGCGCCGGCAGGCGGCTCGTCTCCACGAGCACGATGTTCAGGCGGTCGCGGATGCCCATCGAGACATGGCCGCCGCTCGCGTCGGCGAGCGCGTTCATCAGTGGCCGCGCCTGCTGGCGCAGCGTGATCGAGGCCATCAGCGGGTAGGTGGCCGAGATCAGCGCCGAGCCGAGCCCGTAGCGGCCGCTGCGCGTGTCCTGCCGCAGGTAACCGAGCACCGTGAGCGTGTAGGTCAGGCGCGAGATCGTCGGCCGCGGCAGGCCGGCGCGCGCGGCCAGCTCGGCGTTCGAGAGCTCGTCGTCCTCGGCCGTGAAGCAGCGCAGCAGCTCGATGCCACGCGCCAGCGTCGTGGCGAACTGCTTGTCGCCGGCAAAGGCCTCGTAGCCGAGCGGCACCCGGTGCGGCTGGTTGCGGAAGTAGCGGTCGCGCTCGCTGTGCTGATCGGCAGCGCGCTCGCGCAGGCGACCGCGGCCGCGCGCCGAGGGCGGGGCGGCGGGCGGCGGCTGGCTGGGCGCGGTGCTCAATTCAAGGTCGTCCGCATATCGAAACGATCGGCAGAATATCAAAACGATGGGTGGCCGGCGGTGCCCGGGTCCCCTATGCTGGCTCCCACACGAGCCGCGCGCCCAATCCAGGCGGCCAAGGAGACAGACATGCGCCCCGACGACCTGCCGGTGCACGACATCCCCGCGCTCGCCGGCAACAACGCACCGGTGGCCGACGAGCTCGACATCGAGCGCCTCGAGGTCGAGGGCACCCTGCCGGCGGACCTGAACGGCCTCTACGTCCGCAACGGCCCCAACGCCTACTACCCGCCTGACTGGCGTTACCACGCCTACGACGGCGACGGCATGCTGCACGCCGTCACCTTCGACCGCGGCCGCGCGAGCTATCGCAACCGCTGGGTGCGCACCGCCGGATTGCTGGAGGAGCAGGCCGCCGGCCGCGCGCTGTGGAAAGGCATCAAGGAGCCGCACCGCGCCGACCGGCCCGACGAGCCGATGAAGAACACCAGCAACACCGACGTGAAGTACCACGCCGGGCGGCTGATCTCGATGTGGTACCGCTCGGGCATGCCGTATGCCGTGGACCCGGCGACGCTGCAGACCATCGGCCCGGCCGACTTCGGCGGCGCGCTGAGCCGCATCTCCGCGCACTCGCGGCCCGACGAGCACACCGGCGAGCTGCTCTGGTTCGACTACGACGTGAAGCCGCCCTACATGCGCTACGGCGTCATCGGCCCCGACCGCCAGCCGCGCCACGAGGTGGAGATCCCGCTGCCCGGCGCGCGCCTGCCGCACGACATGGCGGTTACCGAGCACTACACGATCCTGCACGACTTCCCGCTGCTGCTCGACGAGGAGGCGTGGAAGCTTGGCCGCTACAAGCTGCGCTTCCACCCCGAGATGCCGACACGCTTTGCCGTGCTGCCGCGCTACGGCAAGCCGCACGAGATCCGGTGGTTCGAGGCCAAGCCTGCCTACATGCTGCACGTCGTCAACGCCTGGGAGCAATCTGGCCCGGGCGGCGACGAGGTGGTGATGGTCGGCACGCCGTACCGCCTGTACGACGACGATCAGGGTCGGCCCGACGCGCGGCGGCTCGAGCGCACCATCCACCACCGGCAGCGCGACTTCTGGCTCTACCAGTGGCGCTTCAACCTCGCCACCGGCCGCACCACCGAGGGCCCGATCGACGACACCCTCAACAGCGAGTTCCCGGTCATCAACATGGCTTACCAGGGGCGCAAGAGCCGCTACTCGTACCACGCCGTCTTCCCCTACGGCGGCCGCGAGGAGGTGCGCTTCACCGGCATCGCCAAGGTGAACCACGAAACCGGGGCCTTCGTGCACCTGAGTGAAGGGCCCGGTGCCTTCTACAACGAGCCCGGCTTCGCGCCGCGCGACGGCAGCCGCTTCGAGGACGACGGTTACGTCGTCACCATCGCCTGGAACCCGCAGCGCCAGGCGAGCGAGGTGCAGGTGTTCGACGCGCGCGAAGGCGAGTTCGGCCGCGGGCCGATCGCACGCGTGAAGCTGCCGCGGCGCGTGCCCAGTGGCTTTCACGCCACCTTCGTGCCGCAGGCCGTGATGCAGCGGTGGCGGTGAACGCCGGGCCGGCCGGATGATCGTCGCAGACCCCGAGCACATCGCGCAGTACACCGCCCGCGGCTGGTGGGGCACGCGCACGCTCGACGACCACTTCCGCGAGGGCGTCGCGCGCCACCCCGAACGCGAGGCGGTGGCCGACGCGCCCAACCGCGCCGCGTTCACCGACGGCGCGCCACGGCGCCTGAGCTGGGGTGCGCTGGGCGACGAGGTGGCCCGCTTCGCGGCGGTGCTGCGCGCGTTGGGCTTGCAGCGCGACGACGTGCTCGTCGTGCAGCTCGCCAACAGCATCGAGCAGTACGTTGTGTACCTGGCGGCGCTGCGGCTGGGCGTGGTGGTTTCGCCCGTGCCCGTGCAGTACCGCGAGTTCGAGTTGAGGCATGTGCTGGCGGTGGCGACACCCGCTGCGGTGGTGACCTCGGCGCGCGTGCTGCGCCACGCGGCGGCAGCGATGTGGTGCGCGCTGGCCGAGGAGTGCCGCGCCGCCGGGGCGCGCGCGCCGCGCGTGCTCGCGTTCGGTGGCGAAGCCGGCGAAGGTGCCGCCCGGCCGCAGGGCGCCGTGTCCCTGGACGAAGCCATCGCGGCGCACCAGGGCCCATTCGTGCACGAGCAGGCGGAGGGCCTGACTGCTAACGATGTCGCCACGCTCTGCTGGACCTCCGGCACCGAAGCCGCGCCCAAGGGCGTGCCGCGCAGCCACAACGAGTGGCTGATCGTCGCGCCGTCCATCATCGAGGCGGCCGAGCTGCCGCCGGGCGCGCGGCTGCTCAATCCGTTCCCGCTCGTCAACATGGCCGGCTGGTCGACCTGCGTCGCGGCCTGGCTGCGGCTGGGCGGCACGGTGGTGCAGCACCATCCGTTCGACCTGCCGGTGTTCCTGCGCCAGCTGCGCGAAGAGCGCATCGACTACACGGTGGCGCCACCCGCCATCCTCAACCAGATGCTGCGCGAGCCGGCGCTGCTGGAGGGTATCGACTTCCAGCGCCTTTCGTGTATCGGCTCCGGCTCGGCGCCGCTGTCGGAGTGGATGGTCTGCGGCTTCGCCGACCGTGGTGTGCAGATCGTCAACTACTTCGGCAGCAACGAAGGCGCGGCTCTCACCGGCTCGCCGCGCGACATCGCCGACCCGGCGCTGCGCGCGCGCTACTTCGCGCGCGCCGGCGTCGGGCAGCCGTTCTCCACCATCTCCACGGCGGCGAAGATCCGCACGCGACTCGTCGAGCCCGACAGCGGCGAGGAAATCGGCGAGCCCGGCCGCGCTGGCGAGTTGCGTGTCGCGGGGCCGACGCTCTTCGCGGGTTACTGGCGCGCGCCCGAGCTCACGGCCAAGGCCTTCGACGAGCAGGGCTTCTACAAGAGCGGCGACCTCTTCGAGATCGCCGGCGAGCGGCAGCAGTTCTATCGTTTCGTCGGCCGCTGCAAGGACATCGTCGTGCGCGGCGGCATGAAGATCTCGGCCGAGGAGGTGGAGGCACAGCTGCTGGGCCACCCGGCGGTGGCCGACGCCGCCGTCGTCGCCACGCCCGACGCAACGCTCGGCGAGCGTGTCTGCGCCTGTATCGTGCCGCGCGCAGGCCATCACCCCACCCTCGCGGACTTGGTGGAATACCTGCGCGACGAACGCCGCCTGGCGGTCTATAAGCTGCCCGAGACGCTGCTGCTGCTTGACGCCCTGCCGCGCAACCCGGTGGGCAAGGTGCTCAAGCGCGAACTGCGCGATCTCGCCGCAGCCCGCACGGCCCCCACCTCCACACGATGACGAAGCTGAATCTGCCTGCGACCCTCTTGCTCATCCCCGGCATGCTGAACACGCCGGCCGTGTTCGACCGCATGCAGCGGCATTGGCAGGCGCTGCCTTGGCCCGGTGCAGCGGCCCCGCGCTGCGTGGTCGTCGATGTGCGCGATCCCGACGGCATCGAGGCGATGGCCGCATCGGCCTGGGCCGCGGTGGCCGGGCTGCAAGCCGAGGCACCTCTGCTGCTGGCGGGCTATTCGATGGGGGGCTACGTGGCCCTGCAGATGCTGGCCACGGCGCCGCGGCCGGTGCAGGGCCTGGCGCTCGTGTGCACCTCGGCGCGCCCCGACACGCCGGAAGGCGCGGCGGTGCGCGAGCGCGCCATCGCGGCCATCGAGCGCGATTTCGATCGTTATGTCGGTACGCTGGCGACCTTCCTGCTCATGCCCTCCAGCCAGCAGGACAAGGCGTTCGTGGCCGAGGTGCGCGCCGACATGGCCGCAGTCGGATCGGCTGCCGCCGTGCGCCAACACCGCGCGGCGGCGGCGCGCGCCGACCAGCGCGAGTTCGCCCGCGGCCTGCGCCTGCCGGTGCAGGTGGTGGGCGGCGGCGCCGACAAGGTGACACCGCCGGCGCTCTCGCAGGAACTGGCGGCGCTGATTCCGCATGCCGAGCTGGACCTCATCGAGGAGGCCGGCCACCTCGTGCCTTTTGAACACCCGGCCCGCCTGGCGGCACGACTGCAGCGACTGGCGCTCCGCGCCAGCGCCCACGAAGAAGCGTGAAACCCATGGAGACAGACCAGATGAGGCGGCGTTCGTTGATTTCTTCCAGCAGGGCCGTCGCGGCCTGGGCCACCCTCGTGGCGCTGGGTTTGCCGCAGGCGCATGCCCAGAGCAGCAGCTTTCCGGACAAGCCTGTGCGCGTCATCGTGCCCTTCGCCGCCGGCAACACGCTCGACGCGGCCATGCGCCAGGTGGGCGAGGTGTTCAAGGCCAACACCGGGCAGCCGCTGGTCATCGACAACAAGCCAGGTGGCGGCGGCCTCATCGCCGCGCAGGCGCTGCTCGCCGCGCCCGCCGACGGCTTCACGCTGCTGCTCGCCAACACGAGCATGCTGACCATCAACCCGCACACCTTCAGCAAGCTGCCCTACGACGCCGAGAAGAGCTTCAAGCCGGTCACCACCGTCCTCGGCTCGGCGAGGGTGTTGGCGGTCAACGCCGAGACGGTGCCGCCGAACAACCTGGCGGAGTTCATCGCCTGGGCCAAGCCGCAGGGCGACAAGGTGAGCTTCGCCTCGTTCACGGCGGGCAACTCGTCGCACTTCGCCGGCGTCATCCTCAACCAGCGCGCCGGCTTGTCGATGGTCCACGTGCCGTTCAACGGCACCCCTCCGGCGGTGCAGAACCTCGTCGGCGGGCAGGTGCATGCCGCCTTCCTGCCGCGCCTGGCCGTCAAGGCGCATGTCGACAGCGGCAAGGTCAAGGTGCTTGCGGTGACGAGCCCCGCGCGCAGCGCCCTGATGCCCAACGTCGGCACCTTCCGCGAGCAGGGCGTGCCGGACCTCGAGATCTACATCTGGGCCGCGCTCGTGGCGCCGGCGGGCACGCCCGATGCGCTGGTGGCGCGGCTCAACGCCGAGTTCGTGAAGGCGTTGAACTCGCAGACCATCAAGGACCAATGGCGCGCGATGGACTTCGACCCCCTGCCCTCCACGCCGGAGGAGTTCACGCGCTTCATGCAGGCCGAGTCGCGGCGCTGGGCCGAGGCCGTGAAGATCTCCGGCTTCAAGGCGGGCGAATGAACGGATCGATCGCCGGGCCCGTGGAATCACCACGGGCGACGAGACCCGTCCCGCTCGCGCCGCTGCGCCTGCCGCTCTTCGCTGCGCCGATGTTCCTGATCTCGGGCCCCGATCTCGTCGTGGCGGCCTGCCGCGCCGGCATCGTCGGCGCCTTTCCCACACCCAACGCTCGGCCGATCGAAGTGCTCGACGACTGGATGCGCCGCATCACCGAAGGCCTGGCTCGCGCGCGCGACGAGCAAGGCGCGCAAAGCGTGGGGCCCTGGTGCGCCAACCTCGTCACGCACCGCTCCAACGAGCGGCTGCCCGAAGACCTGAAGCTCGTCGCCAAGTACCGGCCGCCCGTGGTGGTGACGGCGCTCGGCGGCCCGCGGCCCGTGATCGAGGTCGTGCACGGCTACGGCGGCCAGGTGTTCGCCGATGTCATCAACCTCACGCTGGCGAAGAAGGCGGT
>JAEUPE010000127.1 GCA_016790435.1 Rubrivivax sp. | reverse complement strand
GTCACACGGTGGCCGCGCAGGGCGGCATCGGCGCGAGCCTCGGCAACATGGCCGAGGACAACTGGCACTACCACTTCTACGACACCGTGAAGGGCTCCGACTGGCTCGGCGACCAGGACGCCATCGAGTTCATGTGCCGCGAGGCCGGCAAGGTGGTGTACGAGCTCGAGCACATGGGCATGCCGTTCGACCGCAACCCCGACGGCACGATCTACCAGCGCCCCTTCGGCGGCCACACGGCCAACTACGGCGAGAAGCCCGTGCAGCGCGCCTGCGCCGCCGCCGACCGCACCGGGCACGCGATGCTGCACACGCTGTACCAGCAGAACGTGCGCGCCAAGACCAACTTCTTCGTCGAGTGGATGGCGTTGGACCTCATCCGCGATAGAGAGGGTGACGTGCTCGGCGTCATCGCGCTCGAGATGGAGACCGGCGAGGTCTACATCCTCGAGGCCAAGACGACACTCTTCGCGACCGGCGGCGCCGGCCGGATCTATGCCGCCAGCACCAACGCCTTCATCAACACCGGTGATGGCCTCGGCATGGCGGCGCGCGCCGGGATCCCGCTGGAAGACATGGAGTTCTGGCAGTTCCACCCCACCGGCGTGCACAACGCCGGCGTGCTGCTCACCGAAGGCTGCCGCGGCGAGGGCGCCATCCTGCGCAACAGCAACGGCGAGCGTTTCATGGAGCGCTACGCGCCGACGCTCAAGGACCTGGCGCCGCGCGACTTCGTCAGCCGCTGCATGGACCAGGAGATCAAGGAAGGGCGCGGCTGCGGTCCGAACAAGGACTACATCCAGCTCGACATGACGCACCTGGGTGCCGACACGATCATGAAGCGCCTGCCGAGCGTGTTCGAGATCGGCCACAACTTCGCCAACGTCGACATCACCAAGGAGCCGATTCCGGTGGTGCCGACCATCCACTACCAGATGGGCGGCATTCCGACCAACATCAACGGCCAGGTGGTGGCACCGAAGGGCGCGGTGCACAACGACGTGGTGAACGGCCTTTACGCGGTGGGCGAATGCTCCTGCGTCAGCGTGCACGGCGCCAACCGCCTGGGCACCAACTCGTTGCTCGACCTGCTCGTGTTCGGCAAGGCCGCGGGCGACCACATCGTCAAGAGCTTCAAGGCCGCCGACAAGACGCACAAGCCGCTGCCGGGCGATGCCGCCGACAAGTCGCTGGCGCGGCTGGCGAGGCTGGACGGCAGCACGAGCGGCGAGTATGCGCAGGATGTCGCGGGCGACATTCGCAACACGATGCAGCAGCACGCTGGCGTCTTCCGCACGCAGGCCAGCATGGACGAGGGCGTGGTCAAGATCAACGCCCTGCGCGCACGCGTGAACGCCATCGCGCTCAAGGACAAGAGCCAGGTCTTCAACACTGCCCGCATCGAGGCGCTGGAGGTCGAGAACCTCATCGAATCGGCGCAGGCAACGATGACCAGCGCCGCCGCGCGCAAGGAGTGCCGCGGCGCGCACACGGTCAAGGACTACGAGCGCGGCGCTGACGATGCCGACACGCCGCTCGGCCGCAACGACCGCGAGTGGATGAAGCACTCGCTGTGGTACAGCGACGGCAACCGACTCGCCTACAAGCCGGTGAACCTGAAGCCGCTGAGCGTGGATTCGATCCCGCCCAAGGTTCGGACCTTCTGAGCGCCACTCCATGACCGCACGCACCTTCCAGATCTACCGCTTCGACCCCGACCAGGACGACAAGCCGCGCATGCAGACCTACACCGTCGAACTCGACGGTTCGGAGCGCATGCTGCTCGACGCCCTGATGAAGCTGAAGGCGCAGGACCCGAGCCTGAGCTTCCGCCGCAGCTGCCGCGAAGGCGTGTGCGGCTCGGACGCGATGAACATCAACGGCAAGAACGGCCTCGCGTGCCTGACGAACCTGCGCACGCTGCCAGGCACCATCGTGCTCAAGCCGCTGCCCGGGCTGCCGGTGATCCGCGACCTCATCGTGGACATGACGCTGTTCTTCAAGCAGTACCACAGCATCAAGCCCTACCTCGTCAACGAGACGCTGCCGCCCGAGAAGGAACGGCTGCAGTCGCCCGAGGAGCGCGACGAGCTGAACGGCCTGTACGAGTGCATCCTGTGCGCGAGTTGCAGCACGAGCTGCCCGAGCTTCTGGTGGAACCCCGACAAGTTCGTCGGCCCGGCCGGCCTGCTGCAGGCCTACCGCTTCATCGCCGACAGCCGCGACGTGGGCACCGCCGAGCGCCTGGACAACCTCGAAGATCCCTACCGGCTCTTCCGCTGCCACACCATCATGAACTGCGTCGACGTCTGCCCGAAGGGGCTGAACCCGACCAAGGCCATCGGCAAGATCAAGGAGTTGATGGTCCGCCGGGCCGTCTGAGAGAACAACGACAAGCACCATGGGCGACCCGCGCATCGACGACCGTTCGCTCAGCCGGCTGAAGTGGCGCTGCCGCCGCGGCCTGCTGGAAAACGACCTGTTTATCGAGCGCTTCTTTCGCCGTCACGAGGAGACGATCACTGTCAGCATGGCCCGGGGGCTCGAAGCCCTGATGAGCCTGGCCGACAACGACCTGCTCGATCTCCTGCTGGCCCGCAAGGAGCCGCAGGACCCATCGATCGCCATCGACACGCAGGAAGTGCGCGAGGTGCTGGCGCTGATGCGCCGCTCACCCACGCCGCTTTCGCCCACCGCTTGAAAGGAAGTCCCCGTGGCCATGACCCCCTCCGACGTGAAAGCCACGCTGTCGTTCAGCGACGGCAGCCCGAGCATCGAACTGCCGCTGTACAAGGGCAGCATCGGGCCGGACGTCATCGACATTCGCAAGCTCTACGGGCAGACAGGCAAGTTCACCTACGACCCGGGTTTCCTCAGCACGGCGAGCTGCAACAGCACGATCACCTACATCGACGGCGACAAGGGCGAGCTGCTCTATCGCGGCTACCCGATCGAGCAACTCGCCGAGCAGTGCGACTTCCTCGAGGTCTGCCACCTGCTGATCTACGGTGACCTGCCCGACGCCGAGAAGCGCGGCAACTTCGTCAAGACCATCACCAACCACACGATGGTCAACGAGCAGATGCAGTTTTTCCTGCGCGGCTTCCGGCGCGACGCGCACCCGATGGCGGTGATGACGGGCCTGGTGGGTGCGCTGTCGGCCTTCTATCACGACAGCACCGACGTGCAGAACCCGCGCCACCGCGAGATCGCTGCGCACCGCCTGATCGCCAAGATGCCCACGCTCGTGGCCATGGCCTACAAGTACGGCATCGGCCAGCCCTACATCTACCCGAAGAACAGCCTGAGCTACAGCGCGAACTTCATGCGCATGATGTTCGCCACGCCGTGCGAGGAGTACGAGCCCAACGACGTGCTCGTGCGTGCGATCGACCGCATCTTCATCCTGCACGCCGACCACGAGCAGAACGCCAGCACCTCCACCGTGCGCCTGTGCGGCAGTTCGGGCACCAACCCGTTCGCGGCCATCGCCGCCGGCGTAGCCTGCCTCTGGGGGCCGGCGCACGGCGGCGCCAACGAGGCGGCGCTTTCGATGCTCGAGGACATCCAACGCAACGGCGGCGTCGAGAAGATCGGCGAGTTCATCAAGCAGGTGAAGGACAAGAACAGCACCGTCAAGCTGATGGGCTTCGGCCACCGCGTGTACAAGAACTACGACCCGCGCGCCAAGCTCATGCGCGAGACCTGCCACGAGGTGCTCGGGGCGCTGGGCCTCGGCAACGACCCGCTGTTCAAGCTCGCGATGGCGCTGGAGAAGATCGCCCTCGAGGACGAGTACTTCGTGGCGCGCAAGCTGTACCCGAACGTCGACTTCTACTCGGGCATCGTGCAGCGCGCCCTCGGCATCCCGGTGAGCCTGTTCACGGCCATCTTCGCGCTCGCGCGCACGGTGGGCTGGATCGCCCAGCTCAACGAGATGATCGGCGACCCCGAGTACAAGATCGGCCGGCCACGCCAGCTCTATGCAGGCGCGGCGCGGCGCGATGTGAAGCCGCTGGCGCAGCGCTGATCGCCGCGCTCTCGTTCCTCACCTTGGCGAGGCGACTCGCATGACGCTGCAGCGGCGCCGCCTGGTCGGCGCCGCGGTGCTTTTCGGGCCGGTCAGGGCGGCGCGATGGGCGGCTGGCTCGGCGGCAGGATCGGTTGCACTTGCGGGCTGCACGCTTGCACCCGATGCCGACCACCGCGACGCGGACGCGCCGAGGGCGTTGCCACTGCAGCGGCCCGTGCGCACGGCCTGGGTGTTCAGTTCGGGCGGGCCACGCGGCTTCGTGCACGTGGGCGTGTTGCGTGCGCTGGACGAGCTCGGGCTCGCCCCCGACCTGATCGTCGGCGCCTCGGTCGGTGCGCTGGTGGGTGGCCTGCGCGCCGCCGGCCGCAGCGTTGCCGACATCGAGTACCTGGCGCTCACGCTCAACCCGCTCTCGGTGGCACGCCTGGCCGTTGGTGGCACGGAGCGCCTGAGCGGCGCGCCGATGGCCGAGCTCATGCGCGAACAGGTGCCGCAGCAGCGCATCGAACAACTGCCCGTGGCGCTGGCCTGCGTCGCGGCGCGCCAGCGTGATGCCACGGCCACGGCCTTCACCACCGGCGACATCGGCCTGGCCGTGCAGGCTTCCGCCGCCATCGAGGGACAACTGGCGCCAGTACGCATCCACGGCGAGACCTATGTCGACGCCGACTGGGTGGCGCCGCTGCCCGTGCGCATCGCCCGCCAGCTCGGCGCGACGCGCGTGCTGGCCGTCGATGCGAGCGTGCACCTGGACCGTGCCCCGGTGGCCGCCGCACGCTACCGCGAGGGCGACCTCAGGAAGCAGGCGCTCGTGGCCGCCGACGCCGAACACGCCGACCTCGTGCTCAAGCCCGACTTCGGCTACTGGGTCAGCTTCTCGCGCGACTTCCGCGAGCGGGCCATCGCGGCCGGTTACCGCGAGACGTTGGCGCAGGCGGAACGCCTGCGCTCGCTGCACCGCGGCTAGGCGGCCGCTGGCACCACCTGCGGTTGGCCGGGCATCACCGGCAGCTTGCCGGCGGCGCGTAGCGCCTCCCACTCGGCCTGCAGTGCCGCGTCGCTCTTGTAGTGCGGTACGCGGAACACGAGGCGCATGTAGCGGGTGACGATCGCGTTCGAGCCGGCCACCTCGGCATTCCAGTAGTGGTGCGCGCGCTTCAGGTTCAGCTCGGTGTCCATCTCGAAGTGGTCCCGCGACTTCTGTCCGCCGAAGACATAGAGCTTGCCGCGGTAGATGCGCCAGGTGTTCTCGGCGCCGCCGCCACCCCACGGAATGGCGTAGTTGATGCCGTTGCTGCAGTAGCCGCCGAACTGCGGCATGTACTTCTTCGGATCGCGCTGGAACTCGGCCTTGTTCGCCTCGCTCGCGAAGCGCCAGACCACGCCTTTGAGGTTGGATGTGATGGCCGGGTCGCCGGGCACCGCCGCGTTGCGCGTGAAGTAGGCGACAGCGTCGTGGCCCTCGAGCATCACGCCGGTTTCGACGCCACCAGTGCCGGTGCGGAAGGGGCCGTCGCTCGGGCCGTCTGGCTGTGCGGGCGCACTCGGGGCCACCGGCGGTGCGCCGCAGGCGCCGAGCGAGAGTGAGCCGATCGTGGCACTCACGAGTCCCAACATCCCGAGGGTGAGTGTCTGGCGGCGGCCGGTATCCACGGTCATCGAAATCCTCCTGGTTGTTGCTGCGGTGTTCCCACGATCGTTTCAAAGGTCCTTGGCGAGTCGCACGCCGCTGAACTGCCAGCGTGTCTCGGCGGGGAAGAAATTGCGGTAGCTGGCGCGCATGTGCTCGCGCGGCGTGGCGCACGAGCCGCCGCGCAGCACGTACTGATTGACCATGAACTTGCCGTTGTACTCGCCGACCGCGCCGGCCCACGGCCGGAAGCCGGGGTAGCCCTGGTACGACGATGTCGTCCACTCCCACACGTCGCCGAAGAGCTGCATCGGCGCGCCGGGTTGCGCCCGCGCGAGCGGCATCGGATGCAGGGCCTCGGTGTCGACGAAGTTGCCCTGCGCCAGGGCCTCGGCCTCGTGCTGCTGGGCGGCGTGCTCCCACTCCGCTTCGGTGGGCAGGCGCACCGGTTCGCCACTCTCGGCGGCACGCCAGTGCGCGTAGGCATCGGCCTCGTACAGGCTGACGTGCGCGACCGGTGTGTGCGGGTCCACCGGCATCTCGCCGTGCAGCGTGAAGCTGGCCCAGCCACGGTGGGCGTGTGGGCCGCTGCCCGCTTCATCGCTTGCCCCGCCACTTGCCCGGCCGCCCGCTCCCGCACGCCGGCGCCAGTACATCGGCGCCTCGATGCGCTGCTGGCGCACCCAGTCCCAGCCTGCGGAGAGCCACCAGCGCGGGTCGGTGTAGCCGCCGGCCTCGATGAAGTCGAGCCACTCGCCATGCGTGACGAGGCGGTTGCCGAGCGCGTACGGGCGCAGGTGGACCGCGTGCCTCGGCGTCTCGTTGTCGAACGCGAAGCCTGCGCCGCCGTGCCCGATGCGCACGAGCCCGCCCCCGAATTCGCACCAGCCGTGCGCCACCGGCGCCACGGCGGCCAGCGGCCACGCCGGCCGGTACACCGGCGCCAGCGGGTTGCAGCCGAGCAGGTGCTTGAGGTCCGTGAGGATCAGCTCCTGATGCTGCTGCTCGTGCTGCAGGCCGAGTTCGACGAGCGTCTCGATTTCGTCCTGCTTCGGCCCGGGCTCTTGGGCCCGGAACAGGCCCGCCATGCGCTCGTCCACCGCGGCCCGGTAGGCCTTCACTTCGGCGAGGTCCGGCCGTGTGACCAGCCCCCGCTGCGGCCTCGGGTGCTGCTCACCCACGCCGTGGTAGTAGCTGTTGAAGAGCACGCGAAAGGCCGGGTGGTGCGGCCTGAAGCCCGCCTCGAAGCGCTCGAGCACGAAGGTCTCGAAGAACCAGGTCACGTGTGCCAGGTGCCACTTTGTGGGGCTGGCGTCGGGCATCGATTGCACCTGGCAGTCGGCCTCGGAGAGCGGTGCGGCCAGTGCCATCGTCTGCTTGCGCACATTCGCGTAACGGGTGGCCAAAGGCAGCAGCGCGGCCGGCCGCGTGGCCGGGCGAGCGGGAGCGGCGTTGTCGGGCGCCGCGCGGCGCAGGGCATGCTTCATCGCTGCATCTCCTCCGGCGCATGGGGCGCCAACTCAGACACTGCGGCGGCCGCACGCAATGTAGCCCATGCCCCACTGCGTGCTCCAGCGCTCGAAGCCCTCGCATCGGGCGGCCATCAGATCCCAAGGGGTCCAGAGATCGGCCGGGCGCGCGTTGTAGGGTCGGTTCTTCAGCCACGGCAGCAGGTTCAGCGGCCCCGTCCACCAGGGAAAGAACTTCATGCCGGCGATGGCGATGCGCGCGCCGGGCTTCAGCTGGCGCATCAGGTTGTCCACCGCCGAGGGCGTGCGGGTGATGTCGTGCACGTAGTTGAAGAGCCCGGCGTCGGCCGCCTGCGGCAGTCGCACGTCTTCGGCGCGCGCCTCGCTGAGCCAGACCCGGTCCTGCCAGCCCTCGCGCGCCACGCGAGCGCGCGCCTGCTCGAACATCTCCGGGCTCTGCTCAAAGGCCAGCACACGACCGTGCTCGCCCACCGCGGCCAGCAGCGGCGCGAAGCTCAGGCCGGTGCCGGCCCCGACATCGAGCACCACGTCGCCGGGGCGCAGCGCCAGCAGTGCAATCGTGCGCAGGCGCAACGGCATCGTGAATTCGGCCGAGGCGTCGTAGCTGGCGGCGCGGCGGCGGTAGCGCTCGATGGAGATCTGGTTGGGTGTCATCGGCGGGGGAGGGCCATCGGGTGGGTCGCCGGGCGGGGCCGTGACCTTACACCGACTCGGCCAGGCGCCCTGCCGGGCCGCGCAGGCCGTCAGGCGTGGACGCGAGATGCCGCGTGCAACCCCATCACGCCGATGACGATGAGCCCGATGCAGGCGAGCTTCATCGCCGTCGCCGGCTCTTTGAAGTACAGGAAACCGATGGCTGCCGTCAGCACCGTGCCTACGCCCGACCACACCGCGTAGACCACCGACAGGCCGAGCGTGCGGATGATGAGGGTGTTGAGCGCGAACGAAGCGGCGTAGAAGACGAAGATCAGCACCGAAGGCGTCAGCCGCGAGAAGCCTTCGGACAGGCGCATGCTCGTCGTGCCCGCGACCTCGAGCACGATCGCCACCCCGAGCACGGCCCATGCCTGCCCCAGGGTCAGTTGAATGTTCATGCCGGAGCCTCCTGTCGACGCGCGCGCTTGCTGCGCGCGCAGGCTACACGAGTCGCTCCGGGCGGCCGGAGCTTGTCAGATCTCCAGCACTTCGCGCGATTCCGCATCCGCCGCAGACGCGGTGGATGTCGTGGCCGGAACCGGCAGGCGCTCGGACAGCAGGCGGATCGTGGAGGCGTCGAAGACCTCGCGCAAGGGCATCTTGGCGCCGAAGCTCTCATCGATCAGCGCCAGCACGCGCGTGAACATCAGCGAGTGGCCCCCGAGTTCGAAGAAGTCGTCGTTGACGCCGATGCCTCGCACGCCCAGTAGTTCTTCCCAGATGGCAGCCACCCTCCGCTCGACCTCGGTGGCGGGCGCGACGTAGGGTGTGGAAAGCGGCGGTCGCGTGTTCGCGCTGGGAGGGGAATGGACCGGCGCGGCACCGGTGCCGGCATCCGCCACGGTCCCCGGGGCGGCATCGCCGACACCATCGCGGGCCATGGGTGGGTGCCTGACCAACTCGTGCAGGCGCACCACGTCGTAGGTCTCGACAACGACGCGTCGGCGCTTCGAGGCCAGCACGCGCGAGAGCGCCTCGATGCCGGCGGCCGGCGCGATGCCGCCGGCCAAGTGCGTGGCCCAGTGCGCGCGCAGGTCCTCGGGCACCGAGAGCCGGGCCGCCATGCCGACATCGCGCCATGCGCCCCAGTCGATGGCCACCACCTGCCGCCAGTCGGCCGGGCAAGCGTCGCTGTCGACGAATGCATCGAGCACCGCGTTGGCCGCGGCATAGTCGCACACCCCTGGCGCGGGCATGACGGCGCTGATGCTGCTCATGAGCACCACGAGGTCGAGTCGTTGGCCGCCCAGCAACCGGCGCAGCACGTGCAGCCCGCCGACCTTGGGCGCGAAGACGGCGCGCGCTTCTTCGGCGCTCGACCGGCGCGCAACGCTGCCGCGTCCGGCGACGCCGGCGGCGTGGAAGACCCCGTTCAGCGCGCCGAAGCGGGTGCGCACTTGGAGCAGTGCTTCCGCCATGGCAGCCTCGTAGGCTACATCGACGGCAAGCGCGAGCACCTCGCCGCCACCGGCTTCGATCTCGCGAATGGCGACGATGGCCTGCGCCTGTGGTTCATCGGCCGCGTGGCCGGCGATCCAGGCATCCCAGTTCTCCCTCGCAGGCAGGGGCCGGCGCGAGGTGAGAACGAGCCGCGCCTGCAAGCCCTGGCCGAGCCAGCGCGCGATGGACAGGCCCATCCCACCCAGGCCGCCCGTGATGAGGTAGCAGCCGCGTGGCCGCAGCGGCGAGGGAGGCGGAGCGACGGACTCGAGGCCGTGCAGGGCAGGCAGCGTCAAGCGCTCGTACCGACGCACCCATCGGCGCCCGCCGCGGCGCGCCACCTGCGGCTCGATGGCCGGAAGCTGCGCCTCGTCGGCCAGCGCGGACGCAGCACGCTCGGCCGCAGCGGGGTCGAGGTCGCCCATCTCGAGATCCACGGCGCGCATCTGCAACCCGGGCGTCTCGCGCGGCAGCACGAGTACCGGCCCGGTGGCCAAGGCTTGCAGCACGCCCCGGGCCGTCTCGCCCAGCACGGACTCGGCCCCGGCCGTGACGTGCAGCAGTCGCAGTGGCAAGTCCGGTGACAGGTCGGGCAGTGTCAGCACCAGCGACACCAGACCGTCGTACGCGGGCACCTGATCCTGGGCGGGCCAGATCGGTGCGCCTGCGTCGGATGCGGGTCCGTGGCTCGCGTCAGGCAGACCCCAGAGATGCACGATGCCGGCCAGTGGCGCGTGCAAGGCGGTGTCGAGCACGCGTTGCAGGTCCTCGCGGAGACCGGCACGCAAGCGCCAACGGTCTTGTCCGAGTGCCTCGAAACGATCGCCCGAATCCGCGCGCAGCACGGCGCAACCTCGCCGGCCGAGTTCATTCACCAGCGCCGCTGTCAATGCGTCGCCGCGGCCCAGCACCAGCCAGCGCTGTGTGTCGGCCGCAACGCCAACCTCGGGGCCGCCGACCGGTACGGTGTCGTCGCGGCCCCAGGTGGGTGCATGGAACCAGTCGTCGACGCTCGCCGAGCGCTGCACGGCACCGTCCCTCGCGCCCGAGGTGGTGTGCCCGGCGCCTGCGCTGGCCGGTGCCGGCTGCGGCGCGGGATCTACCGCATGCCGCTGCCGTTCGAACGGATAGGTAGGCAGCGGCACGCGCCTCCTCGCGGGCGAGGTGGCCGGCGTGCCGGGGGCCGTGGCCCCGCGCTGCCAGGCGATGCCGCAGCCCATGAGCCAGAGCCGCGCCGTTGCCTCGAGGAAAGCCTCGGCATCGGGTCGACTCTCGGAAGGCCGACGCATGGACGCGACGACGCGCCGAGCCCCGCCACCGCCGGCGCAAGCGCCGAGGTTCGCCCGCGCCAAGGCCCCAAGGCCCTGGCCCGGACCGACCTCGAGGAACATCAGCGCCGGGTCGGCGGCCAGCGTGCGCAGGCCGGCTTCGAAGAGGACCGGCCGGCGGAGGTGCTCGGCCCAGTAGGCGGGCGAAGTGGCCTGTTCCGGCGTGATCCAGGTGCCGCTGACATTGGAGATGAACCGCCGTGCCGGCGCCTGCAGCGCCACCCGTTCCAGCAGCGCCGTGAAGGCGGGAAGGGCCGGCGCCATCATCTCGCTGTGGAACGCATGGGAAGTCAGTAGCGTCCGTGCTTCGATGCCGGCCCGAGCCAGTCGCGCCACCATCGTTTCCAGCGCATCGGTGGGGCCCGAGACCGTGCAAAGGCCCGGGGCGTTGACCGCTGCCACCTCGATGCCGGGCGCCAGCCAGCGCTGCACGTCGGCCGCAGCCAGGTGCACGGCGGCCATGCTGCCACCGGTTTGCGCCTGCATGAGCCGTCCGCGTGCCGCCACCACGGCCAGCGCATCGGGCAGCGACATCACGCCGGCCAGATGCGCCGCGACATACTCGCCGATGCTGTGGCCGAGCATCGCGGCGGGTTCCAGCCCGTGCGCCTGCCAGCACTGCGCCAACGCGTACTCGGTGACGAAGAGCGCCGGCTGGGTGAAGCGGGTCTCCTGAAGCTTCGACGAGTCTGCAGCGGCGAACAGGGCTTCGCGGATGTCGAGTTCCAGGTGCGGCTGGAGCAGCGCGGCACACCGGTCCACGGCGGCGCGGTACTCGGGCTGCGTTTCGTACAGGCCGCGACCCATGCCCTCGTGCTGACTGCCCTGGCCGCTGAACAGGAATGCCACCGGGCGCTCGCCGCCCTCGTGGTGCCCACTGAGGACGCCGCCACGCTGCGGCGCCTGCAGGGCCGCGACGGCCTGTTCGCGCCCGTTCACCACGAGCGCACGCCGGTGCGCAAAGGCCCGGCGGCCGACCTTCAGGGTGTGGGCGACGTCGGCCAGGTCCTGCTCGGGGTGCTGAGCCAGGTGGGCGGCCAGGCGCGCGCACGCGGCATCGAGCGCAGGCTCGCTGCGCGCCGACAGCACGAGCAACTCATGTCCAGGCGATGCGAGTCGTGGCGTCGGCGCCGGCGCTTCCTCGATCACCGCATGCACGTTGGTGCCACCGATGCCGAACGAACTCACGCCGGCGCGGCGAGGCGTGCCCGCGCGCGGCTGCCAAGGCGCTGCCGCGGCGCTCGCGTGGAAGGGGCTCGACTCCAGCCGCAGGGCCGGATTGGGCTTCGTGAAGTTGACCAGCGGCGGCAACTCCCGATGCGACAACGCGAGCACGGTCTTGATGAGGCCGGCCACGCCCGCTGCGGCGTCCAGGTGACCGAGGTTGGCCTTGAGGGAACCCAGGCGGCAGAAGCCGACTTCGTCGGTGTCGGCGCGGAAGGCCTGGGTCAGTGCCGCCACCTCGATGGGGTCGCCCAGGGGAGTGGCCGTGCCATGGGCCTCGACATAGGTGATGCTGCGCGCATCCACGCCGGCCAGCGCCTGGGCCATGGCGATCACCTCGACCTGGCCTTCGATGCTGGGGGCGGTGAACCCCGCCTTGTCGGCACCGTCGTTGTTGACGGCGATGCCGCGGATCACCGCGTGCACGGTGTCGCCGTCGGCCAGCGCCTGGTCGAGGCGCTTCAGCACGACGACTCCGGCGCCCGCCCCGGGGCGCGTGCCGCGTGCCGATTCGTCGAAAGGCCGGCAGTGTCCGTCGGGCGACAGGATCATGCCTTCCTGGAAGAGGTAGCCCGCACGCTGGGGGAAGAGGATCGAGACGCCTCCGGCGAGCGCCATGTCGCACTCGCCTCGCTGCAGGGCGCGGCAGGCCACTTGCACCGCCACGAGCGAAGTCGAGCAGGCCGTCTGCACGGTCATGCTCGGCCCCTTCAGCCCCAGCTTGTAGGACACCCGCGTGCACAGGAAGTCCTTGTCGTTGCCGAGCATGAGCTAGTAGCCGCCGACGGCGTCGGCCAGGGCGGGGTTGCGCGCCACCTGGCTGAACATGTAGGTGTTCATGCTCGCGCCGGCGTAGACGCCCACCGACTCGGGCAGCCCGCTGGTCCCCGCGGCATAGCCCGCATGTTCGAGGGCCTCGGCCGCGCACTCGAGGAACACGCGTTGCTGCGGGTCCAGCACCTGCGCCTCGCGCGGCGGGTAGCCGAAGAACGCGGCGTCGAACTCGTCGCAGCGCTCCAGGAAGGTGCCTCGGCGCACGTAGCCGGCCCGGTCGCGCAGTTCGATGGCCACGCCAGCGGCGTCGAGGTCTGCGTCGCTCAGGTCTTCCAGCACCTCCACGCCCGATGCGATCTGGCGCCAGAAATCGTCCAGGTCGCTGGCGCCGGGGAATCGCCCGGCCATACCCACCACCGCAATGGCGTGGGCGGCCGGAGCGGTATCGCCGGCTGCAGGGGCACTGGTTCGGTCAGGCATGGCTGTCTCGACGGACTTTATCCGCGCGTGCGCGTGCGCGGTGAAGCGCAGCATCGTCGGTGCGGTGGATTGCACGCTGCAGCCGCTCGGCCTGCGCCTGCACGGTCGTCCGCTGGAACAGTTCGACGAGCGGCAGGTCGGCGGCGAACTCCCGCTGCAGGCGCGCCTGCAGCCTCACCAGCAGCAGCGAGTGGCCGCCCAGGTCGAAGAAGTTGTCGTGCAGGCCCACCTGGGACAGGCCCAGCAACTCGCGCCATGCATGGGCGACCCGCTGCTCGGCGTCGTTCATCAGGACCGCAGGCCCGCCGGACGATGCCGAGCCCGGCTTGTCCTGCGGGCTCGGTGCCGGCAAGGCCTTGCGCACGACCTTGCCGTTGGGCGTCAACGGCAAGGCGGGCAGGGTGACGAAG
>JAEUPE010000124.1 GCA_016790435.1 Rubrivivax sp. | reverse complement strand
CGTCTTGTAGGCGCGCACGCCCTCGAAGGCGCCGCAGCCGTAGTGCAGCGTGTGCGTGAGCACGTGGATCTTGGCGTCGCGCCAGTCGACGAGGCGGCCGTCCATCCAGATCTTGCCGTCGCGGTCGGACATGGACATGGGGTGCTCCTTGGGAAGCGGAAGTGGGATTCGGTACCGGCGCGCCCGGCGGGCGCGGGCAGGACAAGCATTCTAGGTTCCGGGGGGTGTCGGCCCGGGGGTCGCTGGGCCGTCAGCGCGCTGCAGCGCCCAGCTCGCGAGGCGCCCTTCACGCAGCTGCACCTGCACGCTGTCGCCGCCCGGATCGGTCCAGGCGAAGGCCTCGTTCGGCTCCTCGCCGACCTTGTGGCCCAGGCTCTTCGTCAGCTTGAGGATCTGCGGCAACCGCATGCCCTCGTGCAACTTGGCATGCAGCATCACCGCGCTGTCGATGCTGCCCACCGGCCGCCTGGAGGCGTCGCGCAGCACGCGCAGCGAGCGGCTGAACTGCAGCAGCAGCCAGAACACCACCACCGTCAGCGCCAGGAAGACGCCGCGCCAGCCATAGCCGACATAACCGGCCACGAAGGCCAGCAGCGCGAGGCCCCACCCCAGCGTCGCATTCATGCAATCACCCGGTCGGGCACCGGTCCCTCAAGGCCAGAATCACGGCGTGGTCGAACGTCTGCACACATGGGTCATCAATCTTGATCGGGCGCCCGATCGGCTGGCCCGCGCGCGGACCCAGCTCGATGACCTCGGGCTGCCGTGGACGCGGTTGCCGGCCGTGGACGCGAGGGCCCTGACGGCGGCACAGGCCGCCGCGCTCGACGAGCCGGCCTACCGCCGCAAGCACGGTATGACGCCGTCGCTGGGCGAGTTGGGATGTTACCTGTCGCACATCGAGGTGATGCGCGCGCTGCTGGCGAGCCCACACGACTTCGCGCTCATCCTCGAAGACGACGTGCTGCTGCATCCGAGCCTGGCGGCGGTGCTCGAAGGCTTGGTGGCCTGCAGCGCGCGATGGGACGTCGTCAAGCTGTCGGCGGTGCACTCGGGCACGCCCGTGCCCTACCTGCAGGTGGCACCGGGGCACTGGCTGGCCGTGATGCTCTCGCGTTGCACGGGCTCGAGCGCCTACGTGCTCAACCGCCGGGCGGCCGAGGCCTACATCGCCGGCCTGCTGCCGATGAGCCTGCCCTACGACCATGTGTTCGACCAAGGCTGGCGCTTCGGCCTCAAGTACCGCCTCGTGACACCCACGCCCTGCGGCCATGACCAGGAGATCGCCTCCACGATCGTCGCCGGGCCGAACCGCAAGTTCCCGAAGTGGCAGCGCCTGAGCACCTACGCCTACCGGCTCGGCAACGAACTGCGGCGCGCCCGCTACGGGCTCACGCACGCACTGCTCGAAAAGGCCGGCGGGCGGCTGCTGGCCGGCGCGCCGACCCGTTCAGGCAATGGGCCGGGCGATGTCGGCGCGCAGCGCGGCCGGTAGGCGGTCGAGCAGAAAGCGGATGGCAAGCGGCACGAGCACGATGTCGTCCACGACGCCGATGACGGGCAGGAACTCCGGGATCAGGTCGAGCGGCCAGATCACGTAGGCCACGATGCCCAGCGTGGCCAGCTTCAGCCAGCCCGGCGCCTGCGGATGCCGCAACGCACGCCAGAGCAGCCGGGCATCGCACCGCACCACGGTCCACAGCACGGACAGCCGCTTCCACATCGTCGCGTCCTCCAGCCACTGTTCCGTCGAAGACGTCTCGTTAGCGGCTCGGCTGCAACGTGGGGGTCGCCGGGCAGGATGACAAGAGGCGAAGGCTCGGCTCGGCGCTCAAGACAGCCGCTCGAAGCCTTTCAGGCCAAGGAGCGCACCGCGTCGATGGCCTGCTCGATGCGCTCCACCGCGTGCACGGTCAGCCCCTCGATCGGCTTCTTCGGCGCGTTGGCCTTGGGTACCACCGCCACGCTGAAGCCGAGCTTGGCGGCTTCCTTCAGCCGCTCCTGCCCGCGCGGGGCCGGGCGCACCTCGCCCGCCAGGCCCACCTCGCCGAAGGCGATGAAGCCGCGCGGCAGGGCGCGCCCGCGCAGGCTGCCCTGGATGGCCAGCAACACCGCCAGGTCGGCCGCCGGCTCGCCGATGCGCACGCCGCCCACCGCGTTGACGAACACGTCCTGGTCCATGCACGACACGCCCGCGTGCCGGTGCAGCACGGCGAGCAGCATCGCCAGCCGGTCGCGGTCCAGGCCCACCGACAGCCGGCGCGGGCTCGGGCCGCCGCTGTCCACCAGCGCCTGGATCTCCACCAGCAGCGGCCGCGTGCCCTCCAGCGTCACGAGCACGCAGGTGCCCGGCACCGGCTCACCGTGCGTGGACAGGAAGATCGCGCTCGGGTTGGCGACGCCTTTCAGCCCGCGCTCGGTCATCGCGAAGACACCGATCTCGTTGACGGCCCCGAAACGGTTCTTGATGGCGCGCACGAGGCGGAAGCTCGAGTGCGTGTCCCCTTCGAAGTAGAGCACCGTGTCGACGATGTGCTCGAGCACGCGCGGCCCGGCCAGGGCACCTTCCTTCGTCACGTGGCCCACGAGCACGATGCCGATGCCGCGCGACTTGGCCACGCGCGTGAGCTGCGCCGCGCACTCGCGCACCTGCGTCACCGAGCCGGGGGCGGAGGTGAGCTGGTCGGAGTACAGCGTCTGGATCGAGTCGATCACCGCCAGCGTCGGCTTCTCCACCTCGAGCGTGGCGAGGATCTTCTCGAGGTGGATCTCGGCCAGCACGCGCACGCGCGCGCCAGACAAGCCGAGGCGGCGCGCACGCAGCGCCACCTGCGCGCCGCTCTCCTCGCCAGTGACATACAGCACCGGCAGCCGCGCCGACATCGCATCCAGCGCCTGCAGCAGCAACGTGCTCTTGCCGATGCCCGGGTCGCCGCCGATCAGCACCACGCCGCCAGCCACGAGGCCGCCGCCAAGCACGCGGTCGAGCTCCTCCTGGCCGGTGCTCTCGCGCTCGACGTCGGCGGCCTCGATCTCGGCCAGCGTCGCCACGGTCGGCGCGGCAGCGCCGGAGAGGGCCTGGAAGCGGTTCTTCTGCGGCGCCTCGGCCAGCACTTCTTCCAGCGTGTTCCATTCGCCGCAGTGCGGGCACTTGCCCAGCCACTTCGGGCTCTCGCCGCCGCAGGAGCGGCAGCTGAAGACGGTCTTGCCTGGTTTCGGAGCGGCCATGCCGCTGATTGTCGACGCCGGCCGCCGGTGCTCACCACCGATCTCGAGCCGGGATCGCCAGGCAGGCCGCGGGCCTTATCGGCCGCGCGGTCGAGGGTGCTCGATCAGCTCGAAGATCCGCCCGAACCCTTGAGCTTTCCGACGACGAACAGCAGCCCGACCGCGCCGATGATGCTGGCGATCCATGCACGGCCCTCGCCGATCGGAAAGCCGAGTGCCTGCGCGACGAAGCCGCCGACGACCGAGCCGCCGATGCCCAGCAGGCAGGTCAGGATCCAGCCCATCTTCTGCTCGCCGGGCAGGACGAAACGCGCGATGGCGCCGACGACGAGGCCGAAGATGACGGTGCTGATGATGCCCATGGGCTCTCTCCTCGACGGGGGTATGTCTTGTGGGGACTCAATCGACGACGCGCACCGGCACCCGCAGCGCCAGCGCACACATCAACTCGTAGCCGATCGTACCGGCGGCACGCGCCACCTCATCGATCGAAAGGATGGTGTCGCCGGGGCCGTGGCCCCACAGCGTCACCTCGCTGCCGACGCCGGCCTGCGGCAGGCCGGACAGATCGACGGCCAGCATGTCCATCGACACGCGGCCCACGGTGCGGGTGTGCTCGCCGTCCACGAGCACCGGCGTCCCGCTGCCGGCATGACGCGGGTAACCGTCGGCATAGCCGCAGGCCGCGATGCCGATGCGCATCGGGCGCTCGGCAGTGAAGCTGCTGCCGTAGCCCACCGTGTCGCCGGGCTCGAGCTGCTGCGTGGCGATGAGCCGCGTGTGCAACGTCATCGCCGGCCGCAGGTTCCAGTGCTCGGCATCGTGTTCCGGGTGGTCGGCGGCGCTGCCGTAGCTCATGATGCCGGCGCGCACCCAGTCGTTGCCCTGGAAACCACGCAGCACGCCTGGCAGGCCGCCGGTCCCGTGGTGGCGCAGGATGGCGGCGCTGTTTGCCACGCTGCGCTCGCCCGGCAGGTCGCGCGTCACGGCCGCGAAGGTGCGCACCTGGTGCTCGATGCCGCGCGCGCCGTCGGCGTCGGAGAAGTGCGTTATGAGGCCGATCTCGCCCACCTGCGGCAGGGCATTGAGCCGGGCCCACGCCGACCGATAGCTCTCGGGCCGGAAGCCGAGGCGGTTCATGCCGCTGTTCATCTTCAGGAAGACGTGCTGGGGCGCGCTAGTCTTGTGCGCCGCCAGCCACTCGATCTGCTCGATGCAGTGCACGGTGTGCCACAAGTCCAGGCGCGATACGAGCTCCAAGTCGCGCGGCTCGAACACGCCCTCGAGCAGCAGCACCGGACCGCGCCAGCCGAGCGCGCGAATGCGCTCGGCCTCGGCGAGGTCGAGCAAGGCAAAGCCGTCGGCGCCGCGCAAGCCTTCATAGGCGCGCTCGATGCCGTGGCCATAGGCGTTGGCCTTCACCACCGCCCACAGTCGCGCATCGGGCACGGCCGCGCGGGCGCGCGCGACGTTGTGCGCGAGCGCGGCGGTGTGGACGAGGGCTTCGATCGGACGCGGCATGCGGTGTGGATCCTCGGCGGGCCCCCGGGCCGAGGGGGTTCTTCAAGGGCGGGCGGATTCTGGCACCGCAGGGAGCGCATGCTATAAACCGCCGCCCCCGGCACGGGGGTGCCCATAACTCGTCCCTGAGGAGACCAGGGCACCGGCGATGTGCGAGCAACGCACCGCCGGCTCTCAGCGCCCCAGAAGCGCCGCGCGCCGCACGATGAAAAAAGGCTTCTCCACCATCATGTCGGCGCAGTTCTTCAGCTCGCTGGCTGACAACGCGTTGCTGGTGGCCGCCGTGGAGCTCTTGCGCACGAGCAGTGCGCCGGCCTGGCAGGTGCCAGCGTTGGCGCCGATGTTCGCGCTCTTCTACGTCGTGCTCGCGCCCTTCGTCGGCGCCTTCGCCGACAGCATCCCCAAGGGCCGGGTGATGTTCATCAGCAACAGCATCAAGATCGTCGGCTGCCTGATGATGCTGTTCGGCAGCCACCCGCTGCTGGCCTATGCGGTCGTGGGTCTCGGCGCAGCGGCTTATTCGCCGGCCAAGTACGGCATCCTCACCGAACTCCTGCCCCCTTCGCAGCTCGTGAAGGGCAACGGCTGGATCGAGGGCCTGACCGTCGCCTCCATCGTGCTCGGCATCGTGCTGGGGGGCCAACTGATCGGCCCGCGCGTCTCGATGACGCTGCTGGGTGTCGACCTGCCCCTGCTGGACACAGGCATCGACACGCCGCCCGAGGCTGCGATCGTGCTGATCCTCTTCGTCTATGTCATCGCCGCGCTGCTGAACCTGAATATCCCGCGCACCGAGGCACCGCTGATCGCGATGGCCGGCGTTTCGGCGCTGATGAGCGACTTCGCGCGCTGCAACTCGCGCCTGTGGGCAGACAAGCTCGGCCAGATCTCCCTGGCCACGACGACGCTGCTGTGGGGCATCTTCGGCAACCTGCGGCTGATCGTCTTTGCCTGGGCCGCGGCGGCGCTCGGCTACACCACCGCGCAGGCGTCCAACCTGGCTGGCGTCGTGGTGATCGGCTCCATCATCGGCGCCGTGGTGGCGGCGCTGACGACGAAGCTGGACCGGGCCACGAACGTGATCCCGATGGCCATTGGCGTCGGCTTCCTGATGATCGGCCTCGTCTTCATCAAGAGCCTGGCCACGGCCGTGCCCTTCCTGGTGATCATGGGCGCGATCTGCGGCTTCCTGATCGTGCCGATGAATGCGCTGCTGCAGCACCGCGGGCACAACCTGATGGGCGCCGGCCGCTCGATCGCGGTGCAGAACTTCAACGAACAGGCCTGCATCCTGGCGCTGGGTGCCTTCTACGTCGGCATGACGAAGTTCGGGCTCACGGCGTTCGGCACCATCACCATCTTCGGCATCGCCGTGGCCGGCACGATGGAGCTCATCCGCCGCTGGCACGCACGCAACCTCGTGCGCCACCGCGCCGAGGTCGAGCACCTGCTGGCGATCGCGCGCACGGATGGGCACTGATGGCTGCTGAGGGCGGCCCCGGCCGCCCTGGCGGCTCCGTGGCGGGGCACCCACCGCTGGCCATCGCCGGGCTGCTGTTCAACGCTTTTGCGTGGGGCGTCTCGTGGTGGCCCTTCCGCGAACTCGGCGAGCGTGGTCTGCATGCGTTGTGGGCCACCGTGTTCGTGTACGTGCTCGGTGTCGTCGTCATCACCGTCGCGCGGCCTCAGGCCTGGGGGCAATTGCTGCGCGCCCCCGCCCTCTGGTGGCTGGTGCTGGCCTCGGGTGCCACGAACGCCACCTTCAACTGGGGCGTGACCATCGGCGACGTCGTGCGCGTGGTCCTGCTGTTCTACCTGATGCCCGTGTGGGCCGTGCTGCTGGCGCGTGTACTGCTCGGCGAGCCGCTGACGCGCCCGGCGCTGCTGCGCCTGGCCCTGGCGCTGGCCGGCGCGGCCGTCGTGCTCTGGCCCGCCCAGCCGAACGCCGGCGACGGCGCGTTCGCCTGGCCGGTGCCGGCGACGCTGGCGGAGTGGCTCGGGCTGGCCGGCGGGCTCGCGTTCGCGCTCACCAACGTGCTCTTGCGGCGCGAGGCTGAGCAGCCCGAGATGGCGCGGGCGCTGGCGATGTTCGTGGGCGGCGCCGTGGTGGCGGGGGTGGTGGCGCTTGCGCTCGCCTCGGCGTCGCACGTGCCGTGGCCCGGCCCGGCGCCGGCCTGGGGCCTGGGCGTGGCGCTGCTCGCACTGTGGTTCCTCGCTTCCAACCTGACGCTTCAATACGGTGCCGCGCGCGTGCCGGCCAACATCACGGCCGTGGTCATGGTCAGCGAGGTGTTGTTCGCCAGCCTGAGCGCGGTGCTGCTGGGCGCCAGCGCCATCACGCCGACCTTGGCGATCGGCGCCTGCCTCATCGTGGGTGCGTCGCTTCTGGCCGCGCGCGCCTGACGCCGCGGCTTGACCTGGCAGCCGGACGCCAACCGGCGCTCGGCGATCAGGACGGCACGCAGCCCGCGTTGACGGCCGGCGTGACGCCGAAGCGCGCCAGGTACAGGGCCAGTTCGTCCTCGTCGAGAGGCTTGCCGAGGAAGCCGTCGCAGCCGGCCAGGGCGCCGCGCACGCGGTCGAGTTCCGTGTGGTGGGCCGTCACCATCACGACATTGGCGGCCGTGGGCTCCCGCTTGATGTGCTGGCACAGACCCAGGCCGTCGAGCGGACTGCGCTCGCCCAGCTCCATGTCGAGAAACACGAAGTCATAGCGTCGGCGGGCCAGCCGCTCGATGGCGGCGGCGCTGTGCGAGACGCAGTCGGTGACGAGGCCGAACGGCGCCAGCTTCTTCTGCAGGAAGCGCAAGGCGACATCGCTGTCATCGACCAGCAGCGCGGTGCTCGGCGGCGTCGCTCCTGACGCGCGATGCGGCACCACCGGTCTCGGCACGGCCGGCTTGGCCGCCGCCGCTGGCATCGAAGCCGCCGCGCGCGCCGCCGGGACGTGAGGCGCCACAGCTGGCGCGGGCGCCGCCACCGCAGGAGAGGCGGGCGCCACACCCACTTCCGCGGCCGCGGGCGCGGCATCCCGCAGATCCGGCAGATCCGGCAACGTCAGGTCGAGGCTTTCGGCCGGCTGCAACAACGCCGGCGGGGGCAGCGGGCGTTGCGGACGAACGGGCTGGATCACCGTGCGGCGGCGGCCGGCGTCCTCCGACGCACCTTCCGGGCGCGCCACTCGTGCCGTGCGGGGGGTGCACCGCGCCGCCATCACGTCGAGCTCGCGCAGCACCCGCATGGGGTCGATGGGGCGCGCCAGCCAGGCAATCGCCCCATCGGGCGGCCGCGTGCCGACGAACACCGTCTCCGGCATGCGCTCCACCGCCTGCACGAGCTGCACCGAGGCGGCATGGTCGGCGTCGGCGACCACGAAATCGGCCTCGGGCAGCATCTGCACCTGCTCGTAGCGCGGGTCGCGCGTGCTGGCCAGGCGCAGGTAGGAGCCGAGCGTGTTGCGCTCGAAGGCGCTGAAGCCGAGCAAGGCGATGCGGTGCAGGGTCGTCATGGTCGGTTCCGGGTGGTGGCAAGGTGCGCCAGATGCGCAAGGCATGCTGAGAGGACGATCAGGCGAAGTCAATCGCTCCGCGGGTGGAGGCGCGGGGCATGCGCCACGATTCGCCGCCGTCCTCCCCGCTCGCCCGGTGCGCCCCGGCCCGCCCCCCTCGCGCCCCGGGCCCCTCGCGCCCCGCGCCTCGTCACTCGCCCCTCGTCACTCGCCTCTCGCCTCTCGCCTCTCGCTCCATGCCCCCGAGCCACCCCGGCCGGCCGCGACGCCGCTACGATGACCATCCCACCCACGTCAATCCGCCCCGGAGCGCACACCATGCCTGGCTCGATCTACGACTTCAAGTCCCTGTCGATCGCGGGCAAGCCCGCCAGCTTCTCCAGCCAGCGCGGCAAGGTGCTGCTGGTGGTCAACACGGCCAGCGCCTGCGGTTTCACGCCGCAGTTCAAGGGGCTGGAGCAGCTGTGGCGCGACTACGGCAGCCGAGGCCTCGTCGTCGTCGGCTTCCCGAGCAACGAGTTCGGCGCGCAGGACCCTGGCAGCAACGAGGAGATCTCGTCGTTCTGCGAGATGAACTACGGCGTCAGCTTCCCCATGATGGCCAAGGTGCAGGTCAACGGCGCCGAGGCGCACCCGCTGTGGCAGTGGCTCAAGTCCGAGGCGCCGGGCATGCTCGGCAGCGAGGGCATCAAGTGGAACTTCACCAAGTTCCTCGTCGGCCGCGACGGCAAGGTCATCAAGCGCTACGCGCCCAACGAGGCGCCCGAGGCGATGCGCAGCGACATCGAGGCCGCCCTGGCCGCCCCGGCGCCCGCCGCCTGAAAGAGATTCCCACAGCAAGGCCCCCCATGTTCCAGCACCTCGAGCCCTACGCCGGCGACCCCATCCTCAGCCTCAACGACGCGTTTCAGAAGGACCCGCGCACCGACAAGGTCAACCTGTCGATCGGCATCTACTTCGACAACGAGGGGCGCATCCCGGTGCTGCAGTGCGTGCGCGACGCCGAGGCGCAGATGCTCGCCGAGGGCGGCGCGAAGCCCTACCTGCCGATCGAGGGCTCGGGCGCGATGCGCCAGGCCGTGCAGCGCCTGCTCTTCGGCGCCGACCACGCGGCGGTGAAGGCAGGCCGCATCGCCACGCTGCAGACCGTGGGCTCCAGCGGTGGGCTGCGCGTCGGCGCCGACTTCATCAAGCGCTGGCTGCCCGGCAGCGCCATGTGCATGAGCGACCCCAGCTGGGACAACCACCGCGCCATGTTCGAGGGCGCCGGCGTGGCCGTGCAAACCTACCCCTACTACGACCCGGCCACCGGCGGCGTGCGCTTCGACGCCATGCGCGAGGCCATCGCCGCCTTGCCGGCGCGCAGCATCGTGCTGCTGCACGCCTGCTGCCACAACCCCACCGGCGTGGACCTGAGCCGCGAGCAGTGGCAACAGCTGGTGCCGGTGCTGCGTCAGCGCGAACTGCTCCCCTACCTCGACCTCGCCTACCAGGGCTACGGCGACGGCATCGCCGAGGATGCCTACGCCGTGCGGCTGCTCGCCGACAGCGGCCTGAGCTTCTTCGTCGCCAATTCATTCTCCAAGAGCATGAGCGTGTATGGCGAGCGTGCCGGGGCGCTATCGGTCGTCTGCTCGGATGCCGCCGAGGCCGAGCTCGTGCTCGGGCAGTTGAAGGCGACCGTGCGACGCAACTATTCGAGCCCGGCCATCCATGCCGCCGGCATCGTGAGCCGCGTGCTCACCGATGCGAAGCTGCGCGGCGCCTGGGAGGCCGACGTGGCGGCCATGCGCGGCCGCATCCAGGCCATGCGCAAGAGCCTGCACGCCACGGTCTCGGCCAAGAAGCCAGGGCGCGACTTCGGCTACTTCCTCACCCAGCGCGGCATGTTCAGCTACACCGGCCTTTCCACGGCACAGGTGGACCGGCTGCGCGAGCAGTACGGCGTGTACCTCATCCGCTCCGGGCGCATCTGCATTGCCGGGTTGAACACCGGCAACGTCGAGCGCACGGCGAGCGCGATGGCGGCGGTCATCGACTGAGCCGGCGGCGCGGCGAAGTGCACGGCGGCGCGCCTGCCGCGCAACGCTTCAGCGCGCAGCCACCGCCGCCACCCGCTCGCGCAGCCAGCGGTGCGCCGGATTGGCGTCGTGCCGCAGGTGCCAGAGCATGCCCACGTGCACCGTCGTGAGGGGCAGCGGCAGTTCAGCGATGGCCAGTTCGTCGCGGTAGCCGGTGGCGTCGAGAAAGGTCTCGGGCAGCGCGGTCAGCAGATGGCTGCGCGCTACCACGCGCCCGGCGGTGAAGAACTGGTTCACCGTGAGCACGATGCGCCGCTGCCGGCCGAGTGCCGCCAGCGCCTGGTCGACAGCGCCGAAGGGGCGGCCAGAGAAGCTCACCAGCAGGTGCGGCTCGGCGCAATAGGCGTCCAGCGTCAGGGCGCCTTCGCGGGCGAGCGGGTGCCCGCGCCGCATCACGCATACATAGCGCGTTTCGTAAAGCGGCTGGTGCCGCCACTGAGACTCCCCGCCCTCGGCGAGCAGCGCTGGCAGCACCTCCGGAAACGAGCCCATCGCCAAGTCGATGGCATTGGCCAGCAGCAGCCGGCGCGGATCGCGCGTGGTGAGCGGCTGCACGCGCAACGTCGCCGCAGCGCCTTCGGCCTCGATGGCAGTGACGAGGCCCGGCACCAGCAGCGCCGCCGTGGCGTCGGCCATCGCGAGACGAAACTGCACCGCGTCGTGCTGCGCGTCGAACTCGGCTGGTGCGATCGCCCGCCGCAGCGCCGACAGCGCCGAACGCACGTGTGGCCAGAGGTTCTCAGCCGCCGGAGTCGGGCGCACGCCGTGGGCGGTGCGGATGAAGAGATCGTCGCCCAGGGCCTCGCGCAAGCGCTTCAGCGCATGACTCACCGCCGGCTGCGTCATCGCCAGGGCCCCGGCGGCCCGCGTCAGGCTGCCCTCGGCCATCACGGCATCGAAGACGCGCAAGAGGTTCAGGTCGAGTGTGCGGAAGTTGGGCGGCGCTGGCCTGGGAGGGCTCATCAGCTAGATATTCGCATGGCGAATATCCGAAGTACCCAACTTTCATCCTTCCGTTATTGGTGGTAACCCTAATATCCAAGCACTGAGTACCGAAAAAGAGGTGCCCGAGCGAAGGCTCTGGACCGCAACCAAAGGAACCGTCATGAGCCACATCACCCTGCATGCCCCCGCCCCGGTCGCGATGCCGCGCGGCGCCGCCTGGGCCGCCAACGCGTTCGCCGCCCTCCTGAGGATGGCCCAGCGCAGCTGGGAAATGGGCAAGGCCCAGAGCATGCAGATGCGCCGAGCCCACGAGGCCGCTGCACTGCGCCGCGTCGCCGCCGAAGTGAGCCGTCACGACCCGGCATTCGCAGCCGACCTCTTCGCGGCAGCCGACCGCCACATCGGCAGCGCCGACGGTCAGTGAGTTCCAGGCGATCGGTCGGCCGCAGGCCGAGCTGACCGGACCCCCGTGTCCGACGACGGCGCTTGGCGCCAGAGGGCGCTCAGATGCAGCGCCCGCCGTCGACCTCCATGCACACGCCGGTGATCATGCTGGCCTCGTCGCTGCACAGGAAACACGCAGCATTGCCCAGGTCCTCGGGCTGAGAGAAGCGCCCGATCGGGATCGTCGAGAGGAACTTCGCCCGCATCTCGGGCGTGTCCTCGCCCATGAACGACTTGAGCAGCGGCGTCTCGCCCGCCACCGGGTTGAGCGCGACGACGCGGATGCCGAACGGCGCCAGTTCCACCGCATTGGCGCGCGTGGCCGTGATCACCCAGCCCTTGCTCGCGTTGTACCAACTCAGGCGCGGGCGCGGGCTCACGCCGGCCGTGCTGGCCATGTTGAGCACCACGCCGCGGATGCCGCCCGGCCCGGGCGCATTGGCCTTCAGTCGCGGCACCGCCTCGCGCATGGCGAAGTAGATCGCCTTCATGTTGACCGCGAAGATGCGGTCGAAGTCGGCCTCGCTCACGCTCTCCAGTGGACCCGGCAGGTGCGTGACGCCGGCGTTGTTGACGACGATGTCCAGGCGGCCGAACTGCCGCACGGCCGCGTCCACCATCAGCCGCGCATCGGCGGCGTTGGCCACGTCCACGCGCAACGCATGGGTGGCGCCACCGGCCGCCTCTGCCACGGCCTTGGCCGCCTCCAGGTTCAGGTCGGCCACGACCACCTTCGCGCCCTCGGCGACGAACTTGCGCACGATGCCGGCGCCGAATCCCGAACCGCCGCCTGTGACGATGGCCACCTTGTCCTTCAACCGCATTGCCTGGTCTCCTGTTGTTTCAGCCGGGCCGACAGCACCGCGTCCCGCGGTACGGCGACCCCCATCACGAATCAGTCGTGCTTGATGGCGATGGTCTTCAGCGACGAGAAGCCATACAGCGCCTCGAAGCCCTTCTCGCGCCCGTGGCCCGAGTGCTTGACACCCCCGAAGGGCAACTCGATGCCGCCGCCGGCGCCGTAGTTGTTGACGAACACCTGCCCGGCCTGCAGCTTGCGCGCCACGCGCAACTGCCGTCCGCCGTCGCGAGTCCACAGGCCCGCGACCAGGCCATAGGGCGTGCCGTTGGCGATGGCCAAGGCCTCGGCCTCGCCCTCGAAGGGAATCACCGCCTGCACCGGGCCGAAGATCTCCTCCTGCGCGATGCGGTGCGCCGGGTTCACGTCGGCCACCAGCGTCGGCGGCACGTAGTAGCCGCCGCGCGGCAGCGAAGCGGGCATCGGCGCCTGCGCCGCCACCTTCAGGCCGCTCGTCTTCACCACCTCGAGGTAGCCCATGACGATCTCGCGCTGGCGCGCCGAGATCACCGGGCCGATATCGAGGTCGTCGAGCGCCGGGCCGATGCGCAGCGCGCGGTAGCGCTCGGCCATGCGCGCCACGACCGCCTCGAACACCGGCCGCTCGACGAGGATGCGGCTCGCTGCCGAGCAGGTCTGGCCCGCGTTCTGGATGCCTGCGTTGACGAGGAAGGGCAGCGCCGCGTCGAGGTCGGCGTCGGCGAAGACGAGCTGCGGGCTCTTGCCGCCGAGCTCCAGCGTCACCGGCACGGCGTTTTTCGCTGCCGCCGCCTGGATCAACGCGCCCACGGCCACCGAGCCGGTGAACGAGATGTGCTGGATGCCCGGGTGCGCCGCCAGGGCGGCGCCAGCTTCCTCGCCCAGGCCGGGCACGACGTTGATGGCGCCGGCCGGCATGCCCACCTCGTCCGCGATGCGCGCGAAGGCGAGCGCCGTGAGGCAGGCCTCCTCGGCTGGCTTGAGCACGCAGGCGTTGCCCATGGCCAGCGCCGCGCCAACGCTGCGGCCGATGATCTGCATCGGGTAGTTCCACGGCACGATGTGCGCTGTCACGCCGTGCGGCTCGCGCAGCGTCAACGCGGTGTAGCCGTTGGCGAACGGGATCGTCTGCCCGTGCACCTTGTCGGCGGCGCCGCCATAGAACTCCAGGTAGCGCGCCAGCGCCACCGCGTCGGCACGCGCCTGCTTCAGCGGCTTGCCGACGTCGAGCGCCTCCAGACGCGCCAGTTCGTCAGCCTGCTCGAGCACGCGCGCGCTCATCTTCAACAGCAGGCGGCCGCGCTCGGCCGCGCTGAGGGCGCCCCAGCCGCCTTCGAACGCGGTGCGCGCCGCCCTCACGGCGGCATCGATGTCGGTCGCGCCGCCGCGCGCGATGCGCGTCAACTCGCCGCCGTCCGACGGATCGGCGAGCGGTAACGTGCGGCCGTCGTCGCATGCACGCCAGCGGCCGCCGATGAAGACTTGGGTGCTGTCGAAGGGAATGTGTTTCAAGGTCGGCCTCTTTCGCCCATCGCCGGCACGGGCGCCCGTGCGCCTGAACGTCCACGAAGGCTTGAGGCATCATAGACCGCCACCTTCGCACCGTATGGGCCTGTTCCTGCTCAAGCGCTTCGCCACTTTCCTCGCCACGCTGGCGGTGGCATCGCTGGTCGTCTTCGCCGTGCTCGAGCTGCTGCCGGGCAATGCCGCCGAAGTCATCCTCGGCGACACGGCCACGCCCGAGTCGGTGGCCGCGCTGCAGGCCAAGCTCGGCCTCGACCGCCCTGCCGCCACACGCTATGCCGACTGGGTCGGCGGCTGGCTGCAGGGCCGCACGGCGCAGAGCATCAGCTACGACACGCCCACCGCCGAGCTCATCGCCGAGCGCATGCGCGTGACGCTGCCGCTGGCCGTGCTCGCGATGGCCATCACGGTCGTGCTCGCGCTCGGCCTCGGCCTCTATGCGGCGTCGCGCCACAACCAGCTCGGCGACGTGAGCGTGATGGCCGCCAGCCAGGTCGGCATCGCCATCCCGAACTTCTGGTTCGCCATCCTGCTCATCCTGCTCTTCGCGGTGCACCTGCAGTGGGTGAGCGCCGGCGGCTTCCCGGGCTGGACCGAAGACGAAGGCGGCGGCTTCTGGGATGGCCTGCAGGCGCTGATCCTGCCGGCCATCGCGCTGGCGCTGGTGCAGGCGGCCATCCTGGCTCGCGTCACGCGCTCGGCCGTCATCGAGGTCATGCGCGAGGATTTCGTGCGCACCGCGCGCGCCAAGGGCCTGACGCGCCGGCAGGCGCTGTGGAAACACGTGCTGCGCAACGCCATGATCCCGGTGCTCACCATCGCCGGGCTGCAGTTCGCCAACCTCATCACCGGCACCATCGTCGTCGAGAACGTCTTCGTGCTGCCGGGCATCGGGCGGCTCGTCTTCCAGGCCATCAGCAACCGCGACCTGATCGTCGTGCGCGACGTCGTGATGCTGCTGGCCGCCGTGGTGGTGGTGGTCAACTTTGTCGTCGACGTGCTCTATGCGGTGGTCGACCCGCGGCTGCGGGTGGCCTCGGCATGAAGGCACCCTCGTCGTCCTCGACGCCGCCCCAGGCGCCGCCGGCCGCAGGCCCCGGCCAGCGCGCGCTCGTCGCGAACGGCTTCTGGCAGCGTGCGCGCCGCCACCCGAGCTTCGTCGTCGGCGGGCTGCTCTCCGGTGCGCTGGCGCTGGCGGCCTTCGTGTCCCTCTTCTGGTCGCCCTACCCCCCGGCCGAGATCGACATCCCCAAGAAGCTGCAGGCGCCGTCGGCCGCGCACTGGCTCGGCACCGACAGCCTTGGCCGCGACATCACCTCGCAGCTGCTGGTGGGGGCGCAGAACAGCATCGTCGTCGGCGTCATCGCGGTGGGCATCGGCCTTGTCATCGGGGTCGCGCTCGGTTGCCTCGCCTCGGCCTCGCGCTCCGCGAACCGCGGCTGGGTGGAAGAGGTGGTGATGCGCGCCAGCGACTTCACCTTCGCCTTCCCGGCCCTGCTGTCGGCCATCATGCTCACGGCCATCTACGGGCCGGGCCTCGTGATGAGCATCGTCGCCATCGGCATCTTCAACATCCCGGTCTTCTCGCGCATCGCGCGCGGCAGCGCCAACGCGGTGTGGGCGCGCGAGTACGTCACCGCGGCGCGCGCCGCCGGCAAGGGGCCGTGGCGCATCACCATCGACCACGTGCTGCCCAACATCGCCAGCCCCCTCATCGTGCAGGCCAGCATCTCGTTCGCCACCGCCATCCTCGCCGAGGCGGCGCTGAGCTACCTGGGCCTGGGCACGCAGCCGCCGCAGCCGAGCTGGGGTCGCATGCTCAACGAGGCGCAGACGCAGATGTTCGCCGCGCCGATGCTGGCCGTGTACCCGGGCGTGGCCATCATGCTCAGCGTGCTCGGCCTCAACCTGATGGGCGACGGCCTGCGCGACCTGCTCGACCCCAAGCTGGCGCGGCGGCGCTGAACCCGCCGCCCTGCTTCCGATGACTCCGAGGAGCCCAACCTTGAAGACCCTGCAGATCGACTTCGTCTCCGACGTGGCCTGCCCCTGGTGTGCAGTCGGGCTGAACGCCTTCGAGAAGGGCCTGCAGCAAGTCGGGCCCGACGTGGAGGTGGCGGTCCAGTTCCAGCCCTTCGAACTGAATCCGGACATGCCGGCCGAAGGTGCCGACACGGTGGCCTACCTCTCGGCCAAGTACGGCATCGACGAGACGCAGATCCGCGCCAACCAGGCGCGCATCCGCGACATGGGCGCGGCCGTCGGCTTCACCTTCGGCGAACGTACGCGCGTGTGGAACACGTTCGACGCACACCGCCTGCTGCACTGGGCCGGGCTTGTGGACGAACAGAAGGGCAAGCAGCGCGACCTCAAGCACGCCCTGCTCACGGCGTACCACGGCCAGGGCCGCAACCCGGGCGCCCACGACGTCCTGCAGGAACTCGCTGCTGGCGTGGGCCTGCCCGCCGACGAGGCGGCTCGAATCCTGGCGAGCGACGCCTACGCCGCCGAGGTCCGCGCCGCCGAGCGTGAATGGCAGGAGGCGGGCATCCGCAGCGTGCCCTCGGTGGTCATCAACCGCCGCCACCTCATCCAAGGGGCGCAATCGCCAGAGGCCTTCGCGCTGGCGCTGCGCCGCGTCGCCGAGGCGGGCTGAGCCGTCCACCCGGGCGCGCGTGCCGCCACGAGCCGGCATCAACCGACATCAGCCGGCACCGACGGTCCACAAGAAGAGGAGCGGCCAGTGCGCCCCAGCATCGTCTTCCAGGGCGAGACGCTCGCGCCCGATGCGTTCGAGCAGCGCTGGCAGCGCTCGGCCGCCGCCCTGCAGGCCGCCGGTGTCGGCGACGGCGACGTCGTGGCGCTGCTCGTGCGCAACAGCCCCGTCGCCATGGAACTCATGGTCGCGACGCGCCACCTCGGCGCGCAGTGGTGCCCGATGAACTGGCACTTCAAGCTCGACGAGGTGCAGTACGTGCTCGGCAACAGCCGTGCGAAGGTGCTCGTCGCCGACGCAGCGCTGCTGGCTGCGCTCACAGGCCTGCGCGCCGACGGCGCGAAAGTCTGGTCGACACGCGGCACCGTGGCGGGCGTCCCGGCCTGGGAACCGCTGCGCGACACCACATCGCCCATCGCCACGCCGCCGGCGCCGCCGCGCGGCGCGATGTTCTACACCTCGGGCACCACGGGCCGCCCCAAGGGCATCGTGCGCGGCCCCACGACGCCGGCCCAGGCGCAGGCGATGGCCGAGATGCGTCGCCTGGCCTACGGCTCGGCCCCGGACATGCGGGCGTTGCTGAGCGCACCCTGGTACCACAGCGCCCCCAACGGCTACGCCCTCGGCGTCATTCAGGACGGCGGCACGCTCCATGTCGAGGAGCGCTTCGACGCCGAGCGCACGCTGCAGCTCATCGACGAGCACCGCCTCACGCACGCCTACCTCGTGCCGACCATGTACGTGCGGCTGCTCGCCCTGCCGCCCGAGGTGCGCACGAAGTACGACCTGTGCTCGATGCGCATGGTCTCGTCGACCGGCAGCCCCTGCCCGCCGGACGTGAAACGCGCCATGATCGAATGGTGGGGCCCGGTCATCCACGAGTGCTACGGCGCCAGCGAGCTGGGCTACATGACGATGCTCACGAGCGAGCAGGCGCTGCGCAAACCCGGTTCGGCCGGCCTTCCGCTGCCCGGCGTCGTGCTGAAGATCCTCGACGACGCGGGCCGTGAGCAACCGCCCGGCACGCCGGGCCTCATCTACATCCACCAGCCTGCGCTGCCCGACTTCAGCTACGTCGGCAATCACGAGGCCCGTGCGCGCATGGAGGTGCGCGGCTTGAAGACCATGGGCGATGTCGGTTACCTCGACGACGAGGGCTTCCTCTTCATCGTCGACCGCCAGGCCGACATGGTCATCAGCGGCGGCGTCAACATCTACCCGGTCGAGATCGAGCATGTGCTGCAGGCCATGCCGGGCGTGGCCGACTGCGCCGTCTTCGGCATCCCGGACGATGAGTTCGGCGAGGCGCTCGCTGCCGCGGTGCAACCGGCGCACGGCGCCAGCCTCACGGCCGAAGCGGTGCGCGCCTGGCTGCACGAGCGCATCGCCGGCTACAAGGTGCCCAGGGTCGTGACGCTGCACGACGCGCTGCCGCGCGAAGACACCGGCAAGATCTTCAAGCGCCGCCTGCGCGACCCCTACTGGGCCGGGCGCTCGCGCCGCGTCTGAACCGGGCGCCGCTCCGCCCGAGCCCCTCAACCACCTGCGCTATCGTCCTCCGGTGCCCCTGCTGGAAGTCCGAGACCTGCGCGTCACGCTGCAGACCGCCCGCGGCCCCGCCGACGCTCTGCGCGAAGTCTCGTTCACGCTCGAGCGCGGCGGCACGCTCGGGCTCATCGGTGAATCAGGCTGCGGCAAGTCGATCACCGCGCTGGCGCTGATGGGCCTGTTGCCCGAAGGCGCCCAGGTGTCCGGCTCGATCCGCCTCGAAGGCGCCGAGCTCACGACGCTGTCCGAAGCCGAACTCTGCCACCTGCGCGGCCGGCGCATGGGCATGGTGTTCCAAGAGCCGATGACGGCGCTCAACCCGCTGCACCGCATCGGCCACCAGCTCGCCGAGCCGCTGCGCCTGCACCAGGGCCTCTCGGCCGCCGCCGCGCGCGCCGAGGCGCTGCGCCTGCTGGAGCGGGTGCAGCTGCCGCAGGCCAAGGCGCGGCTCGATGCCTGGCCGCACCAGCTCTCGGGCGGCCAGCGCCAGCGCGTGGTGATCGCCATCGCTCTCGCCTGCGGGCCGGCACTGCTCGTCGCCGACGAGCCGACGACGGCGCTGGACGTGACCATCCAGCGCGAGGTGCTCGATCTCATCACCGAGCTCGTACACGACGAACGGGAAGGCGGCGGCATGGGCCTCGTGCTCATCAGCCACAACCTCGGCGTGATGGCCGACACCGTCGAGCGCGTGCACGTGATGTACGGCGGCACGGTGGTCGAGAGCGGCCCCACGGCCGAGCTGTTCGAGAAGCGCGCGCACCCCTACACGCAGGGTCTCTTCGCGGCGCGGCCACGTCTGGGGCTGCCGCGCGGCACGCGGCTGGCCACGATCGCCGGGCGCGTGCCCGAGCTGGCCGACCTGCCCGTGGGCTGCCCCTTCGCCGAACGCTGCCCGCGCGTGCAGGACGACTGCCGCGCCGCGCTGCCGCCCGAGGTGTCGATCGCGCCCGGCCATGCCGTGCGCTGCCTGCACCTCGACGAAGGCTTTCGAGACGCGGCCCGCGCGCTCGCTGCCAACGCCGCGGGTCCACTTCCGGCATTGAACCCTCCGGTGTCGAGCCCCGGCCTTTCCGCCGTGGGGACCAAGTGACCGCAGCCGCGCCACCCTTGCTTGTCGCAGAGCAACTGGGCAAGCGCTACCGCCTGCCACGCCACCACCTGTTCGCCGCGGCGCCCGAGGTGCAGGCGCTGGACGACGTCAGCTTCACGCTGCCGGCGGGCAAGAGCCTGGGCATCGTCGGCGAATCGGGCTCGGGCAAGAGCACGCTGGCGCGCCTCGTGATGGCACTGGAGCCACCGAGCGCCGGGCGCGTGCTGCTCGACGGCGTGGACCTGCACGCGCTCGATGCGGCCCGGCTGCGTGCCCAGCGCAGCAAGCTGCAGATGGTGTTCCAGGACCCGTACGGCTCACTCGACCCGCGCCGCACGGTGCTGCAGACGGTGTCGGAGCCGCTGGCCGTGCTGCACGGCGCCGGCGCCGCCGAGCGGCGCGAGCGCGCGGCAGAAGTGCTGGGCGCCGTCGGGCTGCGCCCCACCGACCTCGCGAAGTACCCGCACGAGTTCAGCGGCGGCCAGCGCCAGCGCATCGCCATCGCGCGCGCCCTTATCACGCGGCCTCGCCTCATCGTGGCCGACGAGCCGGTGAGCGCGCTCGACGTCAGCGTGCAGGCGCAGGTGCTCAACCTCATGCAGGACCTGCAGGACCGCTACGGTCTCGCCTACCTCTTCATCAGCCACGACCTCGCCGTCGTGGACCTGGTGTGCGACGAGGTCATCGTGCTGCAGCAAGGCCGCATCGTGGAACGCGGCCATCCCGACCAGCTCTTCCGCGCGCCTGAGCACCCTTACACGCAGCGCCTGCTGGCGGCGGCACCGCAGCGTTGAATGGCTTCCGCCAAGGCCCTGCAGGTCGGTACGGGCCGGTCAGGCTCTAGACGCTGCCGGCCCAGGGCAGCAGTTCGTCGAGGCGCTCTTCCTCGCGCTGCAAGTCGTGGAAGCCGAGCAGGTCCACGGCGGCGCGCAGGCCTTCGAGAAAGCGCGGCGGGCACGCCGTGAGCACCGTGGACGCCCTGTCCAGCCGAACGAAGAACAACACGAGCAGTTCGCCGGGCAGGAGTGAGAGGGCAGGCGTCGGCGGGGACACGCAAGGATCGGCCATGCCCGCATCGTGCCCCTCGGGGGGGGGCGGCAAGCCCTCGATTACGGGCCTTGAAGCGGCGCTCTTCCGCTGCCGCAGAATGTCACCCCGAAAGCCAGGAGGAAATGACCATGGAAGCTGTGAAACGTCGCACGGTGGCCGCAGCCCTTTGGCACTGACTGGAGCGCAACGCATGATGCTCGAAGAGGCCGGCCTCGCCGCCGGCCGGTTGCACACCCTGCAGCGCCTTTACGCCGCCTTCGAGCGCCGCGATGGCGAGGCGATGCAGGCGCTGTACGCGCCGCAGGCCACCTTCGACGACCCTGTGTTCTCGCTGCACGGCGCGCACGAGATCGGTGGCATGTGGCGCATGCTGTGCCGCTCGGCGCGCAAGCGCAGCCGCGACGAGTGGTCGCTGAAGGCCTCGGACCTCCACGTCGAAGGCGACCGCGGCCGCGCGCACTGGGAGGTCTCCTACCTGTACGGCACGGCCGACCGCCTCGTGCTCAACGCCGTCGACGCGGAGTTCGAGTTCACGCCCGACGGCCTCATCCTGCGCCATGTGGACCATTTCGACTTCCGCGCCTGGGCGGCGCAGGCCCTCGGCTGGCCCGGTCGTCTGTTCGGCGGCCTGCCGCCGATGCAGCGCTTGGTGCGCAAACAGGCAGCCGACAAGCTCGCGCGCTTTCTCGCCAGCCACCTCTGAACGACCCATCAACCCGGACTCCCGCCGCCATGCCTGATCTGCACGACTGGACCGCCGCCGAGCTTTCGCGCGCGTACGCGGCACGGCGCCTGTCGCCGGTGGAGGCCACGCGGGCCGTCATCGCGCACATCGCGCGCTGGGAGCCGAGCCTGCACGCGCTCTACGCCTACGACCCCGAGCGCGCGCTCGCTGCGGCGCGCGCCTCCGAGGCCCGCTGGCAACGCGGCGCGGCGTTGTCGCCGCTGGACGGCGTGCCCGTCACGATCAAGGAGAACATCGCCACGCGTGGCACGCCGGTACCGGTGGGCACCGCCGCCACCGAGCTCGTGCCAGCGCCCGAGGATGCACCGCCCGCGGCCCGCCTGGCCGAGGCCGGCTGCGTGCTGCTGGCCAAGACCACCATGCCCGACTACGGCATGCTGAGCTCGGGCCTCTCAACCTTTCATGCCCTCGCCCGCAACCCCTGGGACCTGACGAAGAACCCCGGCGGCAGCAGCGCCGGTGCCGGCGCCGCGGCCGCCGCGGGCTACGGGCCGCTGCACGTGGGCACCGACATCGGCGGCTCGGTGCGCCTGCCGGCGGCCTGGTGCGGCGTCGTCGGGCTCAAGCCGAGCAACGGCCGCGTGCCCATCAAACCGCCCTACATCGGCCGCGTCGCCGGGCCGATGACGCGCACCGTCACCGACACGGCGCTGATGATGGCCGCGCTGTCGCGGCCCGACTGGCGCGATGCGACGAGCCTGCCGCATCAGCCCCTCCCGTGGCTCGACCTGACGCGCAAGGTGATGGGACTGCGGGGCCTGAAGATCGGGCTGCTGCTCGACGCCGGCTGGGGCCTAGCGCCTTCGGCCGACATCACGCGGGCCGTGCGCGCCGCAGCCGACCTGCTCGAGCGCGCCGGCGCCACGATCGTGCCGATGAAGCCTTTCACGACACGCGCCGTCGCCGAGGGAATCAACCTCTTCTGGCGCGTGCGCAGCTGGGTCGACATCGCCGCCTTGCCGCCGGCGCGGCGCGACAAGGTGCTGCCGTACATCCGCGAATGGGCCGCCATCGGCGAGCGCATCGGCACGGCCGAGCTGTTCCAGGGCTTCAGCCAGATCGCGGTGCTGCGCGACGCCGCCGTCGCCGCCTGCCAGCCCTTCGACTTCGTCCTCTCGCCGGTGGCCCCGGTGAGCACCTACCCGGCCGAGTGGGCGAGCCCGACGAACGACCCGAACACGACGATGGATCACATCGGATTCACGCTGCCTTTCAACATGAGCGAGCAGCCGGCCGTCAGCGTGCCTTGTGCGCACGACAGCGCCGGCCTTCCGATCGGCCTGCAGATCATCGGCCGGCGGCACGACGACCTCGGCGTGCTGCGGCTGGCACGCGCCTTCGAGATGCTGCGTCCAGCCGACGCACTCAGGCCCTGGCCGAAGCCGCCCGCGGCCTGATCGCAAGCCGCCGCCGCGCCCTGCGCCGCCGCGCCGCACCCGACCTCGCACCACGCCGCGAATCGCCTGCCGCCGCGCGCTACAGTCGCTCTGCCATGGCCCACAAAGACCTTCGCGGCAACCCTTGCGCCAGCGCCAGCACGGCGGCGCGCGAGGCGGCCGAGAGGGCGCTGTGGCGCATGATGTCCTTCTACGACACGCCGATCACCGACCTCGACACGGCCATCGCGGCCGACCCCGGTTGGGCGCTGCCGCACGCCATGAAGGCCGGCTTCCTGCTGAGCCTGACCGAGCCCGCGCTCGTCGCCGAGGCCGCCGGCCATCTCACGCAGGCGCACGCCCTCGCCGAGCAGGCCTCGCCGCGCGAGCGCGCCCACCTCGAGGCAGTGCGGCAGGTGCTCGAGGGCCGCTGGCACAGCGCCTGCCGCACCTGGGACGACCTGCTCGTCGACCACCCGCGCGATGCGCTGGCGCTGCAATGGGCACAGCTGTGGGACTTCTACCGTGGCGACGTCGCCGGCCTGCGCGGCCGACCGGCGCGCGCACTGCCGGAGTGGGATGAGTCCGACCCGCTCTACGCGCACGTGCTCGCCCTGTACGCCTTCGGCCTGGAAGAGAGCCACCTGCAGCCCCAGGCCGAAGAGGCGGGGCGACGGGCGCTGGCCATCGAGCCGCGCGCGCCGTGGGCCGTGCACGCCGTGGCGCACGTGATGGAGATGCAGGGCCGCTTCGAGGAAGGCGGCGCCTGGCTGCGCCAGCACCAGGGCGTCTGGGCCGAGGGCAACGGTTTCTCGGGCCACCTGTGGTGGCACAAGGCGCTCTTCCGTCTCGAGGCGCTCGACATCGCCGGCGTGCTACGGCTGGTGGACAGCCACCTCTGTGGCGATGCGCTGCAGATCACCCTGCAACGCGTCGATGCCGCGGCCATGCTCTGGCGTCTGCACTTGCTGGGCGAGGACGTGGCCGAGCGCTGCGCCGCGCTGCTGCACGGTTGGGACCTCGCCGATCACGGGGAAGTCCGGGCCGCCGGCTACTACGCCTTCAACGATGTGCATGCCGTGCTCGCCATGCTCGGTGCCGGCGACGTGCACCGTGCCGAGGCCTGGGTGGCCCGCTGTGCCGAGCGCGCCATGACCCCAGAAGATGCGCGCCGCACCAACCACCAGATGGCGCGCGAAGTGGGCCTGCCGCTGATGCGCGGCCTGCTTGCCTGGCAGCGTGGCGCGGCGAGCGCCGCCTGCGAGCAGATCTATCCGGTGCGCACACTGGCGCAGCGCTTCGGCGGCAGCCATGCGCAGCGCGATCTCATCGATCTCACGCTGCTCGCTGCAGCCTCCAGCGGCGGGCACCGGGGCATGGGGCGCGCGCTCGTCAACGAACGCCGCATGGCCAAGCCCATGACGCCGCTGACCCGGCATTGGATGGAGGCGCTCGGCGACCCCGAGGGCGAACGGGCCTGACGGCCCACGCGGCAGCACGGAGCAAGGAACAGCCATGAGCCAGCCCACCGCGCAGGAGAAGAAGGAACAGCGGCTGAAACTGCTCGAGGACGACATCGGCCGCCACCTGGCCGAGAGCGAAAAGAGCGGCGAACTGCGCGCGGCACCGAGCTTCGGCAAGCCGCTCCACTTCGGCGACGGCTACGACGAAACGCCGGCCGAATTGCGCATGCCGATGAAGGTGCTCAAGGACGCCGGCATCGTGCCCCCGGAGGTCGAGGTGATGCGCGAGATCGCCGCGCTGCAGGCCGAGCTGGATGCGCTCGGCCCCGACGCCGACGACAGCGGCGCGCGTGCCCTTCGGCGACGCTTGTCCGAAAAGCGCCAGCTGCTCGCGCTGCGGCTGGAGAAGCTGCGCGTCAGCGGCTCGCTCTGATCCCGGCTCTGGAGGCTTCGGCCTCAGACCAGCGGCGGCGGCAGCTTCTCGACCTCGATGGCCTGCTTCACCGCCGGCCGCTGCAGCATGCGCTGCAGGTAGGGGCCGATGTGCGGGTAGTCGCGCGCCGGCATGCTGCCTGCGAAGCCACGCGTCCAGCGGCACAGCATGAAGGCCAGCGGGTCGGCCGCGCTGTAGCGCGAACCCAGCAGCCAGGGCCCGCCGTGGCCTGCCAACAGACCGTCGATCTGCCCCAGGCACCCGTCGAGCCGGGCCTGCGCTCGGGCCTTGACCTGTGCCGCGCCGGCCGCGTTGCCTTCATCCACCGAACGGTCGGGGTAGAAGTACGTGATCATCGTCGCCTGCACGGTATTGCTGAGCCAGAACAGCCACTTGTAGAAATGGGCCCGCTCGGCACTGCCAAGGGCCGGTGCGAGTGCAGGGATGGCCGCCTGCGGATGCGTGTCGGCCAGATGCAGCAGGATCGCGGCCGTCTCGTACAACACGAGATCGCCGTCGACCAGCACCGGAATGAGTCCATTCGGATTGAGCTTCAGGTACGCCGGCGACTTGTGCGCCCCTTGCGTGCGATCCACCAATTGCAGTTCGAACGGCACACCGAGTTCGCGCAGCAGAACATGCGCGGCGAAACTGGCATTGCTCGGGAAATAGTGCAGCGTGATCATGCCGCGATGATCGCACGGCCCCTGCCGGCGGCCCGGTCACCGTCCCGGCCAGACACCGGCGCAACAATGGCGCAGGGGCCGCACGAGCGTGGCATCCGATTGGCACCAGAGGAGAAGCTCGATGTCCGAATACACCGCCCGCCTGCTGTGGCAACGCAACCCGCTCGAGGCTTTCAACGACAACCGCTACAGCCGCCGGCACACGATCCAATTCGACGGCGGCGTCGAACTTCCTGCATCCTCTTCACCCACCGTGGTGCCGCTGCCGCTGTCCGACGCCAGCGCCGTCGACCCCGAAGAGATGTTCGTAGCCTCGCTGTCCTCTTGCCACATGCTTTGGTTTCTCTCGCTCGCCGCGGCCGCCGGCCATCGCATCGACCGCTACGAGGACGACGCCACGGGCACGATGGCGCGCAATGCCGAAGGCCGCATCGCGATGACGCGCGTACTGCTGCGGCCCCGGGTGGCTTTCGTGCCCGGCGCGGTTGGCGCAGATGCCGTTGCATTGGCCGAGTTGCACCATCAGGCGCATGAAAAATGCTTCATCGCCAACTCAGTGAAGACCGAGGTCGTGTGCGAGCCGCGCATTTGAAACAAGGCCGTATCGCTTTCGTGTGCATGGGTTTTGAGGGCCATTTGCGGCGCCTAGAATGCCGCCCCGCGACATACGCGAACTGAAGGCGGCTCGAAAAGACCACCGATCAGGGAGATTGCGCTTATCTCTTCTTCCCCGGAACCGAAATGACGAAGACTTACCTGCAGGTCCTCAAACAGATCGAAGGCCTCAAGGCCCAGGCCGAAAAGCTGCGCCGCACAGAGGTCGATGGCGTGGTGACGCGCATCCGCGAAGCCATCGCCCACTATGGCCTGACCGCTGCCGATCTGGGCCTGAGCGGCGGCGGCAGCAGCGCCGCGCCGAAGGCCGAGCGCAAGAAGCCGGGCCGCAAGCCGGGCCGCCCGAAGAAGGTCACGGGCAAGGCGAGCAAGGTGGCTCCGAAGTTCCGTGACGAGCATGGCAACACCTGGGCCGGCCGCGGCAAGCGCCCGATCTGGCTGCGCGATGCATTGCTCGCCGGCAAGAAGCTCGAGGACTTCGCGATCAAGTGACGCCGCCCTGGCGGGGCAGGCGCGCCGCGTCAGCACCCCGCAGCCGCGGCGCGGACAAAGCTGCGTCCAGCGTGCGCGCTCGCCACGCCACTGGCCTGCAGCCAATGCAGTTCAGCGCCTGCCGGACGTGATTGGTACGAAAGCCGCGCCTGCGTCGCCGGCCCGCTTTCCGTGTGTAGCGCGGTGCCATCAACGCGCCCGTCGAAGACGACCACCGGCGCCAAGGCGCCGCGCTCCTGCAGCGTCGCCGAGAAGCGCTGGAAGCGCTGCGTCACCTCGAGTCGCGCCCCACCGGCACACCAGGTGCCGTGCACCGGCGCCGGCACGATCCACAGGTGCACGCTCGACTTCTTCTCGCGCCCGATGGCCTTGTCGGGCACCTCCAGCGTCAACGAGCGGTCGGGCAACCACTCGCCCATGTCCCAGTCGTGCGACACGATGCGGGTGCCCGGCGCCAGCGCCAGCAGGCGCGGCCGCAACTGGAGGTTGACCTCGGGCAGCAGGTACATCGTCACCACCGTGGCGGGCGCGAGGTCGGTGGCGAAGAGGTCCTGTTCGCGAAACTCGACGCGTGCCGCGACACCGGCGGCGCGCGCATGCTCGCGGCTCTTGCGCACGAGCTCGGGCACGATCTCGACGCCCAGCCCCGTCGCACCAAACCGCTTGGCCGCCGTGATGACGATGCGGCCGTCGCCGGAGCCGAGGTCCAGCACGTGGTCACGCGCGCCGACACCGGCGGCCTCCAACATGGCGACGGTGACGCGGTCCGGCGTGGTGATGAAGGGCACCTCGTCCTGCGCCGACACGCGGCCCGTCGCCATGGCGGCAAGCATCGAAAGCGCGAGGAGCGCCGGGAAGCGCACCCAGGCCCCACGCACAGGCACGGTGGCCCTCTTCATGGCGCCGCGCAAAGGCAATGCGTGGCCGTGGCGAACGGCCGCCGCCGCGTGGCCACGTCGGCCAGCCAGCCGAGGTCGGCCACCAGCGCCGCCGCCAGCTCCGGGCTAACCAGGCCGAGGCCGGCCGTGGCCGCCATGCCGGCCGCCACATCCTGCAGGCCAGCCTCCGCCGGGGCATCGCCCAGCAGCCACGCCACCCGCGCATCCACCTGCGCCGCGGCGGCCTCGCGCAGGCCGAAGCCCATCAGCAGCTTCTGCAACCGGCCGGGTTCGGCCTCGAAGTAGCGCAAGCGCGCCACCGTGCCGTCGGCGAGCTTGGCGCGCTTGTGCGCCGCGGCCACCGCGTCGGCCCAACTGCCCAGGCGGTCGACCAGCATGTGCCCGCGCGCGTCCTTGCCGCTCCACACACGGCCCTGCGCCACCGCGTCGACCTGCTCGCGCGTCAGCTTGCGCTCGCGCGCCACCATGCCGATGAACTGGCCGTACGCGTGATCGATGATCGACTGCACGGTGGCCACCAGGCGCGGGTCGGGCGTGCGTTTGACATCCGCCGCCCCGGCCAGCCAGGTGGTGGTGGTGCCCGCCGAGCGGATGCCGACCTTCGCCAGCGCCTCCTCGGCGCTCGGCAGCATGCCGACGACGCCGATGGAGCCGGTGATCGTCGCCTCGTCGGCGATGATCTCGTCGGCGGCCATCGAGATCCAGTAGCCGCCCGAGGCGGCGAGGTCGCCCATCGACACCACCACCGGCTTGCCGGCCGTGCGCGCCAGCTCGAGCTCGCGGCGCACGAGTTCGCTGCCGAAGGCGCTGCCGCCGGGCGAGTTGACGCGCACGATGATCGCCTTCACGTCCTCGGCCTCGCGTGCCTTACGGATCTGTTCGGCCGTCGAGAGGCCCCCCACGAGCCCCGGGCCCGCGCGGCCGTCGACGATCTCGCCCTGCGCCACGACGACGGCGACGCTGTCGCTCTTCGAGGTGCCCTCCGGGGGCTTCACGCGCGCCAGGTACTCGCCGAAGGACACCTGGCGGAACGTCTTGTTCTTCTCGTCTTCGGCACCGCGCTCGATGAGCGTCTTGCGCATCTCGTCGCGCGTCTTCAACGCATCGACGAGCTTGCTCCTCAGGCCCAGTTGCGCGCTGTCGCCGCCCAGCGCCTGCAGCGAGCCGGGTATGCCATCGATATAGCCCATGATGCTGCCGGCCGGCAGCTTGCGCGCCCGCTCGACACCGCCAGTCCAGCTGGCCCAGAGCGACCCGTAGAGCGCGCGGTCCGACTCCACGGTCTCGGGGCTCGGGCCGCTGGCCGAGAAGGTCTCGGCCGCGTTCTTGAACTTGCCGGCGCGCACGACGTTGGCGCTCACGCCCAGACGGTCGAAGGCCTCCTTGTAGTAGCTGCGGTAGCGGCCGTAGCCCTCGATGAAGACGGCGCCCATCGGGTGCAGCCAGACCTCGTTGGCGTGCGCCGCGAGGTAGTAGCCGCGCTGGTCGTATTCCGCTCCCCAGGCGACGACCTTCTTGCCCGCTGCCTTGAATCGCTCGAGAGCGGCGGCCACCTCGCGCAGCGTGACGAGGCCGGTGCCGTCCAGGCCGTCCAGGAGGAGCAGCGCCTGGGTCACGTGCTCGTCGCGCGCCGCGGCGTCGAGCACCGCGACCACGTCGCGCAGCCGCATCTGCTGCTCGCCCTGGCCGCGCAGCTGCGCCAATGCCTGGCTGCGCGGGCTGCCGCCGCGCGCCTGGTCGACGATGCCGCCGGAGAGCTCTAGCACGAGGGTCGTCTTCTCCTGCAAGGCCGGCGTGCGCGCGCGCTGCCACACCCAGGCCAGCGCGCCGACGATGAGCGCCAGCAGGATCAGGTTCAGCAGCAGGCGGCGCGTGCCGTCGAGCAGCGCGACGAGGCCGCTGAACACGCGCACGACGAGGGACCGGGAGGCTTCTTTGGCCATGACGATGGGCGCGCGGGGGCGCGCCTGGCGGGGGAGGGGAATCGCTCAAGCATAGCCAGACGGCGCGCCGGGCCGTGGACGGCGCGACGAATGCCCGCACCGGCCCGACGGAGCGGCGGGCCGGCGCCACGAAGCAGCGGGCAGCGGGCGAGAAGTGAATCGAGGCTTTGCGCGGCGTCGCACCGCGAGAGGGCTGCCAGATGGCCCCTGAGAGCCACATAGAGCCACCATAGAGCCACCAGAAGGCCCCCACACCCGCTGCGATACTCGCCCGCGGCATGCAAGCGATCCTCGGCATCACCTTCCCCTTCTTCGCCCTCGTGCTCGCGGGTTACCTGGCCGCACGCCGGCACGTGCTGCCCGAAAGCGCGATCCCGGGCCTGAACGCCTTCGTCCTCTATTTCGCGTTGCCGTGCATGCTGTTCCGCTTCGGCAATGCCACGCCGGTGCTCGAACTGCTCAACCCCGCCGCGTGCGCGGTGTGGCTGATCGCCGGGCTGCTCATCGTCTTCGTGACGATCGCGTTTTCGCTCAACGCCCGCGTCGGGCTGAAGGACGCGTCCTTCGGCGCGCTCGTCGCCGCCTTCCCGAATACCGGCTTCATGGGCCTGCCGCTGCTGGCGGCGCTGATGGGGCCCGCCGCCACCGCGCCGATGGTGACGACGATGCTCGTCGACCTCTTCGTCACGAGCTCGCTGTGCATCGCGCTGGCGCAGGCCGCCACGGCAACGCAGGACCACGGCGCCGGCGCGCGCGCGGCGCTGTCTCGCGCGCTGCGCGGCGCGGTGTCGAACCCGCTGCCTTGGGCCATCGCGCTCGGCGCGGTCGGCTCGGCCGTCGGCTTCAAGCTCACCGGGCCGCTGGAGGTGGTGGTGCGGCTGCTCGCCGACGCGGCCACGCCGGTGGCGCTGTTCACCATCGGCGCGGTGCTCTACCGTGCCGGCCAGCACGCCCACGGCCGCACGGCGCCGATGGACTACATGCCGGTGGCACTGGTCAAGCTCTTCCTGCATCCTTTGCTCGTGTTCATGCTGGCGATGGCGGCGCGCTCGCTCGGCATGCCGCTGTCGGGCATGCAGGTGGTGGTGCTCACGCTCACCGCGGCGTTGCCGAGCGCCAGCAACGTCTCGCTGCTGGCCGAGCGCTTCGGCGCGGACAACGGCCGCATCGCGCGCATCATCATGTCGAGCACCGTGCTCGCGTTCGTGAGCTTCACGACGCTTGCGTGGCTGTTCGGGGTACAGCCGGGCATCTGATTCCGATCTGAGCCTGCTGCTGAGTACGGTCCGGTACGGCTGCGGCGGGATCGGGCTGGCGGGGTGCCCCGCTCCGCGAATGTCCTCTTCCGGCGGCCCGGCTTCGCAGGGCCCCCGGATGCCCCCTTGATTTCGCTGCGCAGGGCGCCCCGCCAGCCCGATCCAGCACCGGTGGTGACACACCCCGAGGACAACGAGCGATGCTCGCCGAGGACGGCGGGTGGTCGGCGCAGCGAAATCAAGGGGGCATCCGAGGGCCTTGCGAAGCCAGGCCCTCGGAAGAGGACATTCGCGAAGCCGACCACCCGCCGTCCTCGGCGCGCGCAGCTCTCCCGGCAAGAGAGCCCGCTCCAGCCAATTTGCGCCGCCTTCCCCCCCGACATCGGTCGATCGCCTCCGCACCCAGCGCCCAGACTCCTGCCTGAGTCCTCTCTCCGGCCCACGCCCGCCGCACGCCGGCGCTGCGCTTTGCGGAGTCAACAGGCCGATGACGCCCGATCCCACCTTGTCTTCCCCGCCCTCGTCACGCCGCGCCCCGCTCCAGGGGCTGCGCGTCGCGGTTGCCCTGCTCTCGGCCACCTGGCTGCCCTGGGCCGCCGCGCAGCCCCGCTGCATCGACGAAGACCGCGCCGAGGCCATCGCCCCGGCCACCGCGGCTTCTGCCGCGGCAGGGGCCGCCACCTCCGCCCTCGACCCGCGCGGCCAACTGCAGACCATGGTGCGCGAGGCGCTGGCGCGCAGCCACCAGGTCGGCGCGAGCCGCCTGCTCGCCGACGCCGCCGAGGACGACATTCGCGAGACCCGCGCCTCCAAGGCCATCCAGGCCAGCGTCGGCGGGGGCCTCGGCCCTGGTGGCTCGCAGTCGCTCGCAGGCACCGAGACCTCGGCGCTGCAGCTGCGCGGTTCGGTCAATGTCGGCCAGCTGCTCTACGACGGCGGCCGCATCGACCGGCTGACCGATTGGCGCACGCAGATGGCCGAGTCGGCCCGCCATGGCCAGCTCAACGTGCAGGAGCAGCTGGCGCTCAATACCGTGGCACTGGCGCTCGAACGCAGCCGCTACCGCCAACACACCGTCGTCTACGGCCAGTACGTGCGCAAGATGTCCTGCCTCGTGGAGGCGCTGGAGACCATCGTGCGCGCCGACCGCGGCCGCGCCAGCGAGTTGCTGCAGGCGAAGAAGTCGTTGCAGCAGGCGGAGATTTCGCTCGCGAACTCGCAGTCGCAACTGCGCCAAACCGAGGTGCGGCTGCGCCGCTTCGTCGGCGACAACCTGCCCGGCACCGAGGGGCTGCCGAGCGTGCTGCTGCAGGTGGAGCCGCTGCCGCAGCTGGTGGCCGAGGTCGAACGCGCGAGCGAGATCGCAGCGCTGACGGCGCAGGCCGCGGCCATGCACCACTACGTCGACGCCGTGGCCGCAGGCACGAGCCCGCAGGTGGGCTGGAACCTGAGCGGCACGCAGTCGATCGGCCGCGGCGGCTCGCGCGGCTCCGTGAAGAACGGCAGCTACGCGCTCGGCATCTCGGTCAACATCCCCTTGCTCAGCCCCGGCGTGCCGCCGGCCACCGACGCGGCGCGAAAACGCGCCCGCGCCGCCGAGATGCAGCGCGCCGAGGCCATCGAATCGCGCCGCTTCCGCGTCGCCGAGGTGCACGAGCAGGCACTCGCCAGCTTCGACCGCGTGCGCCGCACGGCCGCCGTCCTGCGCGACAGCGAGCAGGTACGCAACGCCACGCTGCAGCAGTGGCAGCAGCTCGGCCGGCGGAGCCTCTTCGATGTCATGGCCGCCGAGGCCGACCATTTCAACCTGCGCGTGTCCTACGTGAACGCGCTCACCGACGGGCAGCAGCTGAACGCCAACCTGCTCTCGCTCGGCCGAGGAGTGAGCGAATGGCTGCGTTGATGAAACAGACTCCGGCCCACCAGGTCGCCAACCGCGATCTGTTGGCGCTGATGCCCAAGGGCGCCCGCCACGTCGTCGAGGTCGGCTGCATGCACGGTGCGCTGGCCGCTGCCTACCGCGCCGCCAACCCCGGCACGCGCTACACCGGCATCGACATCGACCCGGACTACGCGGCAGAGGCAGCGGCGCACTGCGACACCGCGCTCGCCGGCGACATCGAGCGCTTCGATGACCAGGCCTTCGACGTACTCTTCCCTAGCGACTGCTGGGTCTTCGGCGACTGCCTGGAACACCTGCGCGACCCGTGGCGTGTGGTGCGCCGCATCCGCGAGCACATCTCGCCCGACGGCTGCCTCGTCACCTGCATCCCGAACGGCCAGCACTGGAGCGTGCAGATGCGGCTCGCGACCGGCCTCTTCCGCTACGAGGACAGCGGCCTGCTCGACCGCACGCACATCCGCTGGTTCACACGCACGACGATCCTGGAGATGTTCCAGCAGGCGGGCTGGCGCGTCGAGACGGGCATCGCCCGGCGCGTCAGCGCCACGCCGCCGGCTGAACTGATGCACGGCATCCGCGCCATCGCGCGCGCCGCCGGGTCCGACCCGGACCAGGCAGCGGCCGACGCTGAAGTCTTCCAGTACCTGTTCAAGGTGGTGCCGGATCGCTGATCGGGGCCTCGCCTCGGAACCATCGACGGCACAGCAGGCGGTCTGAAGTCTCGACTCCGCGGCCGCGGTGCGCCGAGGCCGCCGCGGGGTCGGCTTCGCGAATGTCCTCTTTCGAGCGCCGAGCTGCGCTCGGCCCTCGAATGCCCCCTTGATTTCGCTGCGCCGACCCCCCGACGTCCTCGGCGTGAACCGGCTTTGATTTCGACCAGCGCCCACACGAAAACCAACGCGGGTGCCGGATCGGGCCGATGGGCTGCCCTGCGCAGCGAAATCAAGGGGGCATTCGGGGGACACGCGAAGCGGGTCCGCCGAAAGAGGACATTCGCGGAGCAGGGCAGCCCGTCGGCCCGATCCCGCCTCGGCCCTCGAAAGAGCGTGCATCGCCCGCCACGGGCCCAGGGCTCGGCCCCCTCCTCGGCCGCGCCGAGCCACGCCAATCTCGGGACTTGGCTCGTCGCGGTGAACACAACGCCAGGTGCCACGCTCTGACCTCGGTCAAGACTGCGCCTCCCGCCGCGGTCCATCATGCATCGATGACGCCACCCTCGAACTCCGACCCTGACATCCTCGTCGTCGGCGCCGGCCCGGCCGGATTGGCGCTGTCCTGCGCGCTGGCCGATGCCGGCTTCACCGTGCGTGTGCTCGAGCAGGCCGCGCGCCCGTCGCTCGAGAACCCCGCCGAGGACGGGCGCGAGATCGCGCTCACCCATCGCGCACGGGACGTCATGGAACGCCTGGGCCTGTGGGAACGCCTGCCCGCCGACGCGGCCTCGCCGCTGCGCGAAGCCCGCGTGCTCGACGGCAACTCGCCGGCCGCCCTGCGCTTTGCCTCGCATGGCACGGGGCTGGAGGCGCTCGGCTGGCTCGTGCCCAACCACCTGATCCGCGCCGCCGCGCTGAGCGCCGCCGAGAGCCGCCGCGGTGTCGAGGTGCTGTGCGACACGCGCGCCACGGCGCTGGCGATCGACGCCACTTCAGCGCGCGTCACGCTGGCCGACGGCCGCGAAATCGGCGCCCGCCTCGTCGTCGCCGCCGACAGCCGCTTCTCGCAGCTGCGCCGCATGGCCGGCATCGGTGCCTCAGTGCACGACTTCGCGCGCAGTGTCGTCGTCGGCCGCGTGGCGCACGAGCACGATTCGCAAGCGATCGCCTGGGAGTGCTTCCGCTACGGCAACACGCTGGCGATGCTGCCGCTCAATGGGCGGCAGAGCTCCGCCGTCATCACCGTCGCCTCGGACCACGCGCCCGAGTGGCTCGCCCTGAGCGATGACGGATTCGCGGCGCGCGTGCAGGCGCAGGCACCGGCCGCCTTCGGCCGCATCACCGCGGCGGGGCCGCGCCACCACTACCCGCTGGTCGGCGTGTATGCGCACCGCTTCAGCGGCCCGCGCTTCGCCCTCGTGGGCGACGCGGCCGTGGGCATGCACCCGGTCACTGCGCACGGCTACAACTTCGGCCTCTACGGCGTGGAGGTGCTGTCACGCGAGCTGGCGGCGGCGCGCGCCGCCGCCCGCGACATCGGCCATGCCGACGTGCTGTCCCGCTACGCCGACCTACACCGCCGCGCGACCTTGCCCACCTACCTGGGCACCAATGCGCTGGTGAAGCTCTTCACCGACGAGCATGCGCCGGCCAAGGTGGCGCGCCGCGTGCTGCTTTCAGCGGCCGAGCGGCTGCCGCCGTTCAGCACCGCCGTGAAGGCGGCGATCACGCGGCAGTTGACCGGCGCGACGGGCCGCGCCTACGGGTCGGCGCAGCGTTGATCAGAGGGCGCGGGCGATCAGTTCCGCGCGCTTCCAGTCATCGGGTGTGTCGATGTCGACGACCCGGTGCCCCTCGACGACGTAGCCGTGCCCGTTGGAGTGCATGCGCTGCCCGGCGCACCAGGCCGACGTGCGGCCCCAGTAGAACTGGCCAGCGTCGAAGTACATCTTCTCCAGGTCCTGCGTGCGCGTCAGCTCGTACTCGGGGTACACGAACTGCATCGGCCCGTTCTCCGGCCGACGCATGCCGCGCCACGGCGAGCTGTGGAATGGCACGACGGGGTAGACGTACTCGGCGCCGCGCTCGACGAACATGGCATGGGCGCCGCGCAGGTCCTCGCCGCGCAGCAAAGGCACGCAGGGGTAGATGCAGCAGACCGCCGCCGGCGCGCGGCCGCGGTCGACGAACCACTGCGCCGCGTGCGCGATCACCGGCACCGTCGTCGTCTGGTCATCGGCGAGCTCGGGCGGGCGCCGGAACGGGATGGTCGCGCCGTGCGTCTGCGCCACCTCGGCGATCTCGTCGTCGTCGGTGCTGACGATCACCTCGTCGAAGAGCTCGCTCTCGCGCGCCGCGGCGATGGCGTAGGCAATCATCGGCTTGCCGCCGAAGGTCAAGATGTTCTTGCGCGGGATGCGCTTGCTGCCCCCGCGGGCGGGGATGACGGCGAGGTTCTTCATCGGCGGGTCTCAGGTTCGCATCAGCGGTCGCTGCTTTCGGTCACTTGCCTATCGGTGGCAGCGGGGCAAATTCCGGCGCCTTCGGTCGCGGGTCGGTGGAAAGCAGCGAGTAGTAGTGGCTGTCGTGCCAGGCCCCTTCGGCCCAGTGCGTCTGCCGGTGCACGCCGTCGAGCGTGAAGCCGAGCGCCTCGAAGAAGCGCTGCTTCGGCGCGTCGAAGCCGTAGATCTCCGACCACAGGCGGTGCAGGCCGAGCTCCTCGAAGGCGTAGCCGATCATCGTCACGGCCGCATCGGGTGCGAAGCGCTCGTCGATGTAGAGGTCGTCGGCACCGATGTAGATGCTGAAGTCGGCGGTGCGGTTGACCCAGTCGATGTAGCACAGGCCGCAGGCACCGAGCAGGCGGCCCACGCGCTGTTCGCGGCCGCGCTCGACGATGGCGAACATGCGTGTCGTCGGGTCGCCGTTGACCTTGGTGTCGAACCACTGCCGCTGCTGCGTCAGGTTCAGCTCGCGGTACTCGCGGAAGTAGCGGCGCAGGCGCGGGTCGTTGCGCCAGCCGAGCAGTTGCGGCAGGTCATGCGATTCGATCGCACGCAGGCCGACGGTCTTGCCGTTCAACACGTCAGCACACCGCCGTGCGTTCGATGACGACGTGGCGGTCGCTGCTCGCCAGTGCGGGCAGCGGCTCCACGTCTTCGAGCGCCAGCGCCTCGCCGAACGGGCGCGCTTCGCGCAGCCGGCGGCCGAGCAGCGCGCTCAGTTCGTGCGGACGGGCGGTGCCGGCAGGCGCTGGGCGCAGCGGCTCCAGGTCGTCCATCGTCAGCACCGTGCCCGCAGCGAGGTCGCGGCGCGCGCGCAGGCAGCGCTGCTGCAGCACGGCCGTCTGCACCTCGTTGGCCTCGACGCGCTTGATGCCGTCGCCAAGTGCCGCCTCGAGCTCGCGCGTGCGCTCGACCATCTCGCGCCACGTGCGCGGGTTCATGGCGAAGCCATGGTCGGGGCCGACCCGTGCGTTGTCGTCGGTGAAGTGCTTCTCCACCGCACGCGCCCCGAGCGTCACCGCGCCGAGCACGGTGACGTGCCCGGGCGAGTGGTCCGACAGTCCCAGCAGCACACGCGGGTAGCGCGTGGCATAGGTCTTCAGCACGTTCAGGTTGATGTGGCGGAAGTTCTCGAGCGAGCCCGTGTAGTTGGTATTGCACTGCATGAGCACGAGCTGGCGGTTCACCGCGAGTGCCGCGCGCACGGCGCGGTCGACATCGGCGAGCGTGCTGGCGCCTGTGGCCAGCATCAGCGGCTTGCCGGTGCCGGCGACCTTGCGGAAGAATTCGATCCAGGTGATGTCGCCCGAGCCGATCTTCCACGCCGGCACGAGCGCGTCGACGCTCGCCACCGCCTCCTCGTCGTAGGGCGTGGTCATGAAGTGGATGCCGGCGGCGCGCGCCGTGGCCGCGAGCTCCTCGTTCCACTCGCGGTTCAGCTCGTAGGCACGGTAGACGTCGAAGACCGGCTTGTCCCACTTCGCCTGGTGGCCGAGCTGCGCCCCCATGGCCTTGAAGCCGCGGTCGCTGACGATGCGTTCGGCCTTGAAGTGCTGGAACTTGGCGCACTCGGCGCCGGCTTCCTTTGCGGCCCAGATGAGTGCCTTGGCACGCTCGAGGTCGCCGTCGTGGTTGGCGGCGATGTCGGCGATGAAGTAGGTCGGCGCATCGAGCGCGAGCACGCGGCCGGCGATGCGGATCGGGTCAGGCGAGTTCAACATCGGGGCCTCCTTCGATGCGGGCGGTGGGTTCGAGATCGGCGCCCAGGTCCAGGTCCATGCGCACGGTGGCCTTGGGCATGGCGGGGCTGGCAAGGATGGCGTCGATCACTTCACCGGCATCCGGCAGTTCCCGGCCGAGCAGGACTTCGGCGCGCGACACGTCAAGGCCCAGGGCATTGGCCCGGCGCGGGCGCTGCCGCGGGGGGCGGGAAACGCGGCGCGCAAGCCGTTCGTCATAGCCCCCGGCCCGCGCGAGCGCGGCGATGAAGTCGGCCTTGCTCACCGACTCGCGGCTGGCCAGATTCAACAGGCCGGTCGCGCCCAGCCCGACGATGTCGAACATCGCGCGCGCGAACTGGTGCACCTCGATGCTGCTGGCCCACACATCGGTGTAGGCGTCGAAGGGCTCGCCGCCGGCCAGTGCTGACAGCGCCCACTCCACGAAGGTCGGCTCGCCGGCCCGGCCGCGGAACCCGACGATGTTGGTGCGCAGCACCAGGCAGCCAGGATCGCGCAGCGCCGCCTCTTCGCCCGCCAGCTTGGTGCGGGCGTAGGTGTTGGGCGGGCTCACCGGCGCCGACTCGGCGTGCAGCGTGTTCTCGATGTCGTGCCAGTAGTGGTCGGTGGACACCTGCACCCAAGGAGTGCCTCGCCGCCGGCCCCAGTCGGCCAGCAGCCCGGGCAGGCGCGCGTGCACTTCGAGCGCTGCCGAGGGGTCGGCCTCGTTGGCGGCGAGATCGGTGATGGCGGCTGCGTTGATCACCAGCGAGGGCGCCAGCGGGTCGAGGAAGGGCGCGAGGTCGGACTGGCGCGCGAGGTTGAGCCCGGGCACGGTGTTGCGCGAGACGCCAAGCGTGCGCAGCCCGCGCTCGCCGGCCACGCGCATCACCGCTTGGCCGAGCAGGCCGGTGTGGCCGATGACGACCACCGGGCTGCGCCGCACCTCGGCGGGCTGGGGCAGCGGCTGCGTGCGCTCCGTGGTGCGGTCCGCGGCCCGATCCTTGGCTGGGCCGGCCTTGGGTTCAGTGATGCGCGACACCGGGGTTCTCCACATGCTTGTCGATGAGGGCGCGCAGTTGCGGCACCGAGAGGAAGTCGCTGTTGCTGCCGCTGTCGTAGCTGAAGCCGGGCTGCACGCGCGTGCCGCGCATGCGCTCGCAGTAGTCGTCGATGCCGTAGTCGGCGCCGCTGGGCAGGATGGCGTAGTACGAGCCGAGGTCCACCGTGTTCGGGCTGTCGCTGGCGGTGATCATTTCCTCGTGCAGCTTCTCGCCCGGGCGGATGCCGACGATGCGCTGGCGCGCCCCGGGCGCCACGGCGTCGGCGACGTCGGTGATGCGGTAGCTGGGGATCTTGGGCACGAGGATCTCGCCGCCCCAGGCGTGTTCGATGCTCCACAGCACCATCTGCACGCCGTCCTCGAGCGAGATGTTGAAGCGCGTCATGTCCGGGTGCGTGATGGGCAACACGCCCTGCTCGCGCTGGCCGAGGAAGAACGGGATCACCGAGCCGCGGCTGCCCATGACGTTGCCGTAGCGCACGACCGAGAAGCGCAGGTCGCGCGCGCCGCGGATGTGGTTGGCGGCGACGAAGAGCTTGTCGCTGCACAGCTTGGTGGCGCCGTAGAGGTTGATCGGCGCCGCCGCCTTGTCGGTGGAGAGCGCGACGACACGCTTGACGTTCGAATCGAGGCAGGCCTCGATGACGTTCTGCGCGCCGAGCACGTTGGTCTTGATCGCCTCCATCGGGTTGTACTCGGCGGCCGGCACCTGTTTCAGCGCGGCGGCGTGCACGACGAAGTCGATGCCCTCCATCGCCCGCTTCAGGCGCGCCGCGTCTCGCACGTCGCCGATGAAGAAGCGCAGGCACGGGTACTGGCTGGGCGGGAACTGCTGCGCCATCTCGAACTGCTTGAGCTCGTCGCGCGAGAAGATGACCAGCCGCCGCACCCGCGGGTAGCGCTCGAGCAGGGTCTTCACGAACGCGCGGCCGAAGCTGCCTGTACCGCCGGTGACGAGGAGGGATTTGTCGTTGAGCATGGTGGGTCGGCTCGGGATGGGTCGTTCGGGTGCGGAAGGAACAGGACGAGGCGGGGAACTCGGCGGTGGCGCTGGCCTGCGCGCGCTCAGGCAGCGGCGCGCTGCAGGGGCTCGAGCGCGCGGTCGAACAGGTGCTCGTGGGCACCGGCGGCACGGGCATCGAAGGCGGCGCTCTGGCGGGCGGTGTCCGCGGCCAGCGCGGCGGGGTCGGTGAGGTAGCGGCGCACCGTCGCCAGGGCGTCGGCCGGCAGGAGCGTGGGCACGACGCCGTCGCGCACGAGCGGCATGCACACCAGGTAGTCCACCGGCCAGCGCTCGGCCATCACCTGCAGCACGAGGCTGCCGGCGTCCAGGAAGGGGGCGATGCCGGTCGTCGGCTCACCCCACGCCAGGCAGAGCTCGCAGCTTTCGGCGAGCGTGGGCAGCGGCTGCTGCACCGCGCCCACGAGTTGCGCCGGCGGCACGCCGAGCGCGCCGGCGAGCACGGCCATCGCCGGGGCGCCGGGTTTCGGGCGCAGCACGAGCTGCACGCCCGCCGCCTCGCACAACGCCACCAGCGGGGCGTGGAACTCGGCCAACGCGTAGGCGTCGACGTGGCTGAGCCCTTCGGTGCTGAGACTGTTGAGCAGCAGGCACACGCGCTGCAGGCGCGCGCCCTGCGGCGCCGGCCCGGTGGCGCGGCGGCGCGCCTGCTGGTTGAAGCGGACGGGACGGGTCGGCACCGATTGGCCGAGCAGCGTGCGCGGCGCACACCCGTAGCCCGCGCGCTCGACCACCTGCGCCCGCCGCCCGTGCGGCAGCAGCATGGAAGCATGGCCGGAGTGCGGCACCACGGTGATGGCACCGCCCACCTGATCAGCGATCGAGAAGAGGGGTCCGTTCAGGCCGGTGTCCTGGTCGGCGATGAGGAAGTCCGGCGCGCCGCCGCCACGCGGCGCCTGGGCCAGGCGCGCGAAGGCGAGGCGCAGCTGCAGGAAATTGAGCGCCTGCCAGCGCGAGCGCGCGGCCCAGGCGGTGATCTGCTCCTCGCGGGCGCGCTGTTGCGGCAGCAGGTCGGCGAGCAGCGGCTCGAGCACGCGCACGGCGCGCGCACCGTACTCGGCCACCTCGGCCTCGGCGGCCAGGTTGCTGCGCGGCACGAGCAAGGGCGGGCCGCGGTGCAGCGGCACGTCCCAGAAGGGGCTCGGCAGGTCGAGCGTGTAGGCATGCGAACGCGCCACCTCCTCGGCCAGCCAGGCGCGGTCGTAGAAGCACGTGGGCACGTGGCTCACGAGCGTGATGACGCCGCGCGCGAGCAGCCGGCCCATGGCCTGCGCGTCGAGCACCTGGTCGTAGGCGTCCGGGCGCTGCCAGCGGGCGTCGTGGTAGCGGTCGACGACCGAGAAGCGCTGCGGGTCCTGGCCCACGAGGTCGGCGCTCACGAACGAGTCGAAGTACATCTGCTGCGGGTTGCTCGGACGCAGCAGACCGATGCTCTGCTCCTTGAAGCTCGCGGCGACGGCCTTGGCCAGCGCGCGCGCCACGGCGGCGCGCTGCAGGGCCAGGAAGAAGAGGCCGACGTCCCAGCCGGTGAGGGCGTGTTGGCCGCCGCCCCCGCCACCTGCGCCCCAGAGCCGCTCGCGCTCGGCGCTCATCTGCAGGTCCACGAGCGTGGCCCGGGCGATGGCCTCGCTCGCGGCGCGGGCCTGCATGTCCGGGCCGAGGTCGAGGCGGCGGTATTCGTAGGGCGATGTCTGCGTCAGGCCCCGCTGCGCCGCGTCGTCCAGCAGGCCCGGGTCGACGAAGAGCAGGCGGGTGCCCGCGTAGCGCGCCGGGGCCGCGGCCATGCGCACCACATCGCTGCGCTGGAGCACGAGGACCGCATCGACTGTCATCTTCCCAGTCTGTCGCGGCACACCCCTGCCCGATCGATGGAGCAGGCGCGGGTTTGGCGGGTTATTCGGTGCCGGAAGGCGCCGGCGGCGGGTGCCCGGGTCGGTGCATCGGCAGGTCCAGCGTGACGGTCGTGCCTTCGCCCCGCAGGCTTTGCACGGCCACGTGGCCGCCGTGCAACTCGACGATGCGCCGCACGATGGCCAGGCCCAGGCCCAGACCCTGGTTGCCAGCCGCGCCGCCCTCGGAGCGCGCGGCATGGCCGGCGCGGCCGCTGAAGTGGCGGTCGAAGAGGTGTTCCAAGTCGGCCGGTACGATGCCGCAGCCGGTGTCCTGCACGGCGACATGCACGACGCCGGCCTCCGCCGGCGCGCCCGCCCCGCCCAGCGCGCCGGGGCTGGCGTGTGCGGAAAGCACGATGCGCCCCCCCGCGGGAGTGAACCGCAGGGCGTTGTCCAGCAGGTTGGCGATGGCGCGCTCGATCAACTCGACGTCGACCTCGGCCACGAGCGATGGGCCGGCCGGGCGGTCGCCCAAGCCCCCGTCAACCCCGACTCTGGCTGCCGCATCGATCAGGGCGATCTCACCGGCCGGATGGCCTCGCGGGTCTCCTTCCCGTTGGCCATCATGCCCCGCGCGGCCCTCGTCACTGCCCAGATCGCAGCGGATCGCCACCCCCTGGCGCGCCGCCCGCTCGGCAAAGCGCATGGCGATGTCGTCGAGCATCTCGCCCAGGTCGAGCCGGGCCAGGCGCAGGCGGAAGCTGTCCTCGTCGAGCACCGCGAGGTCGCCGAGCGAGCGCACTAGGCGGGCGGCGTTGTGCGTGTTGCGCAGGGCGAGGTCGACGAGACGTGCCTCTTCGGCACGGTCCGGGTCGATCGCGCCCCCCGTGCGCCCTCCCGCGCCGTCACCCAGCCCGCCATCGGCGGCGGCCTTCGCGGCGGCCAGGCGCCAGCGCTGCTGCAAGGTCTCCAGGCTCGCGGCGGCGGCGGTGAGCGGCGAGCGCAGGTCATGTGAGAGGTTGCTCACGCTCTCGCGCCGGAAGGCGTCGAGCCGGCGCAGCCGGTCCCATTGCGCATGCAGCTTCGTGAGCAGCGCCTGGAATCCCGCTTGCAGGCGGCCGAATTCGTCGTCGGCATTGGCAGGGCCGGTCATGAGCGGCGCCGGCGCCTCGGCGCCGAAGCCGGCGCGCGCCGCGCGAGCCACGTCTTCGCTCAGCACGGCCAGCGGCCGCGTCACCGCGGCGATGATCCACGCCGCCAGCAGCGTGGCCAGCAGCACCACGGCATGGGCTTCAAGTTCTCGGCCCTGGTGCTCGACCTCTCGGGCGGCCTCGCGCAAAGCGTGCTCACGCTCGACCCCTGGCAGCTGCTCGACGCCAAGGGCACGACGATCTTCTTCGGCCTCGTCTTCACGGCGCTCGCCTGCATCGTCATGGGCACCGGCCTGCCGACGACACCGAGCTACATCATCCTGGCGGCCATCGTCGCGCCGGCGCTGGCGCAGCTGGGCGTGCCGCAGCTGGCGACGCACTTCTTCGTCTTCTACTACGGTGTGCTCGCCGACGTGACGCCGCCGGTGGCGCTGGCCGCCTTCGCCGCGGCCGGCATCGCGCGCAGCGAGCCGATGGGCACGGGCAACACCGCCTTCCGGCTTTCGATGGGCAAGGCGCTGGTGCCGTTCGCCTTCGTGTACGCGCCTTCGCTGCTGTTCATCGGCTTCACCTGGTCCAGCTTCCTCGTTGCGCTGGTGGGCACGGCGGTAGCGGTGATCGGGCTCGGCGCGGCCTACAGCGGCTACTGCGGCCGGCCGATCGGGCGCCCCGCGTTCTGGGCGCTCAATGTGCTGGGCATCGTGCTCGTCTTCTCGAACCCCTGGGTCACCGGGGTGGCCGCGCCCCTGGTGCTGGCCATCCTGGCGTGGCA
>JAEUPE010000057.1 GCA_016790435.1 Rubrivivax sp. | reverse complement strand
CTTCCTTCGGCAGGACGGGGTTGGCGACGTTCAAGCGGCGCGCCCAGTAAGGGCAAGCGCCCATGCACATGCGGCAGCCGATGCACCAGTTGTAGTCGATCACCACCGGACCGTCGGCCTCGCGGTAGGTGGTGCGCACCGGGCACACCTTCACGCAGGGCGGCTTCTCGCACTGCATGCAGGCGATGGGCATGTAGGTGGCGTCCTTCTCGGGCACCGCCTTCGGCTCGTAGTAGTACTGGCCCTCGAGCACCTGGCCCGCGGGGCTGTAGGCGTTGCCGCCGACCTGGATGCCCAGGCCCGCGGGGTAGCCCTGGTTCATCTTGTCGGCGGTGAACTCGCCGCGCTCCATGCGCAGCACCTGGATCCACTCGATGCGCTCGCCGGGCCGCGTGCCGCGCGACTGGTTGTTCTCCTCGACGCAGGCCTTCACGCAGCGCCGGCAGCCGATGCACTTGCGGATGTTGAGCGCGTAGCCCATGAGCATGCCCGGCTGCGCCTCGGTGGTGTCGACCGACACCTTCTTGCCGTATTCCTCCGTATGGCGCCGCTCGAGGCGCAGGCGCGCCTCGTCCTTCTCCTGCGGCGTCATCAGGCGGTAGTTCTTCTGGAAGTGCTCGGCCCACTCAACGGCCGCCTTCGCGTCGCCCGAAGGCGACATCAGGGCGGCGGTGCCCATCAGCGACGACAGGCTCAGCGTGCCGCCCGAGCGCAGGAAGCCGCGGCGCGAGGTCTTGGCCACCGCTTGCGCCGGGTCGGCCGAGGCCGGCGGCACCAACGGCCCGGAAACGCCCGCCCTTGCCGGGCCGGCATCGGGCATCACGTTGGTGGACACGGTGTTCCTCCTGAGTCAAAGCGCATCGCCCGCCACGCCGAAAGGCCTGCACGGCTCGCAATTCATTCTGGTTTTCCACCCACCGGTTCCGCTTGACCGACATCAAGGGGCCCTGACCGATCGACTGCGCCCCATCACGGGTGTGGTCGGAGCGCGACGGCACTTGTCAGGGGCCGGAACGCTTCGCCCGGCTGACACGCCTGCTCACCACGACCGGCCGCGGAACTCCGCAGAATTCGTCGCGGCAGGCGCCGCATGGCCCAAGGGCCAGTTGGAACTCGGGAGAAGGGGAGGGCATGAACGACCTTCGCGAACTGCTGGCCACGCGCCGCACGCAGTCGGACGCCTTGGTGCTGCAGGCGCTGCGCGATGGCCTGGCCGCCGAGCCGGCGCTCTCGGGGCGCGCCGCGCCACTGCACACCCTTCTGCAGGGCTACTTCGCCCTCGACGAGGCCGCCACCACGCGCAGCTTCGCCAGCGCTTTTCGCCGCCACCGGGCCACCGCGCAGGCGCTCGTGGCGATGCTGGCCGAGGACAGCGAAGACACGGTGGTGCGGCTGATGCAATCGGTGCTCGATGGCCGCCCCAAGCCCACCGGTGCGTTGGCTGCCGGGCTGCGCGAGGGCGAGGCCGCCGCGCAGGCCGGCGGCGCAGGCGCCGGGGTGACGGCGGCCCTGGAAGCGTTCACGAGAACCGCCCTGAGGAGCCAGGGCTCGAGTGCCGAGATGGAGCTCAGCCTCGCCTGGGGCGCGGTGGAAGGCGGCCTGCTCGCCCGTGTGGAGCGCGAGGCCGATGTGCTGGCCTTCGCGCACGGGCCGGCGCATCGCGAGGCCGCTGCGCGGACGCGTGGGCTCGACGAGCTCGTGGCGCGCAGCAGCATTGCCGAGATGCTCGCCGCCCTGGCCGCGGCCGAGCGGCCGCGCGTGCTGGCGCGCCCCAGCGAGTGGGCCATCGGCCACGAAGGTGCGCCCGCGGCGCTGGTGGAGGTGCCCGTGCATCACCGCTGGCACCGCGCGCCGCTCGGCCCGGCCGGGCAGCTCGGCGACGGCGTGGCGGCGCAGCAGCTCAGGCAGCTCTGCGAGGCGGCCAACGGTGCCGAGCTCTTCATCCCGTTGCAGCACGAGCCGCAGGAAGCGGGCCTCGTGCTGATCGCCGACCGCGACTGGCGCACTTCGTGGCCGCGCTGCGCCTGTGTCCGCAGCACGTGCTGGCCAACGGCGGCTAGGTGAGCTACGTGGCGCCCGAACACGGGCATCTGCTGTGTACCCCGAGGGTTGTGTCGAGGGCGACGGCGACGTGCCACGGCGAGGCGTGACATGAGGGAATTGAACGCCGACCTGGAGGCGGTGCTGGCCGAGCTGCGCGAAGAGACCGGCTGGCTCGCCAAAGGTGAATCGGCCTACCTGCCGCACTACTGGAACCTGCACAAGGACGATCAGCCCAAGGCGCTGCGTTCGCCCGACGAATACGCCAGCACGGCCGACCTCGCCATCCGCTGCACGCAGCTCGACCTGCCCGCGGCGCAGCAGCGCAAGCTGGTGGCGCAGTGGGTGCAGGCGCTGCCCGCGATGCAGGGCGTGCGCCGGCTCTGGTTCAACTCGCGCATGTCGCAGGAGTTGTTCGATGCCGCCTGCCGCATCGAAGGGCTGGAGGACCTGTGGATCCACTGGAGCGGCATCGGCTCGCTGCAGGCGGTGGCGGGCCTGCGCGGCCTGAAGCGGTTCCACCTCGGGCAGTCGGCGAGCGTGGCCTCGCTCGAGCCGCTCGCCGGCATGTCGGGCCTGCAGTGGCTGTTCCTCGCCGGCATGTCGAAGGTACCCGGGCTCGAGCCGCTGGCCACGCTTTCGGGGCTCGAGGGCCTGTTCGTCGCCGGCAACGAGAGCAAGCCGCTCGTCGTTCCCACGCTGGCACCGCTAGCGAAGTTGCACCGGTTGCGCTGGCTGCACCTGGGCGCGCTGCGCATCGCGCACGGCGGGCTGGAGCCGCTGGCCGAGCTCCGCGGCCTCGAGTACCTGGGCCTGCCCAACTTCTTCAGCTGCGAGGCCTTCGCGCAGTTGGCGGCGCGCCTGCCCGGCACGCGCGGCGACTGGCTCGCGCCCTACGCCCGCCAGCACCCATCGGTCTTCACCTGCGGCAGGTGCAGGCAGCGGGGCAAGGTGCTGACCGCCGGCGCGCCCGGGCGCAACCTTTGCCCGGGCTGCGACGCCGAGGTGTTGGCGCGGCATGTGCTGCGTTACCGCGTCGCGCAGCGGCGGGCTGCGGGAACGGAGCCTTCGCAAGCCGGCCCAACGGGTTCGGCCTGAAGTCGCCCCAGGCTCCGGCGCCCGACGAGACCCGCAGGCGCGGGCGTGACGGGCCGCCGGAACGGCGGGGCGATGCCTCAGGCCAGGTCGAACCGATCGAGGTTCATCACCTTCGCCCAAGCCGCCACGAAGTCGGCCACGAACTTGCCCTGCGCATCGCTGCTCGCGTACACCTCGGCCAGCGCGCGCAGCTGCGCGTTCGAGCCGAACACGAGGTCGGCGACGGTGGCCGTCCACTTCACCGCGCCGGTCTTGCGGTCGCGCCCTTCGAGCACGCCCCCGGTGGCCGTCTTCTGCCACTGCGTGCCCATGTCGAGCAGGTGGACGAAGAAGTCGTTCGTCAGCACCTCGGGCCGCTGCGTGAAGACACCGTGCCGGCTCTTGCCGGTGTTGGCGCCCAGCACGCGCAGGCCGCCCACCAGCACCGTCATCTCGGGCGCGCCGAGCGTGAGCAGTTGCGCCTTGTCGACCAGCAACTCGGCCGCCGCGCCCTCGAGCCCCTTCTTCGCGTAGTTGCGGAAGCCGTCGGCCACCGGCTCGAGCACGGCGAACGATTCGACGTCGGTCTGCTCCTGCGTGGCGTCGGTGCGGCCAGGCGAGAAGGGCACCTTCACGTCGTGGCCGGCCTTCTTCGCCGCCGCTTCGACGGCGGCACCGCCGGCCAGCACGATGAGGTCGGCGAGCGAGATCTTCCGGCCGCCTGCGGCAGAGGCGTTGAAGTCCTTGCGGATGCCTTCCAGCGTCTTCAGCACCTGGGCGAGTTCCGTGGGCTGATTGACTTCCCACTCCTTCTGCGGCGCCAGGCGGATGCGCGCGCCGTTGGCGCCGCCGCGCTTGTCGCTGCCGCGGAAGGTGCTGGCCGAAGCCCAGGCCGTGCTGACCAGTTGCGAGACGCTGAGCCCCGAGGCGAGTACCTTCTGCTTCAACGTCGCCACGTCCTGCTCATGGACGAGCGGGTGGTCCACCGCCGGCACCGGGTCTTGCCACACCAGCACTTCCTGGGGCACCAGCTTGCCGAGGTAACGCGCACGCGGCCCCATGTCGCGGTGCGTGAGCTTGAACCAGGCGCGCGCGAAGGCGTCGGCAAAGGCCGCCGGGTCCTGGTGGAAGCGGCGCGAGATCTTCTCGTACGCGGGGTCGAAGCGCAGCGAGAGGTCGGCCGTGGTCATCATCGGTGGGTGCTTCTTCGCGGGGTCGTGCGCGTCGGGGATCAGGTGCTCGGGCTTGCAGTTCTTCGGCGTCCACTGGTGCGCGCCGGCCGGGCTCTTGGTCAGCTCCCACTCGTAGCCGAAGAGCATGTCGAAGTAGCCCATGTCCCATTTCGTCGGGTTCGGCTTCCAAGCGCCTTCGATGCCGCTGGTGATGGTGTTCGCGCCCTTGCCGGTGCCGAAGCTGTTCTTCCAGCCCAGGCCCTGCTCCTCGATCGCCGCGCCCTCCGGCTCGCGGCCGACATGGCTCTCGGGCGCGGCGCCGTGCGCCTTGCCGAAGGTGTGGCCGCCGGCGACCAGCGCCACGGTCTCCTCGTCGTTCATCGCCATGCGGGCGAAGGTCTCGCGCACGTCGCGGCCCGAGGCCACGGGGTCGGGCCTGCCATCAGGCCCCTGCGGGTTGACGTAGATGAGGCCCATCTGCACGGCACCGAACGGACGCGCCAGCTCCCGGTCGCCGGAATAGCGGCTGCCCGGCTTGTCGCTCGTCGCCAGCCACTCGGTCTCGGCGCCCCAGTTGATTTCTTCCTCGGGCGCCCAGATGTCCGGCCGGCCGCCGGCAAAGCCGAAGGTCTTGAAGCCCATCGACTCCAGCGCCACGTTGCCGGCCAGGATCATCAGGTCGGCCCACGAGAGCTTCCTGCCGTACTTCTGCTTCACGGGCCACAGCAACCGGCGCGCCTTGTCGAGGTTGCCGTTGTCGGGCCAGCTGTTCAGCGGCGCGAAGCGCTGGTTGCCGGTGCCGGCGCCGCCACGCCCGTCGGAGATGCGGTAGGTGCCCGCGCTGTGCCAGGCCATGCGGATGAACAGGCCGCCGTAGTGGCCCCAGTCGGCGGGCCACCAGTCCTGCGAGTCCGTCATCAGCGCGCGCAGGTCGGCGACGACGGCGTCGAGGTCGAGGGTCTTGAACTCGGCCGCGTAGTCGAAGCCCGCGCCCATCGGGTCGGACTTCGGCGCGTGCTGGTGCAGGATGGCCAGGTTCAGCTGCTTCGGCCACCACTGGCGGTTGCCCTGGCCGCCGGCGGCCATGGTGGGGTGGAACGGGCACTTCAGTTCGGTTCGCGATTCAGTTGCCATGCTCATCTCCTTGCGCTGTCGGCGTGTTGCTCGATTGGGCAGAGGCAGTCTAGGAGCCGGGTTGCGCGCGCTCAACGCAAGCCTGTCAATGGCACCGATAGCCGCGTGGAGGAGGGCGGGCCGCGCAGGGTCCCCCACCGTGCCAGCCGGGGTCTCACCCGCGCCACCCGGGACCGCCAGCGGTGCCCGGCGCTGCCCGCGCCGCATTCCAACGCTGGCTCCAACGGCCGGCCCCTAACGTGGCGCCGCCGATGCCATTCAACTCACGTGACGCCGGCCCCCGCCCCTCTTCGACCCCACCCGTTCCGGGAGATTCACATGCACACGCACCCGCTCACCCAGGCTCTTTCGACGGCCCGCCGCCCGCAACTCAGCCAGGTCACCTGCATGCTGCCCGTCAAGGACCTGGCCCGGGCGCGCGACTTCTACGAGCGCGCGCTCGGCCTGCCGCCGGTGGGCCTCAAGCCCGACGGCAAGTTCGTCTACCGCTGCGGCGGCACCGAGCTGGCGCTGTTCCCGAAGCCCGAGGGCACGAAGGCCGAGCACACCGCGCTCAGTTTCCGCGTGGAGGACATCGCCGCCGCCGTCGCCGCACTGAAGTCACGCGGCGTGCGCTTCGCCGACTACGACCTGCCCGGGCTGAAGACGGTGGAGCATGTGTGCGTGCTCGGCGCCGAACGCGCGGCGTGGTTCGAGGACACCGAAGGCAACATCCTGTGCCTGCGCGAGGACCTGGCCTGAGCAGGGGCCCCTGCACCGCCGCGTCCTGCGTACCCACGGCGAACGATGAATTCCGACCGGAGAATTGGCATGCTCGGCATGCACGTCCGAAGTGACGTCGCCACAAGGATCGCATCGCCGCAGGAGCCAACTCATGTCTGAACCCCGCAGCAAGAAGCCCACGGTCAAGGCCAGCGTCCAGTCGATCAAGCCGCGGGCCGCGGCCGCGCGGAAGGCCGACACCGCGGAACAGGCGGCCGCGTCGAAGCGCGCGGCAAAGAAGTCGTTCCCCAAGAAGGCGCCGACCAAGAAGACTCCGGCAACGAAGGCCGTTCGCAAAGCCACTCTTGGCAGGGTGCCTGCCGGCCCGGGCGCCAAGTCCGCCGGCGCCGCCGTGGGCGGCGGCGGCAGCGAGTCGGTCGTGGTCTACATCCACGGCATCGGCCAGCAGGAAGCGCCGGGCCGGCTGAAGCAGCGCTGGGACCTGGCGCTGTTCGGCCGTGACCTCGGCCCGCGCAGCCGCATGGCCTTCTGGTCCGATCTGGTTCACGAAACCCTGGCCGGCGGCACCCGGGCCGCCGGCACAGGTCGCACCGACGACCTACGCGACTTCGACCTCGACGTCGTCTTGAGCAGCCGCGTCCTGGGTAAGGAAGCCGAGGCGGCGCGCAACTACGGCGCGGCCCTTGCCTGGCGCCTGGGTGTCGAGACGCAGGGCGCGGGGCCGGGCAAGAAGGTACTGCCGTTGCCGGCGTGGCTGCGCCGCCCGATCAGCCGCCTGTTCCTGGAGACCCTGGTCGGCGACACCGCCGCCTATTTCTTCAATCCGAGCCTGCGGCGGCAGGTGGGCGACCGGCTGCGCGAGGTGCTTCGTGCCGTCAAGGGGCGGCCTGTCACCCTCGTCGCACATAGCCAGGGCTCGATCATTGCCTACGAGGTGCTGAGCAAGTTGAAAGCAGGCGACGTGGACCTCGATGCCTTCGTCACTATCGGCTCGCCGCTCGGCTTGCAGGAGGTGCAGGACCTCCTCGTGCCGAAGGACGGCTCGATTCCGGCGGTGGTAGGCCGCTGGGTCAACTTCGCCGACCCGCTGGACCCGGTCGCTGCCGATAAGCAGTTGTCGAGCGACTTCGGCTCGGAGCACGCCTCGGTGCAGGACGACCTGATTCTGAACACCCAGTCGCGCCGCCTGTTCGGCTTCAACCCGCACGCGGCGACCGGTTACCTGGCCCACCCCAAGGTGCGGAGCGCGGTGTGTGACGCCATGGGCATGGACGTGATGTCGCGGTTCGTGATGGCGCGCGACGTGGCGGAGCGGCTGGACGCCGACCCCGACGTACGGCACTCGGTGCTGATCGAGGTGCTGGAGCCTGGCTACGCGGCGCTGGGCGAAGACCCCGTGCAGCTGAAAGACCATGAGCAGGCGGAGCTGGATAGGCTGCGGAGCAGCAATACCCTGGTGGCCGGCGATGCGATCACGCTGGCCACGCGCGTGCTGCAGGCGGCCGCTCAGCTGCGCACGATGGTGGGGGAAAAAAACGCGAAGGCGGCGCGCATCGACACGCTGCGCCGCTTCGTCTCGGCGCGACTCACGGCTGACGAGTTGCAGAGGGTGGCTGCGGCGCACGACACGATGCGGGTCTACTCGGTCTGGCAGAGCAGCCCCAAGCACAAGCTGACCAACCGGGCATCGATGGCTGCGATCAAGGCCGATGCGGCCTTGTCAAGCTTCACCGCCGACGGCAACGGCATCACCTGGGCGGTGCTGGACACCGGCATCCGTGCCGACCACCCCCACTTCGCCCAACGGATCAAGGCGGTGTGGGATTGCACGCAGGAGGGTCCTCCCAGGCGCATTGCGAACGCCACCGACCGCGACGGTCACGGCACGCACGTGGCCGGCATCATCGCCGGCCAGGGCGCAGTGGGTCCGCGCCAATACCGGGGCGTCGCGCCCCTGGCGCGGCTGGTGATCTACAAGGTGCTCGACGACAAGGGCAACGGCGAAGACGCCTGGATCATCAAGGCGCTGGACCACATCGCCGCGGCCAATGACGACGTGCCCGCGGGCATGGCGGTGCACGGCCTGAACCTCAGCCTGGGCGCACCGTTCGACACCACGGTGTACGGCTGTGGCTTCTCGCCGCTGTGCGCGGAACTTCGGCAGCTGTGGCGCAACGGCGTGCTGGTCGTCACCGCCAGCGGCAACGAAGGCCAGCTGCAGGTCCAGACGCCGCAAGGCGAGGCCGAGATCTACAACTCGATGTCGATCGCCGACCCGGCCAACCTGGAAGAGGGCATTGCCGTGGGCTCGGTCAACCGCGACCGGCCCCACCTGTACGGCGTGTCGGCATTCTCCTCGCGCGGCCCAACAGCCGACGGACGGCTGAAGCCCGATGTGGTGGCGCCGGGCGAGCGCATCGTGTCCTGCGCTTCGCGCTGGAAAGACCCGCACTACAGCTACCGCGAGGACAGCGGCACCAGCATGGCCGCGCCGCACGTCAGCGGCCTGCTGGCTGCCTTTCTTTCAGTGCGGCCCGAGTTCCGCGGCCGGCCCGACGAGGTGAAGGCCATCCTGCTGCGCAGTTGCACGGACCTGGGGCGCGACCGCTACCACCAAGGGCACGGCCTGCCAAACCTGATGCAGATGCTGCTGTCGGTGTAAATGGCGCCTAGGACGGCGAATAGCCGTACTCGCGGTTGATGCGCCGGCAAAGCGAGTCCAGGTCCTGGTAGATGTCGTCTTCGCGCAGGCCCACGGTGAACAGCTGGTCGCGCATTTCGGCGACGGTTGTGGCGGTCATGTCCAGCTGAAGGCAGACGAGCGCGGACCGCAGCTCGGCGGTACCGAGCATCTGCTCGGGAACTTCGTCGCTGCCGTGTACGGTGAAGCAGCCGTCCTGGCCCAGCAGGCGTCGATTCGAGAGTTGCGGCTCCACCGCCAGCACGGCACGCGGAATGGCGGCATCGCGCCGGGCTTCGCTGCGCAGCGCGCGAGGCAGGAAGTCCGACAGCCGAGCGTCGCCCAGCTTGGGGGACACCGGTTCGTCGGAGTCAGACCGCGCGATGAAGATCTCCTCGCGGCCACACATCGCGCGGTTCATGCGCGCGGCGTTGAGCAGCACCACCGCCGGGCGCGCCGCTGCCAGGGCGGCGCTGCGGTTCATGCCTTCACGCCCGCGCTGACCGGTGCGCCGGTACCGCGAGGTCGGCAGCTCGACCGCCCCATGCAGCGCGAAGAACAGGGCCACCAGTGGGCTCTTGCTCCAGTCGAGCAGCCGCGTGCGCAGCCCATGGTGCTGCGCCAGCGCGTACATCTCCCAGGGGTCCACCCGGCCGTTGGGGCCGCCGCGGGGGCCGCAGGCCACCAGGAAGTCCTCGATCAGCGAGTTCTCGTAGTCGCCGATCGCGAAGCGTGCTGCGCCCGGCTTCAGTGGCCAGGTGGCATCGTTCACCCCGCGGTAGTAGATGGCGCCCTTCTGTACCTGCCAGGCCTCGGCAACCCGCTGCACGATCGCCAGGTACTGCGCCGCAGAGCTGAACCAGCGGGTGGGCAGGCGGGTGCTGGGTGCGGCCATCGCAGCGCTTCGCTCAGAACTTCGTGTACCCGCCGTCGATGACGAACTGCTCACCCGTGGTGTAGGCCGAGGCCGCGCCGGCCAGGTAGACGGCGATGCCGCCGAAGTCGTCGGCCTGCCCCCAGCGGCGCGCGGGGATGCGCGGCAGCACGGCGGCAGCGAACTTCTCGTTGTGCACTGCCTTCTCGGTCATGTCGGTGACGATCCAGCCGGGCAGGATCGAGTTGACGCGGATCCGGTGCCGCGCCAGCTCGACGGCGAGCGCGCGCACGAACGAGGTCACCGCGCCCTTGCTGGCGCCGTAGTGGCTGTTGCGCGCCGCGCCTTCCACCGCGGCCGTGCTCGCCGTGGCGACGAGCGAGCCGCCCTGGCCATGCGCGGCCATGTGGCGCGCAGCGGCGCGGAAGGTGAGGAATACGCCTTCGACGTTGACGCGCTGCACGCGGCGGAACTCGTCGAGGCTCATCTCCGTCAGCATCGTGCCCTTGCTGGAAACGCCGGCGTTGGCGAAGCAGCTGTCGACGCGGCCGACCGCCGCTGCGGAGGCGGCGAAGCTGGCTTCGACCTGCGCCTCGTCGCCCACGTCGCAGACGAACGAATACACGCGCGTGGTGTCGCCACACTCTGCCGCCAACTGTTCGCGTGCCCGCGCCGTCTTGTCGGCGTTGGAGCCCCAGATGGCCACCTTGGCGCCGGCGCCGAGCAGCGCCCGCGCCATGCCCAGGCCAATGCCGCCGTTGCCGCCCGTGACGACGGCGCCGTGGCCGGTGAGGTCGAAGGGAGAGGGCACGATCGAGTCCGAGGAGGCGCGTCTTTGCGGCAGATTTGCGGCAGCCGGCGCGATGGGTTGGCGAGACCTAAGCCCGGCGCTTGGCGATCAACGCCTCGAGCGCGGCTTGCTCCTCCGGCTTCATGCCATAGGAGTGGTCGGCATCCGGGAACTTGCCTTCGCGCACCTCGGCGGCAAAACGCTGCAGCGCGTCGACCGCGACCTCGGAGAGGTTGGCGTAGCGCTTGGTGAACTTGGGCTTGAACTGGTCGAACACGCCGAGCAGGTCGAAGGCCAGCAGCAACTGGCCACAGCTCGCGTTGCCCGCGCCGATGCCGAAGGTGAAGATCTTCACCGCGCCGTCCACCGCCTTGGCCACCGGGGCGGGCACCGCCTCGATCTCGAAGCCGACGGCGCCGGCGGCCTCGATGGCCAGGCCGTCGTCGATGATGCGCATCGCCTCGTCGGCCGTGCGGCCCTGCAGCTTGAAGCCGCCGTACTGGTGCATGAAGTGCGGGCACATGCCCACGTGGCTCATCACGGGCACGCCGGCGTCGGCGATGGCGCGCACGATGTGCGCCTTCTCCTTGCCGCCCTGCATCTTCACGACGTCGGCGCCGCCCTCCTTCATCAGCCGCACGGCGTTGTGCACGCCCAGGTCGGGCGTGGCGTACGAGCCGTAGGTCATCGAGACCATGATCATGCAGTTGGGCGCGCCACGCCGCACCGCCTGCGCGTGCGCGATCATCGTGTCGATGGTCACCGGCAGCGTGTTGGGGTGGCCGTAGCTCACCATGCCCAGGCTGTCGCCCACGGCCGCGATGTCGATGCCCGCGCGCTCGGCCCACACGGCGCTCGGGTAGTCGGGGATCGACGCCATCACCACCTTCTCGCCCGCCTTCTTGCGCAGCGCGAGGTCGGGCACGGTGAGCTTCTTGCGTTCTTCGGCCATGGCGGGTTGCCCTTCGGGTTGTGGAGCGCCCGCAAGGCGCGCCGGGTGGGTGGGCGGCGGCTTCGCGCCTGGACTGCGGCCCGGCTTCAGGCCCGGAACTCGGTCTTCTCGGTGCCCTGGTACAGCGCCTTCACCTGGCGTCCCATCGCATCGGCATGCGCGGCGAGCGCGGCCTCGTCGAGGTCGGCCTGCGGCCGCGGCTCGGCGTCGAAGTGGTGGTATTTGTCGGTGCCACGCACGAGCATGGCCGAGTCGCGCACCTTGGTCTGGCGCACGTAGGTCGGGATGTAGCGGATGGCCAGGCCGATGCGGCGGTCGTTGCTGCGGTTGGCGTCCGAGCCGTGCACGAGCTTGATGTGGTGCAGCGACATCTCGCCGGGCTGCAGCGTCAGGCCCACCGCCTTGCTCTTGTCGACCTCGACGGCGATCTCCTGCCCGCGCGACAGCAGGTTGTCCTTGTGGAACGTGTCCACGTGCGGCAGCTGGTCGACCTTGTGGCTGCCGGGGATCACCTGCATGTAGCCGTTCTCCTCGGTGACGTCGGACAGCGCGATCCAGGCCGTGATGACTTCGTCCGGATCGAGGCCCCAATAAGTGGAGTCCTGGTGCCAGGAGACGAAGCCGGGGCTGTGCGCTTCCTTGATGAAGAAGTTCGTGGTCCAGCACAGGATGTCCGGGCCGATGGCATCTTCGATCGCATCGAGCACCGCCGGGTGGTGCACGAGCGCGTCGGCCCACGTGAAGAGCAGGTGCACCTTGTGCCGCAGGTTGCCCTGCAGGGGCTGGCCCAGCTGGGCCTCGTGCTTTTCGAGGGCCTGCCGGTAGCCCAGGGCCTGTGCCGCCGTCATCACCCGCACCGGTGCGTAGAACCCGTCGCGGCGATAGGCCTCGACCGCGGCGGTGGACAGCAGTTTGGGCATGGCGCGTATCCTCCGCAGGGGCCTCGATGGGCCACTAACATATCACAAGCATGTCTTCGCGCCGACCCCGCCGATGAGCAAGCCGCAGCGTCAGAGGCCCCTGCGCGGGGCCAATGCTGCGGCGAAGACCGCAGCCAAGAAGGCCGCAGCGAAGACCGCGGCCAAGAAGATCTCGCCGACTTCACATGCGCGGCCCCGTTCGCCGGGTCGATTGGCCCCCGCAAGCCGGGCCGGCACTCCCGCGCTGGCCGACCAGGCGCGCGCGCAGCTCGAGGAGCTGATCGTCAAGCTCGACCTGCCGCCGGGCAGCGTGTGGACAGAGCTGCAGCTGAGCGAGAAGCTCGGCATCGGCCGCACGCCGGTGCGGGAGGCATTGCAGCGCCTGGAGGCCGACCATCTCGTGCGCATCCTGCCGCGGCTGGGCGTGCAGGTCACCGAGATCAACGTCACGCAGCAGTTGCTGCTGCTCGACGTGCGCCGCGTGCTCGAGCGGCTCATCGCCGAGAACGCGGCCCGGCGCGCCACGCCCGAGGAGCGCGAGCAGCTGCTGCGCATGGCTGACATCCTCGAGTCGATGGTCGACGGCGACGTGCTGAAGTTCCTGCGCTACCACTACGAGATCAAGCGCTACATCGCCGACTGCGCGCGCAACCCCTTCGCCGCCGGCGCGATCGCGCCCACGCATGCCATGTCGCGGCGCTTCTACTTCCTGCACTACCGGCGCGCGCACGACCTGCCGGTGGCGGCCCGGCACCACGCCAACGTCATCCGTGCCATCGCGCTGGGCGAAGAGGCGCGCGCCGGCGAGGCGGCCGAGGCGCTGATGGACTACGTCGAGCAACTCACGCGCGACACGGTCACGCACAAGGGCTGACGCGCGCCGCTCGCCGTGCGGTGCTGCGATGCAGCAGGGCGCACTGAGGGTTCCCCGCTCCTGAGCCTTCACGCTACTACCGTTGACACTGCCAGATGGCGGCACCTACCATGTTTTTGGCATATCACGTTCCGCCACCCAGGAGTGCACGCCCATGACGACAGCCCGAAGGAAGTTTCTTTCCACCTCCGTCGCCGCCGGCGCGGGCGCCGTGGTGGCGGGTGCGCCGTCCATCGCGCGTGCGCAGGCGGTCACCACCTGGCGCTGCCAGTCGATGTGGAGCGCGGCCGAGCTCACCTACAAGGCCTTCGAGGACTTCTGCAACCGCGTCAAGGCGGCCTCCAACGGCCGGCTCGTCATCCAGCCTTTCGCTGCCGGCGCCGTCACCGGCGTCTTCGAGTCGCTCGATGCCGTCACAGCAGGTGTGCTGCAGGCGCAATCGTCGTGGCCCGGCTACTGGACCGGCAAGGACCCGGGCTTGGCGGTGATCGGAGACTTCGTCTTCGGCTACCAGCATCCCTGGCAGGCCGAGGCCTGGTTCCACCACCGTGGTGGCCTGCAGATGCTGCGCGAGGCCTACGCCAAGTACAACGCCTACCCGGTGGGCGTGAGCTGGTGGGGCGTGGAGACGGTGGTCGCCAAGAAGGCGATCAACCGCATGGAAGACTTCAAGGGCGTGAAGTTCCGTTCGCCGCAGGGCATGACGGCCGAGATCCTCACCAAGCTGGGGGCCTCGATCGTGGTCCTGCCCGGCGGCGAGGTGTTCTCGGCGCTGGACAAGGGCGTGGTCGACGCGGCCGACTGGGGCACGCTGTCGATGAACCAGCGCATGGGCTTCCACGACGTCGCGAAGTTCCCGACCAAGCTCTTCCATTCGATGCCGGCGCAGGAGTTCACCGTCAACGTCGACGCCTGGAAGAAGCTGCCCGACGACCTGAAGGCGATGCTCACCAGCATGACGCGCGAATGGACCTGGGACCAGGTGCAGCGCGTGGCCGTCGACGACTCCCGCGTGGCTCGCGAACTGGCCGCCAAAGGCGTGACCCCTGCGACCTGGAGTGATGCCGAGATGACGAAGATCCGCGGCCTGGCCGAGAAGACCTGGGAGGACTGGTCCAAGAAGGGTCCGCTGGCCAAGGCGGCGCACGACTCGCAGCTGGCCTGGCTGAAGGAACTGAAGGTCGTTGCGTAGTGGCGGTGGATGAGGGGGAAACAGCCGCCCGCCCCGGCGGCCCGCACTCCGCTGCGCCGCAGGCGGCGTCCGCCGCAGGCGCCGATCGCTTCTGCGACACCGTAGACCGCATCAACAGCTGGGTCGGCAAGGGCTTCGCGCTGACGATCTTCATCGTCACCGGCGTCATCCTGATCGAGATCTTCGCGCGCGGTGTCGTTGGGCAGGCCACGACCTGGGCCAACGAGACGACGATCTATCTCTCGGCCTGCGCCTATCTCGTGAGCGGCGGCTACGCACTCGCGCACCGCCGCCACGTGCGCATCGACCTCATCTACGACCGCCTTTCGCCGACCACGCGCGCCCGACTCGACCTCTTCACGTTCATCTTCTTCTTCATGTACGTGGGGGCGCTCATCTGGGTCGGCAGCACGCTGGCCTGGGGTTCGTTCCTCGAGGGTGAAGGGACCGGCACGCCGTGGAACCCGCGTATCTGGCCGGTGAAGTTCGCCATTCCCCTGGCCGGCGTGTTGCTGCTGCTGCAAGGCATCGCCAACCTGCTTCGCGACCTGGGTCTGGCGCGGCGCGAGAGCCGGGCGACATGAGTTCGCAATGAGCATCGAACTTCTCAGCATCCTCTTCGTCGCCGTCTTCGTCGTCGTCCTGCTCACGGGCCTGCCGCTGGCCTTCGCCACCGGTGCGGTGGCCGTGTTCTTCGCGCTGATGCTGTTCGGCGTGCCTGGTCTCACGCTCATCGTGGGGCGCGTGTTCACGCTGATGGGCAACTACGTGCTGCTCTCGGTGCCCTTGTTCATCTTCATGGCCTGCGTGCTCGAGCGGGCGGGCATTGCCGAGGCCATCTTCCGCGCCGCGCATGTGTGGGCGGGCCGCATGCGCGGCGGGCTCGCAGTGGCGGTGATCATCTCCTGCGCGCTCATGGCCTCGATGGTGGGCGTCATCGGCGCCGAGATCGTGACCATGGGCGTCATCGCGCTGCCGGCGATGCTCTCGCGGGGCTACAAGAAGGAACTGGCGCTGGGCTGCATCTGCGCCGGCGGTGGCCTGGCCACGCTCATCCCGCCCAGTGTCGTCTTCATCATGTACGGGCTCACTGCCGGCACCTCCATCGGCCAGCTCTACATGGCCGGCGTGGTCCCCGGCCTGATGCTGGCCGCGATGTACATCGCCTACATCGTCGTGCGTTGCCGGATGCGGCCCGACTTTGCGCCCCCGGCCAGCGACGAGGAACTGGCGATCTCGCTCCGCGACAAGGTCGCCATGCTGAAGGAGCTGATCCTGCCCGCCCTCGTGGCGTTCAGCGTGCTGGGCTCGCTTTACCTCGGCATCGCCACGCCGACCGAGGCGGCCGGCGTCGGTGTCGTGGGCGCGATCGGCGCCATGGCCTGGAACGGCAAGTTCGGCTGGGACAAGCTCCGCCACGCCGCCTTCGACACCGCCAAGGTCACGGTGATGCTGTACTGGCTGTTCTTCGGCTCGTCGGCGCTGATCGGCGTCTACACGCTGGCTGGCGGCACCAAGCTCATCCAGGACGTGCTGACCAACCTGCCCGTGGGTCCGATCGGCGTGATCATCCTGATCCAGGTCGTCTGGATCGTGCTCGGCATGTTCATCGACTGGATCGGCATCCTGCTGCTCACGGCGCCCATCTTCGTGCCCGTGGCGGTGAAGCTTGGCTTCGATCCGGTGTGGCTGGGGGTGCTCTTCTGCATGAACATGCAGATCTCCTACATCTCGCCGCCGTTCGGGCCGGCCGCGTTCTACCTGAAGGGCGTGACGCCGCCGGGCATCACGCTGGTGGACATCTTCCGCTCGATCTGGCCCTACCTGGGCTTGCAGGTGATCGCGCTCGGCCTGGTCATCGCGTTCCCGCAGATCGCGTTGTGGCTGCCCGGCACCATGGGCCGATGAGGCGTGCAAGGTGTGGCGCTCGCTCGATGCCGTGCTCGATGTCATGCGCGTGCCGGCGACAGGCGACGCCACGGTGGCGGTGCGCAACGTGCCGCGGCAAGGCGACGGGCGCAGTGGCCCGCGCGACGAGGCCTGTGAAGTCCTGATCGTCGGCGGCGGCACGGGCGGCGTGGCCGCCGCGCTGGCCGCGGCGCGCGGTGGCCGGCGCGTCGTGCTGCTCGAAGAGACCGACTGGCTCGGCGGGCAGTTCACCGCGCAGGGCGTGAGTGCGCTCGACGAGCACGAGCACATCGAGTCCTTCGGGGGCACGGCCAGCTACATGCAGCTGCGCGCCTTGCTGCGCGAGCACTATCGCGCCCAGGCCGGCGCGGCCGGCCACGGAGAACACTTCAACCCGGGCCAATGCTGGGTCACGCGGCTGGCGTTCGAGCCGCGCGCCGCGGTGCAGGCGCTCGAGCGCTTGCTGGCCCCGCACGTGTATGCGGGTCGACTCAGCGTGCATCCGCGCACCAAGGTCGTGGGCGCCGAGACGGCCAGCGCGACCAACGGCGACCGCATCGGCACCGTCGTCGCGATGAACCTGGACGACGCGCGCCTCGTCCGTTTCCACCCCGAGCTCGTGATCGACGCCACCGAGCTCGGCGACCTGTTGCCGCTGTGCGGCGTGGAGCACGTGGTCGGCGCCGAAACCGTGGCCGAGACCGGCGAGCCGCAAGCGCAGCCGCTCGAGGCCAAGCCGCACTGCGTGCAGAGCTGCACCTACACCTTCGCCTGCGAGCGGCGCGACGAAGGCGAGAACCACGCCATCGCGCGGCCCGAGCGCTACGAGCATTACCGTGCCGCGCAGCCCTACAGCCTGCGCATCGAGGTGCACGGTGGCGAGATCTACGGCGAGAGCAGCGGCTGGCTCGACTACCGCCTCTACGACACGATGCCCGGCACCAAGGGCGGCCTGTGGACCTACCGGCGCCTGCTCGACCGCAGCGCTTTCGGCGGCCACGTGGCCCACGACCTGACGATGTTCAACTGGCCCGGCAACGACTACCGCGACCGCAGCCTGCTGCACGGCACGGCGCACGACACCGCACGCGCGCTGCAGGACGCCAAGCGCGTGAGCCTGGGCTTCCTGCACTGGCTGCAGAGCGAGGCGCCGGCCACCGGCTCGCGCCGGGGCGCGCCCGAGATCCGCCTGCGTCCCGACGTGATGGGCAGCGCCGACGGGTTGAGCAAGTTCCCGTACATCCGCGAGTCGCGCCGCATCCGCGCCCGCAAGACCATCGTCGAGCAGGAAGTGTCGGCCCACCACCAGCCGGGCCCGCGTGCGGCGCATTTCGCCGATTCGGTGGGCGTGGGCTGGTACCCGATCGACATCCACCGCGCCGGGCCCGACGACGTGGGCGCGAGCTGCCGCACCAAGCCGTTCCAGATCCCGCTCGGTGCGCTGCTGCCGGTGCGCGTGAGCAACCTCATCGCCGCGGCCAAGAACATCGGCACCACGCACATCACCAACGGCTGCTACCGGCTGCACCCGATCGAATGGAACATCGGCGAGGCCGCCGGCGAACTGGCGGCCCTGGCGCTGGAGCTGCGCGTGGCTCCGGCTGCGGTGCACGAGCGCGCCGACCTGCGCGCGCGCCTGCAGCGCCGGTTGCTCGAGCAAGGCGTGCCGCTGGCGTGGCTCACGGATGTCGGTGGCGATGCGCCGCTCTTCGTCGGCAGCCAATCGCTGTTCATGCAGGGCGCGCTGGATGCGCGCGATGACCTGCTATTCGACCCCGCCGCGCCGTTGCTGCCTCACGAATGGCAGCGGGCGGGCGGCGCGGGTGACATGCCTGCCACTCGCGGCGATGCGGCCCGGCGGTGGGCGGCGCGACAGTAGGCCGCACGACAGCAGGCCGCACGACCTCCGCCCGACATCGAGCCACCCGACACGTCAATCCACCCAAGCTGCCCACCCGACAAGGAGATTCCCCATGACGCCGGAGCAGATCCTCCAGGTCCCGCCCAAGGTGCTGACGCAGGCGCAGCGGGAGTTCTATTTCAACGAGGGTTATCTCTGCCTCGAGCGCGCCATCGACGAGACTTGGCTCGCGCGCCTGCGCGCGGCCACCGAAGAGCTGGTCGAGCGCAGCCGCGCGGTGAGCAAGCCCGACGCCGTGTTCGACCTCGAGCCCGGCCACACCGCCGCCGCGCCGCGGCTGCGGTGCGTGTCCAACCCGGTGGAGCAGCACCCGGTGTTCTGGGAGTACTGCCTCAAGTCGCCCATGCCCGACATCGTCTCCGATCTCGTCGGCCCCGACGTGAAGTTCCACCACTCCAAGCTCAACTTCAAGTGGGCCAACGGCGGCGAAGAGGTGAAGTGGCACTACGACATCAGCTTCTGGCCACACACCAACTATTCGCCGCTGACGGTGGGCACCTACCTCTACGACTGCGGCATGGACCAGGGCCCGCTGGCCGTGCTGCCGAAGAGCCACCTGATCGACCCCATGCTCTCGCAGTACGACACCAAGGGGCAGTGGACGGGTTGCCTCTCTGCCGCCGACTGCGCACAGCTCGACCTGACGAAGGCGGTGTACCTGCCGGGGCCCGCGGGCTCGCTCACGATCCACAACTGCCGCACGCTGCACTACTCGGCGCGCAACGACTCCGACCTCGGCCGGCCGCTGCTGCTGAACACGCTGACCTCGGCCGACGCCTTCCCGTACACCGTCAACCCGATCAAGCCGCGGCACGACCAATACGTGCTGCGCGGCACGCGGGCGCGCTTCGCGCACCACGACCCGCGGCCCTGCCTGATTCCGCCGGACTGGTCGAAGGGCTACACCTCGATCTTCGCGTTGCAGCAGGAGGAGGCGGTGCCGCTGGTCGAGCGCTGAGGTGCGGAAGCGCTGACGTCAGTGCGCCGCGAAGAACCGACGCAGATGCTCGGCCAGCAACTCCGGCTGCTCTTCCGGCACGAAGTGCCCGCAGTCGGGCAGGCTGCCGCCACGCACGTCGCCCGCAATCAGCCGCAGCGATTCGAGTGGCTCCTCGCCGCGGCCGCGCGCCTCGGCGCGCGCGCCGCCGAGCGCCAACACCGGCATCGGCAGCCGGAAGCCTGAATCGAAGGTGGCCTGGTTGTCGGCGCGGTCCTGCGGCATGTTGCGGTAGTAGGCGAAGCCCGCGCGCAAGCCACCCAGCTTGCTGTAGCAGCGCACGTATTCGTCCACGTCGGCCGGGCCGATGGCGCCGCGCTGCCAGCAGAACGTCTCGTAGAACCAGGACAGGTAGGCGCGTTCGCGGCCTTGCACCAGCGCCTCGGGCAGGTCGGGCGTCATGTGGAAGGCGTGGTGCCAGCGCTTGCCGCCCTGCGTGATGTCGGGCCCGAGGCCGGGGATCGTCACGTCGAGGATGGTGAGCGTGCGCACCGCTGCCGGTGTGGCGCAGGCCAGCGCAAAGGCCGTGGGGCCGCCCCAGTCGTGGCCGACGAGATGGAAGCGCGCGAGCTTCAGCTGCTCGCACAGCTCGACGAGGTCGCGCGCGATCGTCTTCTTGTCGTAGCCGTCGGCCGGCGCCGAGCTGTCGCCCAGGCCCGGCAGGTCGGGCGCGATCAGGCGGTGGTCGCTGGCCAGCAGCGGCATCAGCTTGCGCCACTCGTGCCACGTCTGCGGCCAGCCGTGCAGCAGCAGCACGGGCGTGCCCTGGCCGGTGCTGGCCACGTGCATGGAGAGGCGGCTGAGGCGCAGGGTCTGGTGTTCGATGTGCATGAGGGCCTCGGCTCGGTCGTCGGTCGTCGGTCGATGGATCGTCCAGGGCCACGCGGCCTGCGTGGCCCCGTGGTTCACACCGCCGTCTGCCCCGGCAACTGCCGCGTCACCGGGTGAGAGCTCGAGAGGCCGCCATCCACCGCGATGGCCTGCCCGTTGATATAGCTCGACTCGCTGCTCGCCAGGAACAGCGCCACGTTGGCCAGCTCCTCGGGCTGCGCGGCGCGGCGCAGCGGGTTGAGGCGGCCGAGCTTGTCGGTCACGCCCTTGCCCTTGGCGTAGTCGAACACGGGCTTGGTCATGCCCGTTTCCGTGAGGCCCGGGCACAGCGCGTTGACGCGCACGTTGGTCTCGCACAGCTGCTGCGCCGAGACCATGACGAGGTTGATGACCCCCGCCTTGCTCGCCGAGTACGCCGGCCCGCCGGCGCCCGAGCGGATGCCGGCCACCGAGGCGGTGCAGATGATGCTGCCGCCGTGGCCCAGGTCGGCCATCGCCTTGCCCGCGTGCTTGACCATCAACCACGGGCCGATGAGATTGACGCGCAGCACCTCGGTGAAGAGCTCGGGCGTGGAGTCGAAGATGCTGGCCATGCCACCCGAGATGCCGGCGTTGGCGAAGGCCACGTCCAGCCGGTCGTGGGCGCTGAGCGCGTAGGCCACGAGCCGCTGCACGTCGGCCTCGAGGCCGGCGTCGACCTGCAGGCCGATGGCCGCGCCGCCCGCCGCCTTCACGGCGTCGGCGGTGGCGTACACGGCCTCGGTCTTGTCGCCGAGGATCAGCTTGGCGCCCTCGCGCGCGAAGAGCAGCGCCGCGGCGCGGCCGATGCCCGAGCCGGCGCCGGTGATGATGGCGACCTTGCCTTCGAGTCTTGCGCTCATCGTTCCACCTTGTTGTCGTCAGGTTGTTTGCGCGCCGCCGCGGGGCGCCCTGCCCGCGGGGCGGCACACGGGCTGTGCGGCCTCAGGCCGAGAAGATGAACCGCGTGCCGGTGGACGAGCGCACGAAGCGCTCGGGCATGGCCTGCTGCACCATCGAGATGAAGCTCTCGCCCGAGCAGTGCATGGGAATCAGCAGGTCGGGGTTGAAGGTCTGCAGTTCGGTGAGCGTCTGGCGCTGGTACTCCGGCGCGTGCGGCGCGAGGTGGAAGCCGCCGAGGATGGCGTGGATCTTGTTCACCCCCGACACCTTGATGGCCGTGCGCACCGAGTTGACGATGCCGCGGTGGCCGCAGGACGTCATCACCACGAGGCCGCGGCCCTTGACGTGGAAGACCGTGGCCTGCTCGTGCTGGAAGTCGTCGGGCACCTTCGTGAGGTTGCGCTTGGCCTCGGGCATGCCCGCCGGCGCGCAGCCGAGGCCACCGTCCATGCCCACGCTCATGCGCGTGGGCGCAAGCACGCGCTCGAACGAATCGGCCGGGATCCAGCCCGTCGTGAAGCCGTGGTCGGCCAGGATCGAGGGCTTCTCGGCGAAGGTGACGGTGAGCCCGGCGTCCTGGATGGCCTGGCGGTCCATCGCGCCGAAGCTGCCCGCGTCGCCCTGCACGTTGAGCTCGCGCGTGCAGAAGCACTCCTCGCCGCCCAGGTAGAAGGGCAGCCCGGGCTTGAGCTTGCCCTTGTTGGCGCGCAGGAAGCCGACCATGCCGCCGAAGTGATCGTAGTGGCCGTGGCTGAGCGCCATCGCATCGAGCTTGGCGGGGTCGATGCCGGCCAGCAGCAGGTTGTTGAGCAGCGTCTCGGAGGTGTAGGCAAAGTCGACCAGCACCTGCCGCGTCTCGCTGCCGCGCGTGGACTCGAGGTGCAGCGCCAGGCCCCACTCGTTCTGCAGCGTGCGCTGCGGCGGCGTGCGCGGCGAGACCGCGAAGCCGAGCCGCTGCACCTGCACGCCGGCCACCGTGCGGCCGGGCTCGAAGGCGTGGTGGTACGAGTCGGTGACCACGCGCACGGCCAGCTTGTCCACCACCGGCACCGCGGCCGGTGAATCGAGCGTGCGCGCCTGCGCCACGCGGCCACCGAACAGGCCGCCGGCCGCGGCCAGTGCCAGCGAGCCGGTGCCGGCGCTCAGCAGGCGGCGGCGGCTCGTGTCGGCCAAATAGGAGGTGTCTCGGTTCTGGCGCATGGAATGACTCCTCTCGTTTCGTGTCGTTGGGGACCGGTCTGAACCATTCTGCAAGCAGGTTCCGCCGGGGCGCAATCGAGGAACGCCCTCGCCGTGGCGCACAAGGCACTCAGCCTCCGGTCAGCCGTAGAGCGCTCGCCCTTCATCGTCCACGCGGTGGCAGGCCACGGATTGCCCTGTGGCCACCGGCCGCAGTTCCGGCTCGGTGCTGCGACAGGCCTCCTGCGCATGCGGGCAACGGCCGGCAAATCGGCACCCCGGCGGGATGTTGCGCGGGCTTGGCGGGTCACCCTGCAGCCGGATGCGATGCGCGCGCGAGCGTGCGCCGGGGTCGAAGCTGGGGGCCGCCGACCACAGCGCGCGCGTGTAGGGGTGCAGTGGGCGCGCGAACAAGGCTTCGCGGCTGGCGCGCTCGACGATGCGGCCCAGGTACATCACTGCCACCTCGTCGCACATGTGGCGCACCACGCCCAGGTCGTGGCTGATGAAGAGGTAGGTCAGCCCATACTCGCGCTGCAGCTTCAGCATCACGTTGAGCATCTGGGCCTGGATCGCCACGTCCAGAGCCGACACCGGTTCGTCGCACACCACGAGCTCAGGCCGCGCCGCCAGCGCACGCGCCAGCACGATGCGTTGGCGCTGGCCGCCGCTGAACTGGTGCGGGAACAGTTGCATCTGTTCGGCCTTGAGCCCCGTCTGCACGAACAGGCGCTCGGCGTGGGCTGCGCGCTCGGCCGGCGCGCCCACGTCCATCAAGTTCAGCGCATCGAGGATGGCATCGCCGGCGCGCTTGCGCGGGTTGAGCGACGCGTACGGGTCCTGGAACACCATCTGGAAGCGCCGCCGCTCGCGGCGCAGCGCCTCGCCCTGCAGCGTGCCGATGTCGGCGTCGCCCAGGCGCACGTGGCCGGCCGTGATGGGTACCAGGCGCATGACCGCCAGCGCCGTGGTGCTCTTGCCCGACCCGCTCTCGCCGACGATGCCGAACGTGCTGCCGCGGCGGATGTCGAAGCTCACGCCGTCCACCGCCTTCACCCAGGCCTTGGCGCCGAACAACCCGCCACCCACCGGGAAGTGGACCTGCAGGTCGCGCACCGACAGCAGGGTCTCGTTCGCGGTCACTGGAGTACCTTCGCCCCTGAAGGGCTCCGGTATGAGCGCTTGGGAGCGGCCCGGCGTGCTCATTGCACGTGCAGCCAGCACATCACCGTGCGGCCCGGGGCGGGTTGGGTGTGGGGCGGCAGCTCGGCCCTGCAGCGCGGTTGCGCGTGCGCGCAGCGCTCGGCAAACAGGCAGCCCGCGCCGCGCTCCACCAGCGAAGGCACGGTGCCCGGGATCTCGTCGAGCAGCTGCCCCGGCGCCACGGTGCGCGCGCCGGGCGCGCAGGCAATCAGGCCGCGCGTGTAGGGGTGCAGCGGCTCGCGCAGCACGTCGGCCACGCTGCCGCTTTCCACCACGTGTCCGGCGTACATCACGACCACGCGGTCGGTCATCTCGGCGACGGCGCCCATGTCGTGCGTGATCAGCATGACCGCGGTGCCCGTCTTCTCGCGCAGGTCGGCAATGAGGTCGAAGATCTGCGCCTGCACGGTGACGTCCAGCGCCGTGGTGGGCTCGTCGGCCACCAGCAGGTCGGGCTGGCAGGCGAGCGCCATGGCGATCATCACGCGCTGGCGCATGCCACCGCTGAACTGGTGCGGATGCTCGTGCACGCGCTTGCCCGGGTCGGGGATGCCCACTGCGTCCAGCATCTGCGCGGCGCGGTCCATCGCGTCGCGCCGGTTCAGGCCCTGGTGCAGCCGCACGCTCTCGGCGATCTGGTCGCCCACCGTGTAGGCCGGGTTCAGGCTCGTCATCGGCTCCTGGAAGATCATCGAGATGCGGTTGCCGCGCACCTTGCGCATCTCGTGCTCGGGCAGCGTCAGCAGGTCGCGCCCGTCGAACACGACGCGCCCTTCGGCGATGCGCCCCGGCGGCGACGCGATGAGCCGCATGATCGCCAGTGCCGTGACGCTCTTGCCGCAGCCCGACTCGCCCACCACGCCCAGCGTCTGCCCGCGCTCGATGGCAAAGCCCACGCGGTCGAGCACGCGCGCCGTGCCGCGGCGGGTGCGGAACTCGACGCTGAGGTCCTCGACGGCGAGCAGGCTCATCGCGCGTTCACCTCAGGTGCAGCTTCGGGTTGAAGGCGTCGTTGAGCCCGTCGCCGATCAGGCTCACCGCGAGCACGGTCATGAAGATCGCCGCGCCCGGGAAGGTCACCGCCCACCAGCACTCGAGGATGTTGCGGCGGTTGCTGCCGATCATCAGGCCCCAGCTCGTCACGTTGGGGTCCGAGAGACCGAGGAAGCTCAGGCCCGCCTCGAACAGGATGGCCGCGCCGACGATGAGCGTGGCCGAGACGATGAGCGGCGGCAGCGCGTTGGGCAGGATCTCGCGCAGCATCAGGCGCAGGTGGCCGGCGCCCATCGCGCGCGCGGCGTTGGCGTACTCCAGGTGGGCCAGGCGCAGGAACTCGGCGCGCGCCAGGCGTGCCGTGCCGGTCCAGGCCACCACGCCGATGGCGAACACCACCACGGTGAGCGAGGGCTGGAACAGCGTCACCAGCACCATCGCGAACAGCAGCGCCGGCAGCACCTGGAACAGCTCGGTCACGCGCGACAGCGCCAGGTCGACCCAGCCGCCGAAGTAGCCCGACAGCGCGCCGATGGTGACGCCGATCGTCACCGCCACCGCGGCTGCCGAGAGCCCCACGAGCAACGTCGCGCGGCCGCCGATCAGCACGCCGGCCAGCACGTCGCGCCCGAGGTAGTCGGTACCCAGCCAGAGTTGAGGGTCGGTGAAGGGCGGGGTGAAAGGCGCGCCCGCGATGTCGCCGGCGGCCACGCCGTAGAGGCTGGGGCCGACCGTCATCGCCGCCACCACTCCGGCCAGCATGGCCAGGCCCAGCAGCGCAGCCTTGTTGCTGCTGAACACGCGCCACGCTTCGCGCCAGGGAGACAGGGCTTCGGTGCTCATCACGCGTCTCAGCGTCCGCGCAGCCGCGGGTCGATCCAGCGGTAGCTGAGGTCGGTGACCAGATTGGCCACGATCACCAGCATCGCCGAGAAAGTGAGCACGCCCAGCAGCGTGGGGTAGTCGCGCCCGAGGATGGCGTCCAGCGCCAGCGTGCCGAGGCCCGGCCACGAGAACACCGTTTCCACGAGCACCGCGCCGCTGATCAGGTTGCCGAACTGCAGCCCGGCGATGGTGACGATGGGCATCAGCGCGTTGCGCAGCGCGTGCTTGAAGGTCACTACCGCATCGCTCAGGCCCTTGGCGCGCGCCGTGCGGATGTAGTCGCTGCCGAGCACCTCGAGCATGCTGGCGCGCGCCAGGCGGCTGTATTGCGCGAGGTACACGATGGCCAGCGTCGCCGCGGGCAACACCAGGTGGTGCGCGATGTCGAGCGCCGTCTCCCACGGGCCGGCACCGAAGGCGCGTACGTCGCGCATGCCGGCAATGGGCATCACCGGCCACACCTTGCCGAACAGGATGACGAGCAGGATGCCGGTCCAGAACACCGGCATCGCATAGCCCACCAGCGAGAACACGGTGACGACGCCGCTGCCGAAGCTGTCGGGCCGGCGCGAGGCGAGCACGCCGAGCCCGGTGCCGATGACGATGGCGCTCATCAGTGCCGTCAGCACCAGCAGCACCGTGGGGCCGAGGCGGTCGAGGATGAGCTCGCTCACCGGCCGGTTGTAGGTGTAGCTCATGCCGAGGTCGCCGCGCACGCTCTTGCCGAGGTAGGTGAAGAACTGCTCGGGCAGCGGGCGATCGAGGCCGTAGGTCTTGCGAATCGTGGCCATCGTGGCCTCGTCGGCGCCGCCCATCTCGCCGGCGATCACCAGGGCCGGGTCGCCTGGCGCGGCGTGGATGAGCATGAAGTTGACGGCCAGCACCGCCAGCACCAAGCCGGCCGCCAGGGCCAGGCGGCGCGACACGAGCATCAAGGTGCGGCGCATGGGCGCGGCTTGCGGCGCTGGCGCGTCAGGCCTTGCGCACGCTGATGTCGTTCATCGCGTCGATCATGCCCCAGATGCCCTTGGGGGGCTGCACCACCTTGGCCGCGTAGCCCTCGGTGATGGTGGCCTCGATCAGGAAGGCGACCGGGCAGTCGTCGACGACGATCTTCTGCACCTCCCGGTACTGCGCCTTGCGCTTGGCCAGGTCCATCTCCTTGGCGGCTGCCTCCAGCAGCTCATCGACGCGTGCATTGCGGTAGCCCTGCGTGTTGGACCAGATCACACCCGGCTTGATGTTGCTGGAGAGCCAGGTGCGGTGCACGCCGATGACCGGGTCGCCCCAGTTCCACACCGAGTCCATGGTCATCTCGAACTGGTGCGAGGCCACGCGACGGGCCCAGGTCGGGAAGTCCGGCGACAGCCGCACCGTGACTTCGATGCCCGCCTTCGCCAGCGCGGGCTTCAGGTACTCCTGGATCGTCTTCAACTCCTGCGAGCCGGGGATCGCGTCGACGTCCAGCGCCAGGCGCTTGCCGTTGGGGCCGGCCTTCAGGCCGGCGGCGTCGAGCAGTTGGGTGGCCGTGGCGAGGTTGTGCGCGTAGCTCTGCACCTCGGCGCTGTAGAACGGGCTGCCCCGCGCGATCGGGCCGGTGGCCACCTTGTGGATCCCGCCGAAGAGCGTGTCGGCGATGAACTTGCGGTCGATCGCATAGCTGATGGCCTGGCGCACGCGCTTGTCGGCGAGCTTGGGGTTCTGGGTGTTGAAGGCCAGCCAGATCAGCGGCCCCACGGCCGGCTGCGCGCTGCCGACCAGTTGTACGCCGGGGATCTTGCGCGCCCGCTCGATCTCGCGTGGGTCGGCGATCAGCGGGTGGACGTCGATCTCGCCCTTCTCGAAGGCGAGCAGCATGCTGGCGTTGTCCTTGTACTCCTTGACGATGAGGCGGTCCAGGCGCGGCAGGTCCTTCAGGAAGAAGCGCTCGTTGCGCTCCATCACGATGTGCTCGCCGGGCTTGAACTCGACGAGCTTGAACGGTCCGCTGCCCACCGGGTTGGCATTGCGCGGATGCACCTTGGGGTCCACGCCGTCGCCGAAGATGTGCTTCGGGATGATGGGCGTGAGCGAGGTGCTCATCGCCAGCAGCAGGGCCGGGTGCGGCTCGGCCAGCCGCACCACGGCCTTCAGCGGCCCATCGATCGTGACGGCGTTGACCGGCGCATACATGCTGCGGAAGGGATGGTTGTCGCGGATGGTTTCGATGGAGAACTTGAGGTCCTCCGCGGTGATCGGCCGCCCGTCGTGGAAGACCGCGTCCCGGCGCAGGTGCAGCGTGACGCTGCGGTTGTCGCTCGAGAGCTCGAAGCGCTCGGCCAGGTAGGGCTGCGGCTTCCAGTCGGCGCTCATGCGCAACGGGCTCGCGAAGAGCTGCGCCGCCGGGAACATCGTGGCGATGCCGCTTTGCACCGCGCTGTTCAGGTGCCGCGGCTTCTGTGTCGTGCCGATCACCAGCACGCCCCCACGCGCCGCCTGCGCCCAGGCGCCCAGCGGCCAGGCGAAGGCTCCCGCAAAGGGCGCTGCCGCGGCGGCTCGCAGCACGGCTCGACGATGGTTCGGGGTCTGCGTCATGAAGTCACTCCTCGGGTTCGGTCAGGGTTCCAGGGGGTCGGGCGACGATGCCAAGGCGCGGTGATGGCGGCAATCGGGGGGGCCACTCATGCACCGGGTTTCAATACGAGGGCGGCGTGATCACCCACAGCACCACGCAAGGCTCGCGCCCCGGGTTGTGGCACCGGTGCGGCCCGGTGCGCATGAAGGCGAAGCTGTCGCCGGCCGAAAGCCGCAGCGTGCGGCCGTCCACGTGCAATTCCAGCGTGCCGCGCAGCACGAGGCCGCTTTCCTCGCCGCGGCGCTGGCGGTCGCGGTCGCCGGTGCTGGCGCCCGGCGCGAAGGTGGTCTCCACCAGCAGCAATTGACCGCTGAGGTTGGGGCTGAGGATCTCCTCGTGCACGCCCGAGCCGTGGAAGTCCAGCGTGCGGCGGTTGCGCTTGCGCAGCACCATGCCCAGTTCGTCGGCCGGCGGCGTGGCGCCTTCACCGAAGAACCACGACACCTGCACCTCCAGCGCCGCGGCAATCTGGTGCAGCGCGGCGATGCTGACCTCCGAGATGCCGCGCTCGATCTGGCTCAGCCACCCCACCGAGCGGTCGATGCGTGCCGCCAACTGCGGGATGGTCACGCCCTTGGCACGCCGCAGGTCGCGGATCTGGTGGCCGAGGTGGCGGTTCACGCCCTGGCTGGCGGCCTTCTTCGCCGCCTTCGTTGCCTTCGTTGCCGCCTTGACCGCGTTCATGCTTTCACGCGCTCGTTCTTCGGGTCGTACCAGGGCCCGAGTTGCGCGCGCGCACCGATGCGCCGATCGCCCACGCCCACCTCGAAGCGTGTCGCGGCGATCCACTCCGCCGTGATGGCGTGCGGGCGCCGCACATAGCCCATGCCGAGCGAGGCCTGCACGCGATGGCCGACCATGCCCGAGGTGGTCACGCCCACGGGCTCGCCGTCGGCGAAGATGGGTTCCTCGTGCACGAGCAGCGCCTCGGGGTCGTCGAGCCTGAGCTGCAGCAGCCGCTTGCGCGGCACGTCGGCGGCCTTGGCTGCCAGCAGCGCCTCGCGCCCGATGAAGCCGCCGGGCTTGTCCCACGCGCAGGTGAATGCGAGGCCCGCTTCGAGTGGTGTGTCCTCGATGCCGATGTCGTGGCCCCAGTGGCGATAGCCCTTCTCGGTGCGGCAGGCGTTCATCGCATGGAAGCCGGCGAGCTTCAGGCCATGCCGCTCGCCCACCGCCAGCAAGCGCTCGAACACGTGCAGCGCCACATCGGCGGGGATGTACAGCTCCCACCCCAGCTCGCCGACGTAGGTGATGCGCTGCGCGCGCACGACGGCGAAGCCGATCTCGATCTCGCGCGTGTGGCCGAAGGGGAAGGCCTCGTTCGAGAAGTCTGCCCCGCTCGCCTCGGCCAGCAGCGCGCGCGAGCGCGGGCCCATCAGGCCGAGCATCGGCAGGCCGGGGGTCAGGTCGGTCACCGTGCAGCGGTCGTCCGGGTCGATGTGGCGCTGCAGCCAGGCCAGGTCGTGGATGTGCGAGCCGACGGAGGTCACCACCCAGTAGCGGTGTTCGGCCAGGCGTGCCACGGTCAGGTCGGCCTCGATGCCGCCGGCCTCGTTCAGCCACTGCGTGTAGACCACGCGGCCGGGTTCGACGTCGACATCGGCGGTGCCAAGGCGGTTGAGCACGCGGCCCGCGTCGCGGCCCTGCACCTCGAACTTGGCCATCGAGCTCTGGTCGAACAGCGCCACGCCGTGCATCACCGCCTGGCACTCGGCCGCGGTGTTCGCGAACCAGTTCGGCCGCCCCCAGGCGTACTCGTAACGCGGGCTCGATCCTGGCGCGGCGTACCAGTTGGCACGCTCCCAGCCGCCGAGCTCGCCCATGCAGGCACCCAGGGCCACGAGTCGATCGTGAAAGGCCGTGCGCCGCGCGCCGCGCGCCGTCTCCACCTGCCGGAACGGCCAGTGCATCTGGTACAGCAGCCCCAGAGATTCGGTGGTGCGGTCGGCCAGGTAGGCGCGCGTGCCCTGCACCGGGTGGAATCGCTGCACGTCCATGCCCGGCAGGTCCAGCGGCGCGCGGCGGTCGCGGATCCACTCGGCCAGCACCTTGCCGGCGCCGCCGCTGCTCTGGATGCCGATGCTGTTGAAGCCGCAGGCGACGAAGAGGTCGCGCCACTCGGCGGTTTCGCCGAGCAGGTAGCGGTCGTCGGGCGTGAAGCTCTCGGGCCCGTTGAACCAGGTCGCGATGCCGGTGCGCTGCAGCACCGGCAGCCGCTGCAGCGCCTGTTCGAGCACCGGCTCGAAGTGCGCCATGTCCACCGGCAGCTCGTCGAAGCAGAAGTCGCGCGGGATGCCGCCGAGCGCCCAGGGCTTGGCCACCGGCTCGAAGGCGCCCAGCAGCAGCTTGCCGGCGTCTTCCTTCACGTAGATGCATTCGTCGGGCACGCGGAGCACCGGCAGGTCGCGCGCCAGGCCGGGCACGGGCTCGGTGACGATGTAGTAGTGCTCGGCCGCCTGCAGCGGCAGGCGCAGGCCGACCGGTTCGATCGTGCGGCCGATCTCGGCGCTCCACATGCCGGCGGCCAGCACCACGGTGCCGGCCTGGATCTCGCCTTCGGTGCCGTCGTGGCGCACGCGCACGCCCCTGACGCGGTGGCCCTCGGTGAGGATGGCGCTCACCTCCGCCTGCTCGACGATGCGCACGCCGCGCTGCCGCGCGCCCTTCGCGTAGGCCATGGTGGTGTCGATCGGGTTCGTCTGCCCGTCCTCGGGTGTCCAGATGCCGCCAACGACACCACGGCCATCGAGCAGCGGATAGCGCTCCACCACCTCGCGCGCCGACAGGAACTCGGCGCGCACGCCGAACGCGCTGCCCATCGCACCCTGGCGCTTGAACTCCTCGAAACGCGCCTCGGACAAGGCGACGCCGATGGAGCCGTTCTGCTTGTAGCCGGTGGCCTGGCCGGTCTCGGTTTCCAGCGTCTTCAGCAGCTCGCTCGTGTACTTCGCCAGCTCGGTCAGCGTGCGCGTGGCGCGCAGCGTGGGCACCAGGCCCGCGGCGTGCCAGGTGGTGCCGCAGGTGAGCTGGCGCCGCTCGAGCAGCAGCACGTCGGTGATGCCGATCTTCGCCAGGTGGTAGGCGATGCTGCAGCCGATGATGCCGCCGCCGACGATGACGACCTCGCTTCGTGCAGGCAGGCTCATGGCGCCTGTCCCGTCTCACCGGGCAAGGTGGCCGCCACCGGCATCAACACCGGCGGTTGCATCTCGGCCACGAAAGGGCCCAGGGCCAACCCCTGCGTGACGCGCAGCGGGCTGCCGATCCAGGCCTCGTGATCGGCCCGTGTGGCCCACAGCACGGTCACGCACAAGGCGTCGGGGTCCGTGGGCGACAGCAGCAGTTCACCGCTCAGGCACCCCGGCACCGCCTCCTGGCACTGTTCGAGGACGCGGTGCGCGACGAAGGCCTGCACGAGCGCGGTACGCCGGCCCGGCAGGGCGCGGGCGTGGAGGAAGCTGCGGCAGGCCGTCATCGGCTGGTGCAGGGGCGTCTCACGACCAGGGGCTCTCCGCTATCGCTTCAGGTCGATCTGGTCATAGGGCGCGAACAGGCCCCAGATGCCCGTGGGCGGATTGACCACCTCATGGCGCGCGATGTAGACCCGCGACCAGACGTGCGTGAAGGCCACCGGCACGTCTTGCGACAGCAGCTGCTGGAAATCGGCGTAGAGCTTCTTGCGCTGGGCGGGGTCGCGTTCTGTCGCAGCGCGCGCCAACAGGTCATCGGCCTTGGCGCTGCTGTAGCCCTGGGTGTTGGAGAAGGGCACCCCCTTGCGGATGTTGCTGCTCACCCAGGTGCGGTGGACGCCGATCACCGGGTCGCCCCACATGAAGGCACCGCTGACGCTGGCGTCATGCTCCCAGTTCGATACGCGCCGGCCCCAGCTGGCGAAGTCGGGCGAGGTTCGCACCGTGACCTCGATGCCTACCTTCTTCAGCTGCGGCTTCAGGTACTGCGCAATGGTTTCGTAGTTGTCGGGCACGCCGGGCAGGTAGTCCACGGCAAAGGCAAAGCGCGTGCCGTCGGCGCCGCGGCGCAGGCCGGCCTCGTCCAGCAGGCGCTCGGCGCGCGCCAGGTCGAGCTTGAAGGGCTCCACCCCGGCAGCGCTGTGGTAAGGCGTGCCGGGCGCAATCGGGCCGGTGGCCGGCTGGGTGGCGCCTCGGTGCAGGCTCTTGACGATGAAGTCCTTGTCGATCGAATAGGCGATGGCACGGCGCACGCGCACATCGTCGAAGGGCTTCTTGCGCAGGTTGAACTCCAGCCAACCGACCGGGCCGATGGCCTCGCCGCCCTTGGCCACCACGCGCGCCTGGGTGAACTTGGCCGCCTGCTCTTGCTGCACGGCGGTGACGGAGCCGGTGGCCAGGTGGATGCCGCCGCGCTCGACCTCGAGCATCTGGCCGACAGGATCGGTGAACACGCGGAAGATCAGCTTGTCCACCTTGGGAAGGCCGGGCATGAAGAACTTCTCGTGGCGCTGCAGCACGATGGCCTGCCCGGGCGTGAAGCTCACCAGCTTGAACGGTCCCGAGCCCACGGGGCTCGCGTTGCGCGGGTGGGTGCGCAGGTCGGGCACGTCGCCGTAGATGTGCTTGGGCAGGATGGGGCACAGAGCCGGCGAGAGGGCCAGCAGCAGCGCCGGGTGCGCCTGCGTGACGCGGATGATGGCGATGTCCGGCGTGGGGGTCTCCACCCGCTCCACCGGCGCGAGCATGGTGTTGAACGGGTGGAACGCCTTCACGGCCATCACGGAGAACGCCACGTCCTCGCTGGTGATCGGCCTGCCGTCGTGGAATGTGGCGCCCTTGACCAGACGCACCAGCAGCGACTTGCCGTCCTCCTGCCAGGCCCAGCTCTGGGCCAGGTAAGGCTGTGGCGTCCAGTCGTTGTCGAAGCGCACCAGGCTGGCAAAGATCTGCGCGCCCACCTGGTTCACCGGCGACGCCTGGATCGCGGGGTTCAGGTGGCGCAATATCGACGGCGTGCCGACCACCAGGGTCTTTTCGCCCTGGGCCATCGTCCCGTGGGCCAGGCCCAGGCCGAGCAGGGCCGCGGTGGCCTGGCGGCGGTCGAGGTGAAGGGTCATGCGCCCGGCCTCACTTGCGGCGGGAGACGAGGTCGAACGGCACCATCGGCGCCCAGATCGACTCGGGCACGTTCACCAGGTCGCGGCGCGCGGCGTAGCCCTGCGCCCAGACGTGCGTGAACACCTGCGGCACGTCGGCCACCACCTGGCGCTGGAACTCGGCGTACAGCTTCTTGCGCTTCTCGAGATCTTTCTCGACCGTGGCCTGCGCCAGCAGCTCGTCGACCTTGGGGTTGCTGTAGCTCTGGGTGTTGGACCAGATGACGCCCGGCTTGATGTTGCTGCTGAGGTAGGTGCGGTGCACGCCGATCACGGGGTCGCCGTAGTTGAAGGCGCCGTCCATCGTGGCGTCGAAGTCGTGCGTGGACACGCGGCGCGCCCAGGTGGGGAAGTCGGGGCTCGTGCGCACCGTGACCTCGATGCCGATCTTCTTCAGCTGCGGGCGCAGGTACTCGGCGAGGGTCTGCGAGTTGTCGGGCGTGTTGGGCAGGAAGTCGATCGTCATGCCGAAGCGGCGGCCGCCGCCGTCGGGCTTCAGGCCCGCGGCGTCCAGCAGCGCGGCGGCCTTCTTCAGGTCGAGCGGGTAGCGCTCGACCTTGTCGCTGTAGAAGGGCGAGCCGGGCGCGATCGGCCCCGTGGCCACCTTGGTGTTGCCCTGGTGCAGGCTCTTGACGATGAAGTCCTTGTCGATCGCGTGCGCGATGGCCTGGCGCACGCGCACGTCGTCGAAGGGCTTGCGCTTGAGGTTGAAGGCCAGCCACCCGAGCGGCCCGATGGCCTCGCCGCCCTTGCGCGCCAGCACCACGTCCTTTGCCTTCGAGAGCTGCGCGAACTGCGACAGTGTCACCGAGCCCGGCAGCAGGTCGACCTCGCCCTTCTCCAGCGCCAGCGCCTGCGCGGCGTTGTCGCTGATCATGCGGAAGATGATGCGCTGGAACTGCGGCCGGTCCTTGAAGAAGAAGCCCGCGTGGCGCTCCAGCACGATGGCTTCGCGCGGGTTGAACGACACCACCTTGTAGGGGCCCGAGCCCACCGGCAGGTTGTTCTTCGGGTGCGACTTGATGTCGGTGCCGTCGCCGAAGACGTGCTTGGGGATGATGGGGCAGAACGCCGGCGCCATCGCCAGCAGGATGGCCGGATGCGGGGCGCTCATGCGGATGATGGCGATCTGCGGCGTCGGCGTGTCGACGCGCTCCACGGGCGCGAACATGGCCTGGAACGGGTGGTTGGCCTTGATCGTCATGATCGAGAAGGCCACGTCCTCGCTCGTGATCGGCTTGCCGTCGTGAAAGGTGGCGCCGGGGCGGATCTTCAGCAGCAGGCTGCGGCCATCGTCCTGGAAGCTCCAGCTCTCTGCCAGGTAGGGCTCGGGGTTCCAGTCCTTGTCGAAGCGCAGCGGGCTGGCAAAGATCTGCGCCGCCGGCACGCCCGTGGCCACGCCGGACTGCACGGCCGAGTTCAGGTGCCGGGGCGCCTGGCCGAAGCCGACGACCAGCGTGCCGGCCGAGCCGGCCTGGGCCGCCGCGGCCAGCGGCAGCAGCGTGGCGGCCAGCGTGACAAACCATCGCTTCATGGATGCACTCCCGTTGGATTGAATTGGCTTGACGCCAGCGCGGCCAGCCCGCGGCCGGCCTCGCACAGGTCGGGCAGCGGCGTCGCGCAGCGCGACACCGGGCGGTAGTTCAACCCGCGCCGGCGCGCGGGCGGCGGCGCCGGCAGTGCGGCCAGCAGGCTGGCCCGAGGGGCCGCGAGCAGATGCGCCTGCCCCTCGAACACCGTGCCGGCGATGCGCACGTCCTTCAGGCGCTCGGGGCCGAGCTCGAAGGGGTCGTCGGCCAGCACGCAGAAGTCGGCGCGCTTGCCGGCGGCGATGGAGCCCACCTCGTGCTCGACGCGCAGCGCCCAGGCCGCGTCGATGGTGATGCCGCGCAGCGCCTGTTCGAGCGTCAGGCGCTCTTCGGGTGAGACGACGCGGCCCTCGCGCGTGCGGCGCGTGGCGGCGCACCACGCCAGCAGCAGCGGCTCGGTGGGCGCCATCATGAAGTCGCTGTGGAACGACAGGCGCAGGCCGGCGCGGGCCAGCGAGCCCGCGCGCACGATCTGCGAGGCCCGCTCCTCGCCGAGCCCGAAGCGCGCGTAGTCGTCGGCCAGCGCGTGGATGTAGTACGGGTTGACGCTGGCGTGCGCGCCCAACGCCGCGATGCGCGCCGTCTGCGCCGCCGCGTGGTAGCCCACGTGGTGCATGAAGAAGCGGTGGTCCACGCGCGCGTGCCGGGCCTGCGCGGCCTCCAGCGCGGCCAGCACGGCGTCCATGCCGCCGTCGCCGTTGACGTGCACGTGGATCTGCCAGCCGGCGTCCCAGAAGGTGCGCACGCCCGCGGCCAGCACCTCGGGCGCCATCAGCCATTCGCCGTG
>JAEUPE010000019.1 GCA_016790435.1 Rubrivivax sp. | reverse complement strand
GGCGCGTCAGCGCCACGGCGACGGGCGCGGTGTTCTCGGCGATCTCGCGCGCGATGGCGCGTGCCGCGGGCAGCAACGCATCGGGCGCCAGCACCTGGCGCACGAGGCCGCCCTCCAGCGCCTCGCTGGCCGGGAAGACGCGGCCGCTCATCGTCCACTCGAGCGCGCGGCTGATGCCCACCAGCCGCGGCAGGAACCAGCTCGAACACGCCTCGGGCACGATGCCGCGCCGCGCGAAGACGAAGCCGAAGCGCGCGCCCTCGCTGGCGAGGCGGATGTCCATCGGCAGCAGCATCGTCGCGCCGATGCCCACCGCGGGCCCGTTCACCGCCGCGATCACGGGTTTCAGGCAGTTGAAGATGCGCAGCGTGACTCGGCCGCCGCCGTCGCGCACCGCGTCGTTGCTCCAATCGACAGTGCCATCGGCGCCGACGGCCCCCTGCACGGTGGGGCGGTCGCCACGCGCCGCGAAGTCGAAGGTCTTGCCGCCCTGCGAGAGGTCGGCACCGGCGCAGAAGGCCCGACCGGCGCCGGTGACGATGACGGCGCGCACCTCGTCGTCGGCATCGGCGCGGTCGAAGGCGGCGATGAGCTCGTTCATCATCGCCGCGTTGAAGGTGTTGAGCGCCTCGGGGCGGTTCAGCGTCACCGTCAGCACGCGGTCACTCAGCTCGGTGCTCAACGTGGTGGGTGGGATGGCGCTCGGGGCGGTGGCTGGGGTCTCGGACATGACAGGCGGGTCTCCTCCGGCCACAGTATCGTCGCTGCGCCCGACGCCGCCCTGCGCGCTGCACCCAGCCCGTCCCCCATGCCCGGAGGCCCGCCGATGAACCCCACCTCTCGCACCGAGCCGTCCGGCGCCGCTGGCGAGCCCGCACGCACGCACTACCGCATCTGCCCGCTGTGCGAAGCCTGCTGCGGCCTCGAGGTGCAGACCCGGGGCGGGCGCGTCGTCGCCATCCGCGGTGCCGAGCGCGACGTGCTCAGCCGCGGCTACATCTGCCCGAAGGCGGTGGCGCTGAAGGACCTGCACGAGGATCCCGACCGCGTGCGAACACCCTTGATCAAGCGCGACGGCCGCTTCGTGCCGGCCACCTGGGACGAGGCCTTTGCCGAGATCGAACGGCGCCTGGTGCCGATCATCGAACGGCAAGGCCGCGACGCCGTGGCCGTGTCGGTGGGCAACCCCTCGGCGCACAAGATGGGCGCCCTGCTCTACTTCAGCCGCCTGGCCAAGGCGCTCGGCACGAAGAACGTGTACTCGGCGAGCACCGTCGACCAGATGCCCAAGCAGCTGGCCAACGGCTGGATGTTCGGCCACTGGCTCACCATGCCCATCCCGGACATCGAGCGCACGCAGTGGCTGCTCGTCATCGGCGCCAACCCGATGGTGAGCAACGGCAGCCTGTGGACCGTGCCCGACTTCCGCGGCAAGGCCAAGGCGCTGCGCGCGCGTGGCGGCAAGCTGCTCGTGATTGACCCGCGCCGCACCGAGACGGCCGCCGGCGCCGACGAGCACCACTTCATCCGCCCCGGCGCCGATGTCTTCCTGCTCGCAGGCATGGTGCACACGCTTTTCGCCGAGGGCCTCGTGCGGGCCGGCCGCGTCGAGGCCCACCTCAACGGCATCGAGGCCGTGCGCGAGGCCACCGCGCCCTTCGCGCCCGAGCGCGTGGCCGCGCGCTGTGGCATCGACGCCGACACCATCCGGCGCCTCGCGCACGAACTGGCCGCCGCGCCGCGCGCCGCCGTCTACGGGCGCCTGGGCACCTGCGCGCAGCGCTTCGGCACACTCGCCTCGTGGCTGATCGAGGTGCTCAACGCGCTCACCGGCCACCTCGACGAACCTGGCGGCGCGATGTTCGCCAAGGCCGCCGCCTTCGCCGACAACACGCAAGGCAAGCCGGGCACCGGCCGCGGCATCACCACCGGCCGCCACCAGAGCCGCGTGAGCGGCTCGCCAGAGGTTTGGGGCGAGTTCCCGCTCACCTGCCTGGCCGAGGAGATCGAGACGCCCGGCGCGGGCCAGGTGCGCGCGCTCGTCACCGTGGCGAGCAACCCCGTGCTCTCGTCGCCGGGCGGGCCGCGGCTAGCGAAGGCCCTCGCGGGGCTCGACTTCATGGTCAGCGTCGACATCTACGTCAACGAGACCACGCGCCATGCCGACGTCATCCTGCCCGGCCAGAGCCCGCTGGAGCACAGCCACTACGACGTCGCGTTCCCGCAGTTCTCTTGGCGCAACCAGGCGCGCTTCTCCGAGGCCGTGTTCGAGCCGGCGCCCGGCCACCTGCCGGAGTGGCAGGTGCTGCTCAAGCTCGCCGCCATCGCGCGCGGGCTCGGTGCCGGCGCCGACGCCGTGGCCCTCGACGACGAGTACGTGGCCGCCGACCTGCGCAAGCTCGCCGGCGAGCAGGCGCCGCAGGTGATGAAGGCCGTGTCGGGCCTGCAAGGCCCCGAACGCCTGCTCGAACTGGCGCTGCGCGCCGGCCCCTACGGCGACGGCTTCGGTGCGCGGCCGGGTGGGCTGACGCTGGCCAAGGTGCGTGCGGCGAGCGAAGTCTCGAGCACCGGCCCGGGCACGAGCGAGGGCGCTGCCGACCTCGGCATCGACCTCGGCGAACTGCAGCCGCGCATTCCCGAGCTGCTGCGCACGCCGAGCGGCAAGGTCGAGCTGGCCCCGCCGGCCTGCGTCCAGGACCTGGGGCAGGCCCTCGCCGCGATCGACGAGCCGGCGCCCGAACTCGTCGTCATCGGCCGCCGCGACGTGCGCAGCAACAACAGCTGGATGCACAACCTGCCCACGCTCGCCAAGGGGCCGGAGCGCTGCACGCTGCTCGTGCACCCGATCGACGCGGCGGCGCGCGGCCTCGCCGACGGCGCACCCGCCCAGCTCGCCGGCGTCGGCGGTGCCGGCGGTGCCGTCTCGGTGGTCGTGCAACTCGACCCGGGTTCGATGCCCGGCGTCGTCTGCCTGCCCCACGGCTGGGGCCACGGCGAGCCCGGCACCGCCCTGGCCGTGGCGGCGGAGAGGCCGGGCGCCAACCTCAATGCGCTGCTCGACCCCTCGGCGCGCGACCCGCTCTCGGGCAACTCGGTGCTGAGCGGCGGGCCGGTCAGGCTGCAGGCGCTTGTGCCCGGCTGATCTCGACCTGAACCGAGCACTCAGCCGACCTCGCCGCGGCGGACAGCAGCCGCCCGCTCGGCGACCGCCTGCCGCTGCTTGGCATCCAGGCGCGCGAGGTTCTTCACCTGCAGCGCCATGCGCGGGTTCTTCGCCAGCGTCGCCTCGTGGCGCATCAGGAAGTCCCAGTACAGCGTGGTGAACGGGCAGGCGCGCTCGCCGGCGCGCAACGCGGGGTCGTAGCGGCAGCCTTGGCAATGCGGGCTCATGCGCTCGATGTACTTGCCGGTGGCCACGTACGGCTTGCTGCCCATCAGGCCGCCGTCGGCGTACTGGCTCATGCCGAGCGTGTTGGGCAGCTCCACCCATTCCACGGCGTCGACGTAGACGGCCAGGTACCACGCGTGCACCTGCTTCGGATGCACCCCCAGCATCAGCGCGAAGAGGCCGGTGACCATCAGGCGCTGGATGTGGTTGGCGTAGCCATGCGCCAGGGTCTGCTCGATCGCGTCGTGCAGGCAGGCCATGTCGGTGGCGCCGGTCCAGTACCAGGGCGGCAGGTCCGCTTCGGCAGCAAGCGTGTTGCGCTCCAGGTAGCCGGGCATCTGTGTCCAGTAGATGCCGCGCACATACTCGCGCCAGCCGAGGATCTGGCGCACGAAACCTTCGACGCTGGCCAGCGGCGCCCGGCCCGCTTCATGCGCCGCCACGGCCGCTGCCACCACCTCGCGCGGTTTCAGCAGCTTCAGGTTGAGCGCCGCCGACAGGTGCGAGTGGTACAGCCACGGGTCGCCCGGCCACATCGCGTCCTGGTAGCGGCCGAAGAGCGGCAGGCGATGCTCGATGAAGTCGTGCAGCGATTGCAGCGCCTGCGCGCGCGTCACCGGCCACGCGAAGCTCTCGAGGCGGCCGGGATGCGCCGGGAATCGCTCGTTCACGAGGTCGATCACCTCGCGCGTCACGGCATCGGGCTCGAAGCCGCGGCGCGGCGGCACCGCGCCCGGGCCGGCGGCACCGAACGCCTCGCGGTTGTCGGCATCGAAGTTCCACTGGCCACCGAGCGGCGCGCCCTCGTCCTGCGGGTCCATCAGCACGCGGTGGCGCTTGCGCTGCTCGCGGTAGAAGTACTCCATGCGCAGCGACTTGCGGCCGCGCGCATGCGCGGCGAATTCGCGCACGCTGCAGTAGAAGTGGCGGTCTTCGCGGATCTCGAGCGGCAGCGAGCAAGCCTCGACCACGGCCTTGAGGGCTTGCAGCACGCGCCAGTCGCCGGGCGCCGTCATCACCAGCCGCGCCGGGCGCAGGCGCTCGATGTCGGCCTGCAGTTGTGCGGCCAGGCTGCCGAGGTTGCCGGGGGCGTCGAGGCGTATGTAGTGCAAGGGGCGGCCGGCCGCCTGCAGCGCCCGCGCAAAGTGGCGCATCGCTGCCAGGAACACCGCGATGCGCGGCTTGCCCGACCACACGTGCGTCGACTCCTCGGCCACCTCGGCCATCCACACCGCATCGGCCGCTGGGTCAAAGCCGTCGAAGGCGGACGATTCGAGGTCGAGCTGGTCGCCCAGGACCAGCACCAGCGTGCGCAACTCAGCCACCTGGGGCCTTCGCGCGGCGGCAGGCTTCGCTGCAGTACTTGACCTCGGCCCAGTTCTTCGCCCAACGCTTGCGCCAGCTCATGACGCGGCCGCAGGCGGCGCAGGGCTTGCTCGGAAGCGCGGCCTTGTTGCCGCGAAAGTGGGCCTCGCTCATCGGGCTGGCTTGAATGGGCGTCGGGGCATCGAAGGCACTTTCCTTGCATGGAGCGGGTGGAAGGCCCGGCCAACCGCTTGGCGGCGGGCGAAGGGTTCGAAGACAAGGATATTCACTTCGCGTTCACTACCGCGACGGCTGCGATGGCAGGGTGGCGGCCGGCATGCGCGCAGTTCGTGCTGACCGCAAGCGTGACGATGGAAACGCCTCCGAGACGCTGCCCCTGCGCTTGCAACTTCACTGCAGCGCACGAGCGGCCGAACTGACGCTGGTGACAGCCTTGCAGCGCTAGCGGTCGGTGGTCCAGGCGTCTAGACCGACCGCCATCGGCCACCAACGGTCATCGGTGAGCGGCAGCTTCCCGTAGTGCCAACGCGCGAGCCGTCGCACTCGCTACAGCAGGGGAATGCCCAGGCGCCGAAGGCGTAGGAAGTAGAGGGTGAACGCTGCGACGAATGCGATGTCCCCAATGATCACCAGCACTGCGAATGGGGAGGTCCAGCCATTCAGGTGCATGTAGGCCAGGTTGATCGCAAACAAGGCTTTGCCCAGTCCTCCCATGAGCACCACACCTGTGTGCCGCGCCGGGTTGCGCGCCACGGCCAGGAACCCCAGGCCGTAGAGCAGGGAAGTGACCCAGGCGCCGCGGTAGACAGCGACTTGCACCGGGTCGCTCAGCACCCGCCCGAACTCTCGCGCAAACATGCCCGTCGGATCGATCACCGCCGGCACTGCGCCTGCGAAGTTCCAGAGGGCGGCGATCAGGAAGCAGGCGCGCATGAGGCGAAGATCCTGACCGGTCAAGCCGGTTGAGCTGCTGTCGCTGGTCATCGCGGATCCCTTGCAGCGTGCCCGCTCATGAACCGCGTCCACACTTCGCTGCGGCACAGCAGACCCAGACAGCCGGTGACGCGAAGCTCGTTGGCCGACAACAGGCGCAGATGGGCCCGAAACGTCTTGCCGTCATCGGGGTTGTAGAGCCGGCCATCGCGCCAACCCTCCGGGCCCGATGCGAAGTCCCACAAGACCGGCAGGCCGACCAGGGCACGTGTTCGCAGCAACGGATCCCGGTTGCGCACGTCCTGGGTCTGGCCCTCCGTGAGGCGGGCGTCGACCCGCGTCAGCCATCCGCAAGGTGTTCCATTCCCGCAATCGCCGATGTCGACCAGCGCGCCATAGCGCGCATCTCGCCACAGGCCGGTGAGGTCCGCCAAGTCACTGGCCAGGACGTCGCCTGCAGCCAGGGTGCCCACGATCAGTGCTACCCATCGCTTTCTCAAGATCTACCTCCTTAATATAGTACGCGTTATACGTAATTGCGGATGTCCTGTCAACGCCGGCGGCAGCGGTGCGGCGACACTTGTCCCTTGAGAGGAGCAGGGCAAAGATGGAGCAAGGACAGGGGAACCGCCGCGCCAGAGGACGCCCCTCGCGCTCGGCCGAGCAGAGGGATGACATACGCGCCCACATTGCGCGCTGCGCGCTGCGGCTCTTTCAGCAAGAGGGCTACGCGGCGGTGTCGATGCGGAAATTGGCGGCCGAGGCTGGTTGCACCCCCAAGACCGTCTACGCTTACTTCCACGCCAAGGTCGACATCCTGAGCTTGGTCTGGTCTGATGTCTTCGCGGCGCTCTTTGACGAACTCGACGCGCTTGCTGCCGCCGAGCCCGACCCGGTCCTGCGGCTTGAAGAGGTGGCCCAGGCCTATGTTGATTTCTGGCTGGAGCACCGGGAGCACTACTTCCTGGTCTTCATGTCTGGCGGCCTTTCGCGGGCCGATGTCGAGGGCTACGTCGCAACCGGCGCACCACGTGCGCGCTTTGATCTCTTTGCCCGATGCCTTGCCGACGCGCTCGGCGAGACACCCGATGGACCCGCGCTGCGCGCGAAGAGCGAGGCTCTCGTGTGTGCGCTCAACGGCATCTCGCAGGCACTGATCACGATCAGCGGCCATGCGTGGACGCCATGCGAAGCACTCGTGCACATCGCCGTTCACGGGGTCTTGAAGTGATGCAAGCCTGAACTTGGGTTGCGTCAGGTCGTCATCGAAGAACCCGATTGCCGCGGTGCCCAGCTGAAGAAGATGCTCATGCACCAAGGTGTGCTGGTCTCGCACGCTGGCCAGACTGTCCGGCCGAACCACTTGCCGGGGGCGCGGTGGCTCTGGCCAGCGACACGACGTTCGTCACGCAGAAGCGACCTGAGGACTTTGGATGCCCAGCCCTGCTGAAACGCCGATGCTCCAGTGCTGGCGTCCGTTTGGGCGATGAAGCGGGCCGTGTGCTTCGACGACAGCTGGAACGGCATGACCTGCTTCGGAGCCCGTCGGCGTGTGGCCTCAGACGCCCACACTCCCGCGGATAACTGGAGGTGGTTCGACCGGCAGCTTCAAGACGGCGAGATCGGGACAGCGGACTTCTGCTCAGGGTCGGTAGCTACCGCTCTAGCTGACGTCACCGAAAGTCCGCATTCAGTCTCGACCGGCCGTCCTTGCACCGCTCGCGGCCATGGCGCTGAGACATGGCGACGCGACAATGCCCCATGCCCAACCGCCGCCGCTTCGCCCTCGCGCTCGGCGCACTTCCTGCCCTTTCCGGCGCCGGGCTGCTGCTCTCGGGCTGCAGCGAAACCGTCACCGAGCACGGCCCGGCGCGCGTGGCCGATGGCGTGCTGCGGCTGGCCTCCGATCAGGGTGATCGGCTCGCCTTCCTCACGTCGCAATGGGAGCGGCGCTACGTCTACGTGGGTGGTAGGCGCACCGGCTCGTCGCGGCGCTCCGTGGCGCACCTGCACATCGACTTCTGGCTCATCGACGTGGCGACGGCGCGCCCGCTGCGTCGGGTTCGCCTGGGCACGGACAAGCAGCTGGGCGACTTGGCGGTGCTCGGCGCGGACCGCGGCGTCTTGTGGGCACGCCTGCCCGACCTCATCGGCGTGCGGCTCGCCGACGGCGCGGTGGTGGCCGACCGCGCGCGCTTGGCCGCGGCCAACCCGGCGCTGGCCTCGGTGCTGCCGCAACCTCCCGACCGGACGTTGTTTCTCACCCCTCAGCAGCAGCGCCTGCGCTTCACGCTGGCCCATGGGCCGGTGATGCTGCTGGACGACGGCCGCCGCGTGCGCGTGGACCCGTCGACGCTGCAGGCGCACGCACTGGGTGCGGCAGCCGCAACCGAACCCGAAGCCGCAACGGGCGCGCAGCGGCAGCGTGCCCTGGCACCCGCCAACGGCATGCAGTGGAACGCGATGGTGCGCGGCCTGAACATCGCCCGCAACGACCGAGATCTCGATTGGCTCGGCCTCGTCGCCGAGCGCGAGGTGGCGCAGATCGCGCGTGAACGCCAGACCACCTCGGTCCCGGACTTCACGCGGCCTGAACGCTTCAAGCTCTACCGCGGCCGCCTGCGCCCCGAGACCACGCACTTCGGCGTGCGCCATCGGCTCGAGTTGGTGCAGCCGCTGCCGGAGGCCCCAGAGTTCCTGTTCGCCGGCCTGGCGGTGGAAGACCCACAGGTGAACCCGCCGCGCGCGCTCTGGCGGCGCGACCCGGACAGCGTCCTCGTGCTGCACCGCGACCGGCTCGGCGACCAGGGCCGCTGGCTGCTGAGCCGCGTCGCCGGCCCCGCCGGCCGCGTGGTGTGGCGCGCCGAGTTGCCGCTGTCGAACGTGGGGCTGTGGCTGCCGGGCGAGCCGAATGCCCGGCATGCCACGCTGCTGGGCACCTGGCTGAACGCGCCCCGCTCGCCGTGGGCCGAGGAGCGCGAGGACCCTTCGATGCAGATCGCGAGCGTCGATCTCGACACCGGAGCGGTGGCGGCGTTCAACCTCGATGTGGAGCGCAGCTGGCCCCTGACGCCGGCCTGACCCGGATGCCGGCCCGCGCGCCGCGCGGACCCCAGCCAGCGGTACAAAGTCGCGCCACGCCGTGAGCCCTCTGGCGCGCCCACGCTGCGTCTACCTCTAGCCAACTGCAGGAGCCGCCATGAGTCGTCGCCACCTCGCCCCGCTGACCCTGGTCCTCGCCGCGGCCCTGCCGCAGGCTGCAGCCGCCAACCCGCTGCCCAAGGGCGACTTCCACGAGGCGCTGATCGGCGCCATGACCGACCGCACGCTGCGCAACGTCACGCTCCAGGGCGAGCAGCTCAAGCTGCAGGAGGTGCCCGGCATCTCGCCGCTGGGTGCTTACCGCGTCAACCTCATCAGCGTCTGCCAGATGCTGGGCACGAGCAACAGCACCTCGGCCCAGGCCGGGCAGGTGATGCGCTTCCAGAACCCTTCGGTGTTCGCCAACCTGGGCACGAACTTCCAGTTCGCCGTCAACAGCCAGGTCGTGCAGCCCCACCAGCGCGAACGCGTGGAGAAGGCGCTCGCCGAGCGCCTGCAGACCCTCAACGGCGAGCACGGCGACCTCAAAGCCACCCTCAAGCGACAGGACAACGGCAGCTACCAGTTGCTGGCCCAGCACGAGTACGGGGCAAGCCCCTCGGCAGGCCACGCACGCTCGCGCCTGGCCAGCACGCTGTCAAACGCCCGCTTCATGATCTGCGACATCCACGAGGCGATGGAGTGGGCCGACCACGAGCAGTGGAAGCAGCTGCGGGGCAGCAAGCTCGGCAAGCTCGACCGAGGCCAGTTCATCACGCTGTACCCGCTGCTCAAGGAGTCGGGCTACGAGGCCCAGGGCCATGCACCCGGCGGCACCTGGCGCTTCAAGATGACCGACGACTACACGACCCGGGTCGAGAACTTCGGCGACGAGTTCAAGGTGTGGGTCTACACCAAGCCGCCGATGGCGCCCGACGCGGCGCGCTTCGGCGCCATCGCCACCAGGCTGCGTGCGCTGCCGCTGCCGCTGGGCGCCGTTCGCATCGAGCCCACCGAACCGAACGAGCGTGGCTTCATCTGGGTGGGGCTGGTCTTTTCCTACGCGAACATGACCGGCGCCGACTTCGCCGACACGATGAAGAAGCTGATCGACAAGAAGCAGGTGATGGACTTCTACAAGGACGTGCAGCAGGTGGTACGAGAGGCGTCCTGAAGGCGCTGCGGGCGCCGCGTCGCTTCTGCCACTTTTCAGGAGAGTCCTTCAGGCGGCCGGTCGGCCCGCAGCGCCTGCAACGAGCGGTCGAGCAACTCACGCATCTGCTGCGGCCCGTCGATGTAGAAGCGGGCGCGCGAGCCGCCGCGCCCGCGGCCGACGCGCACGGTCAGCCAGTCGGCGGGCGCACTTTCGAACACCGGCTCGTCGTTGACGTCGTCGCCGGCGAACAGCGCGCAGTCGGCTCCGCAGCGAAGCACCAGGTCGCGCATCGAGCGCGCCTTGTCCGGCGCGTCGTGCGCCGTGGCGTTGACGACCCGTTTGCCGCCGAAGATGCGCACCCCCGCCGGGGCCGGGTCGAGCAGGCGCTGCAGCAGCGCCCGCGCCAGGGCCGGCGAACGCGCGCGCCGGTAGTGCAGTGCGATGGAGGCGCGCTTGTCCTCGAGCGTGATGCCGCTGGCGGCCAGGTCGGCCGCATGGCGATGCAGGTGCTCGCGCAGCGGCTCCAAAGCGGCGGCATGTGCGGCGGCAGCGGCCACCGCCTCCAAGCCCGACGGATCGTCGGCGCCGTGGCTGCCCACCAGATGCTGCGGCACGAAGCCGAGGCGGCCGCGCAGGTCGACGACCGCGCGGCCGCTCACGACCACGATGGGGCACAGCGCCGCCAGCGCCTGCAGCCGCTCGGCCACCGGCCCCGGGATGCGCGCGTCGTCGGGGTGCGGCACGATGGGCGCGAGCGTGCCGTCGAAGTCGAAGCCCAGCACCGGGCGCCTGCGCATCACCGCGGCCAGCGCCGCCTCGCCTTCCGGGGTGAACAGGTGCCGCATCCGCCCGCGCGGCCTCAGACGATCTGGTGCCGCTGCACGCGCGCCTCGATGCGCGAGCGCAGCCGCCAGCGCCCGGCGTCGGCCAGCATGCGCCCGGCCCAGCGGTAGACGTTGAACTCGCGCACCGTGGTGCGCAGGCTCGCCATGCGCTCGCGCTGCTCGGCCGC
>JAEUPE010000292.1 GCA_016790435.1 Rubrivivax sp. | reverse complement strand
GGCGTTGGCCACCGGCACGCCATGGTCGAGCGCCACGCGTGTGACACCGGCGCCGCTCTCGTTGGCGACGAGCTCGAAGTGGTAGGTCTCGCCGCGGATGACGCAGCCGATGGCAATGAGCGCGTCGTAGTCGCCCGAGTCGGCCATGACCTTGAGCACGACCGGGATCTCGAGCGCGCCGGGCACGGTGACATGGCGGATGTCGCCGCTGTCGACTTCGAGGCGTTCGAACTCGGAAAGGCAGGCGCGCGCGATGGCACCGGTGACGGCCTCGTTGAAGCGCGCCCGGACGATGCCGATGCGCAGGCCGGCGCCGTCGAGTTCGCCGCTGCTGCCTTTGTCGGCTTCCTGCATGGTGGTCCTCCCGGATCTCGTGGTTCGGCTCAGCTCGCCGCCGCGCGGTAGCCGGTGATCTCGAGCCCGTAGCCGGCCATGCTCGGCATGCGGCGCGGGCTGCCCAGCAGCTGCATGCGGTGCACGCCGAGATCGCGCAGGATCTGCGCGCCGATGCCGTAGACGCGCAAGTCCTGCGGCTGTCTGCGCGCCGCTGCTTCTCGCTGGCCACCGGCTGCATCGGTCGGCAGCAATTGCGGCCACAGCGCCGAAGCGTCGTGCGTGCAGTTGAGCAGGATCGCCACGCCGCACGTGCCCTCGCGCAGCGCCGCCAGGGCGCGCGGCAGCGGCCAGCTGTGGCCGGGGCTGGCCGCGTCGAGCAGGTCGAGGGCGGTGAAAGGTTCGTGCACTCGCACCGGCACCTCGTCGCCGGCGCTCCAGCGGCCATGCGTGAGGGCGAGGTGCAGACCGCCGCCCTTGTCGCGGTAAATGCGGCCGGCGAAGCTGCCGTGCGGCGTGTCGAATCGGCGCTCGCCGACGCACTCGATGAGTGTCTCGTGACGCAGGCGGTGGCCGATGAGGTCGGCGATGGTCCCGATCTTGAGGCCGTGCTCGCGCGCGAAAACCTCCAGGTCGGGCAGGCGCGCCATCGTGCCGTCGTCCTTCATGACCTCGCAGATCACGGAGGCGGGCGTGAGCCCGGCGAGCGCGGCGAGGTCGCAGCCGGCCTCGGTGTGACCGGCCCGCATGAGCACGCCGCCGTCCTGTGCCTGCAGCGGAAAGATGTGACCGGGTTGCACGAGGTCGCTCGGCCGCGCATCGCGCGCCACCGCGGCGGCGACGGTGCGCGCGCGGTCGGCGGCTGAGATGCCGGTGGTGACGCCGCTCGCGGCCTCGATCGACACGGTGAACGCCGTGCCGTGGGCGGCGCCGTTGCGTGCCGCCATCGGCGGCAGCTGCAGGCGCTCGCAACGCTCGCGCGTGAGCGTCAGGCAGATGAGGCCACGTGCGTGCCGCGCCATGAAGTTGATGGCGTCGGCCGTGACGTGTTCGGCGGCGAGCACGACATCGCCTTCGTTCTCGCGGTCTTCCTCGTCGACGAGGATGACCATGCGGCCGGCGGCGATCTCGGCCACCAGCTCGGGGACCGGGGCAATGGACATGTCGCTGATTGTAGGTGTCGGGGCTTGCGCGGCCCGGCGCAAGCACGCTCGTCGGCGGCCCGTCAGAAGTGCTCGCGCCCTGGTGGGCGGGCGCGGATGCGCAGGTCCTCGCCGATGCAGACCGCCTCGATGAATCGGAACGGCAGTGCCTCGGCCAGGTCGCCGATCGGCCCGAAGGCGGCCATCTCCCGGCCGAGGCCGATGACCTTGGGTGCGAGGTAGACGAGCAACTCGTCGACGAGGCCGGCCCGCAGCAGCGAGGCATTGAGCTTGTGCCCGGCCTCCACGTGCAACTCGTTGATGCCGCGCGCGGCGAGGTCGGCGAGCATGGCGGTGAGGTCGACCTTGCTGTCGCCGCGGCCTGCGGCCATCGGTTCGGCCAGGACACGGATGTCCACCGCGCCGGTGGCCTCCAGGGCGGCTCGGCGGGCGGTGACTGCGGTGTCGTCGCCGGCCGCGGCGGTGGCCACCGAGCCGGCGTAGATCCAAAGCGAGCCGGGCGGCTGCAGGATCCGTGCGGCCGGCGGCGTCTGCAGGCGCGAGTCCACGATGATGCGTTGCGGCTGGCAGGTCGTCGGCACTTCACGCACGTCCAGGCGCGGGTCGTCCTCGAGGACCGTGCCGATGCCGGTGAGCGTGGCCGAGGCGCGCTTGCGCCAGGCATGGCCGTCGGCGCGCGCGAGCGGGCCGGTGATCCACTGGCTGCGACCGTTGGCGAGCGCGGTGCGGCCGTCCAGGGAGGCGGCGATCTTCATGCGCACCCAGGGGCGGCGGCGTTGCACGCGGGAGAAGAAGCCGATGTTGAGCTCGCGCGCTGCGAGTGCGATGCTGCTTCGCGGATCGGCGACCTGCACTACGATGCCAGCCCCTCGCAGGCGAGCGACCCCTCCGCCGTTGACTTCAGGGTACGGGTCCAGTGTCGCCACCACCACCCGGGCGATGCCGGCGGCGATGAGGGCGTCGCAGCAGGGCGGCGTGCGGCCGTGGTGGGCGCAGGGCTCGAGCGTGACCCAGGCGGTGGCGCCGCGTGTTTCGGCGCCGGCAGTGGCTGCGGCTCGCAGCGCCATGACCTCGGCATGCGATTGGCCGGCCCGCTGTGTCGCGCCGCGGCCCATCAACGTGCCATCGGGCCGTCCAATGAGGCAGCCGACGCGTGGGTTCGGATCGGACACGCCGATGGCCTGCTCGGCCAACTGCAATGCCTCGGCAAGGCGCTGCAGGTCCGTCGGATCGAGATCGGGGGCGGCGGCCGGCTCCATGCGCCGCAGTCTATGCGCCGCGCAGGTCGACCCTGCGGCGCGGGGTGCCGGCTCGGCAGAGCCGCGCCGGATCAGGCCGCCGGTTGATGGGCGTACGTGGGCGGGGTCGGGCAGGTGAAGGCCGTCGCGCCGTTGCCCGAGCGGATGAGCGCCAGGTTCTGGTTGGCCACCGGCACGTTGATGCCGACGTAGGTCGCGTCGGCGCGGTATCGACAGACCTTGACGTTCGTGTCCACCGCATCGGCAAGGTTCGGAGCCAGCTGAGGCAGCGAGGCGGCGTTGATGCGCAGGGTACCGGACCAGGAGGCTGGCGTCGGGGAGGTCACAGGGACCGCACAGTAGTACTCCACATAGCTGACCGCCCGGCCGTGAATGCAGGCGATCGTCCCCGTCGTCGGTGCCGTCTGGGAAACCTCGGCCACGAAGGTGCTGGCCGCGAGGCTGGTGGCCGGAATCGGATTCGACATGTCGGCAGCCGTCGGCTGTGTCAGCGAAGTCGAGGCGCGGAGGTAGCCGCTGATCAGCTGGTAGGCCTGCGAAGAGACACAGCCCGTCAGGCCGGCCAGCGTGAGAGTGGCGTTGTCGACAGCAGTCGTGTTGCAAACCGAGGTGATGAGGCCCGTGACATTGTTGAATACCCACACGACCGCCGTGCCGGTGGGCTGCGGCGGCCGGAACCCGCTGGTGCCGTCGCCAAAGTTCTTCGCCTGCGGTGGAATGCCGCGGCGTCGGCCCTCGGGCTCGCGCGTGCCGCCGGCGCCCTGGGCCGAGACGACCATCGACGCGCTCAGCTCTGGGGCGATGTTGGCCAGCGCGCTCACCAGGCTCACGTTCTGGGTCGCACCGGTGCGATCGGTCCAGGCGACGTTGATGGAGAGGGTCTTGTGCGTGGAGGGAGTCGTCGGTGTCACCGCGCCGTTGACCGTGTAGGTCGTGTTCGTCGTGTAGCCGGTGACCGTCGTTGCGCCGAACGTGGCCTTGTCCTGAAAGGCCTTGGACCCTGCGGTGGTGTTCAGCACCGAGAAGTTGCGCAGGTCCTCCATGCGTTCCTGCGCGATGCGCATGGCTTCCGTGCGTTGCTTGGACAGGTCGGCGTTGGCGCGCAACGTGGCCTGCATGCCGACGACGCCCAGCATGCCGAAGGCCATCACGGCCATCGCCACCAGGGCTTCGATCAGGGAGATGCCGCGCGGCGCGCGGAGGATGTCTTGCCTCATGGATTCAAGCCCGGCTGGAAGTCGCGCCAGGAGCCGGCGACTTTGGCGAAGGTGCCGTTGAGGTGCTGGATGCGGAGGATCACGTCGCGGTCGTAGATGACCGAGGGGTTGTCGTTGTCGAAAGCGAAGTTCCGCTCGGCGATGGCAGCACCGCGCAACGTGCCGTCACCGCCTTCGAGCTCCCAGGCCGCAGCGCGCGAATAGACCACGCCGTGCAGCGTGGCGGCTGTCGAATCGAACTCGACGTTGCCGTCGGCGATGATCAACACCGGCGCGGCGGCGGTGCCGATGGCTGCATCGATGCGCAGGCGTCCGCCGCCGCTGACGTGGATGGCGTGGCCGGGTTGACGTTGCACGACCGCGTTGACATCGGCGGCCAGGCAATCACTGGTGCAGTCGACAACCGCCAGGCCGGGCTGCGCGAAGTAGGTGTTTGGCCAGGTGCCGAACACCGAATTGAACATGCGGTTGCGGCCGTCGTTGGCCGGTGTCGCCGGCGAAATGGTCAGGTCGGCCAGTGCAAGCGCGGGGTCGTTCTGCAGGAAGGAAAGAGCCCCTGGCGTGCCGGGGACGCTCTGCAGCACGATGCTCCCGGGGTTGACGGCCGCCCCGCCGTGGATGGTGAAGCCGCCGGAGGCACTGTCCAGGTTGCTCACGGTGGGCGTGTTGGCTCCCGGGGCGAACGTGCCGCGCACGGTGAGCGCGGCGGCGGGTGCCGAGGGCAGTGCACTGCGCAGTGAAACCATCGACCAAACAGTCGCGAGGCCGTCTCCAGTCTGCGCTTCGCGGGCGAAGTTCAGGCAGGCGGCGTCATCGCGCGTGCAGGCATTGACCTGGATGCGCACGATGCCTGGCCGGCCGCCGACCTGGTTGCTGCGGAACTTGACCCAGAAGGCGGGGAACGGGCCGCTGCCGGTTGTCGTGTAGGTCGGGGCGGGATTGCCGGCATCGGGGCAATGGCAGACCCAGGTCGCGCCATTGAAGACGCAGCCGGCCAGCTTGTCCGGCGTCGTGATCACGCCGGTGGCCGGGTCGATGGACAGGTAGCGCTCCCGGAACGACGGCTGCGTGCCCACCGCCGTCGCCGGTGCAAGTTCCGCGCAGTCATCGTTCATGCGGCCTTCGTTCAGACGCGCGATGGCCCACTCGATGCCTGCGTCTGCCGACTCGAACGCCAACGTGGCGCGATACTGGTTGGCCGAGGTGCGCTGCTCGAACAGCAGGTTCCGGCTCGTGTACGCGGCCACCAGGGTGATGATGAAGAAGAGGATCATCACCACGACCAGAGAGGCAGCGCCGCGACTCACCGCAGCGTGGTGGCGGGCCGATCGAAGGGGGCGAAGCATGTGGACCATGTCGTGGTGCTCAGGCCGGGCAGGCGAGGGGCCCGCCCGTACGGAACTCGACCAGCTCGTTGCGTGCACGCACGGTGCTGCGGACGCTGCGAACCACTTCGGGCGCGCTGCGCAGGCGCGCGGTGATGTTGACGACGAAGTCCCGCACGTACATCAGCGGCCAGCAAGTCGTGTCCCCGCTGGGGCAGATCTTCGGGCAGGGCACTTCGATGGGTGGCTCGCGGTTGATGGTGACGCTGAACTGGGTCACCTCCATCACGGATCCATCGGTCAGGTCCTGCCAGCCCGCGGAAGCGCCGGTGATGCTGTTCACCAACTGCGTCTTGATGGTGCCGTTCTCGAGCTTGAAGCCCCATGGGCCCTGCTCGACGAGGTTGCGTTCGTACCTGAACGTGACCTCGGCCGGGCTGTGGGCGCCGCTGGCCGGTGTCGTCGCGCTGATGGCGTTGGCTTGCGCGGGCACGGTCGCCGTGGCCACGAGGTTCTGGGCGTTGATGATGGCGCCAGAGCGGCGGAATTCGCGCGTGATGATGTCGGATGTGGCGCGCAGGTCCTGCTGCAACTGGCTCTCGAGAAGCAGCCGGCGGTTCTCGCTGAGCTGACCTGTCGCCATCACTGTGGCCGCTGCGACGATGAAGAGGCCGACAGCGATACCGATCATCAACTCGATCAGCGACAGGCCGCGGTGGAGGCTGCGGCCGGGGCCCGCTCTCGTGCATCGACTCATGACGCCGCCTGGCAGTTCTTGAGCGCCGCATCGTAGGCCGGGCAAGTCGGAACGCCCGGGACGGAACCGTCCGGAGAACACTGCGACGTTCTGCCGCCCATGCTCACGCTGGTACGCAGGCGGCCGCGCGGGCTGCGGCGAACTTCGACGCAGAATTCGAGGTCTTGGAACACGGCCGTGTTAGGCGCAGCGATCTGGATCCCACCATTGATCGGGCTCGCAACCAGGAAAACGCCTTGATCCGCCGGGTAGCGCAACTCGATGTTGAGGCTGCGCGGGATCTGCACCGTTCGGAGCTCGCGCTGCGTTCCGGTGCAGGCAGACCCGACGGCATTCGAGCAGTTGCAGGCCGTGTAGTCGAGGCTGGTCGGCCGTAGCGGCTCGGCAATGGCGGAGAAGAGCGTGTAGCAGGACAGCGGCTCGGCCGACACGTTGCGCACGACGAAGCCCATGTACTGGTTGCGCGAGACGGCCTCGCCGCGCAGGAACTGCATGTCCGTGACGAGCTGGTCGTTGATGGCGCGCAGTCGCTGCATGCCGATCATCTCGTTGAAGCTGGGCGCCGCCAACATGAGGATGATGCCGATGAGCGCAACCACCACCATCATCTCGATAAGAGTGAAGGCGCGCCGCATCGGCCGTGCGAGAGTGCGAAAGTGCTTCATAGGGTTGGCGTCGTGTGCTTGCGTGCGGGCGACGCAGGGCGGGTCATCGTGCCCAGCAGCGCTGGGGGTCGGTGTTGGCGGCACTCCAGTCGATGATGGTGCCCGCACCGTAGCGGACGTTGCCACCTTGCATGCGCACGGCGAGCACAGAACAGCTTCCGTCGTTGGCCTGCGACGTGCCGGTGACCGCGGTCGCGGTGGCGACGTAGGTGGTCGCGTCCACGACGGACACTGCCAGATCGTAGTAGCCGCCTGTCGTGCGCGTACCGGGTTGCCCCAGCCCGGGGATCGACGCCGAGGGTGCGGCTGTCAAGTTGGAAGTGAACGTGGGATACAGGCTGCGGTGGCGCTCTGACGCTTGCTGGATGCTCGTGAGCGCGTTGAACGCCTCGGCGCGCCGACCCTTGCGCAAAGAACTCTGGTAGGTGGGCAACGCCACCGCCACCAGCACACCCAGCACGACCATCGTGATGAGGACCTCGGTCAGGGTGAATCCACGGCAAGCGCCAGTGACCGGGGCGACGCGACTTGCGGAGTCCATCGATGTGAGCGGCTTCATGGGCGTGAATTCTGCGCGGGCCGATCGGGCCGGTCCACACCGTTCGTCGGAGCCCGTCAACCGATCGTCAGCGAGCCACCCACGAACAAGGGGTGGCCCTGGCGTCAGCAAGGCTTGTAGCCGGGCATCGTGCCCTCCGGCGAGCAGGAGCGAATGCGACCCATGATGTTCACGACCTGGCGGATGGAAAAGCGCGCCGCCTCGACGCGCAACGTCGCGGTCGGGCTGACGGTGCCTTTGAGCGGATCGAAGACCATCGACCCGACGTTGGCCTGGACCGTGACGCCGGTGTCCTCGGCGAAGTGCTGGTGGCGATGCGCCTGCAAGCCGGCCTTGCACACGGCCCCCTGCGGCGAGCAGGTGCAGTCGCCGGCGGCGCCGTTGTGCACCACGTAGCAGGTGCCGTGGTCGTCGCGGCCGATCTCGAAGCGCACGGTACGGTTCTGCGCCACGGCGAGGCTGCGGGTGAGTTGTAGGTCGGTCTCGAGTTGCGCGGCCGCGCCCTCGACGCGACGTTGGTCGCGGGCGGTGCCGAAGCCGGGCAATGCGGCGCTCAAGGCGAGCAGCAGCACGGTCACGCAGATGAGGCCTTCGGTCAGCGTGAAGCCGCGCTGAACGTGGGCGGCACGTTGCAGGGTGGGGCGGAGGGTGGGGGCGGTGCGGTTCATCGGGCTCGTCTCCATGCGTTAGGGCATGGCAGCCACTGTAGGAATCGCTGCCCCGCGCCGCGCCCCCCCGGGGCGGGCTCGCCCGGGCATCCGGCGGGGGTGCGGGAACGATCCCCCGGCCGGGGGGAGCGGAAGGGGGTGGTGCCGGCGCGGCCGCCCACCGCTCGCGTCTTCGCCGGACCCCGTGGGGCGCTCAGATCTCGCGGATCAGCTGCCGGAAGGCGTCCACGTCCTCGAACTCTCGGTACACCGATGCGAAGCGCACGTAGGCCACCTTGTCGATGCGCTTGAGCTCGCGCATCACGAGTTCACCCAGGCGAGCACTTGGCACCTCGCGGGCCCCACTGGCGAGCAGCTTGTCCTGGATGCGGTCGAGCGCCGC
>JAEUPE010000255.1 GCA_016790435.1 Rubrivivax sp. | reverse complement strand
CGGCCGCCGTGGTTGCTGACGATCAGCGCGTCGGCGCCGCTGTCCACCGCCAGCCGCGCGTCCTCCACGTCCTGGATGCCCTTGAGGATCAGCTTGCCGCCCCAGCGCTTCTTGATCCACTCCACGTCGCCCCAGTTCAGGCGCGGGTCGAACTGCTGCGCCGTCCAGGCGCCGAGGTTGGCCATGTCGGTCACGCCCTTGACGTGGCCGACGATGTTGCCGAACTGCCGCCGCTTCGTGCCCAGCAGCCCCAAGCACCAGCGCGGCTTGGTGAGCAGGTTGATCATGTTGGCCAGCGTCGGCTTGGGTGGCGCCGAGAGGCCGTTCTTGATGTCCTTGTGGCGCTGGCCGAGGATCTGCAGGTCCAGCGTCAGCACGAGCGCGTCGCACTTGGCGGCCTTGGCGCGGTCGATCAGCCGCTCGATGAAGTCGCGGTCGCGCATCACGTAGAGCTGGAACCAGAACGGCTGCGTCGTCGCGGCGGCCACGTCCTCGATCGAGCAGATGCTCATGGTGCTGAGCGTGAAGCGGATGCCGGCCTTCTCGGCCGCGCGCGCGGCGTGAATCTCGCCGTCGGCGTGCTGCATGCCCGTGAGGCCCACCGGCGCGATGACCACCGGCATCTTCAAGGGGATCCCGACCATCTTCGCCGCGGTGCTGCGGTTCTCCATGTTGACCGCGACGCGCTGGCGCAGCTTGATCTTCTGGAAGTCGCTCTCGTTGGCGCGGTAGGTGCTTTCGGTCCAGCTGCCGCTGTCGGCGTAGTCGTAGAACATGCGCGGCACGCGCTTCTGCGCCAGCACGCGCAGGTCTTCGATGTTCGTGATCACGGTCATGGGGTGTTGTCTCCTCGCCCGTGGATGCTAGCCGCAGGCGGGACGTCCGCCCACGATCTCGCGTGGCCGTCGGCCCGCGGGGGCTGCGAGGCCCTCGCTGGTTCGAGCGGCGCTTAGCCGCAGGCCGAGCCGCCGCAGCCGGTCATCGCCTCGGCGTCCGCAGCCAGCGGCTGGAGCAACGTGCCCGTCTCCGGGTCGAAGCCGCGCTCGGCCATCGTCATCGCGAGCGCCGCGTCCATCATCGTCGCGTGCACCGGGAACCACTCCGCGAGCGCGGCCACGAGGTAGCGCACGAGCGCGGCGTCGGCGGCCAAGCCGTGCCGGCGCATCACCTCGCGCAGCACCTGCAGCACGCTGGCGTGCTGCATGGAGTGGCAGTTCTCGTTCGCAAAGCCCAGCTGGGTCATCCAACGCTCCTCCTGCTCGAAGTGCGCTTCGGTGTGGGCCAGCAGTGCGCGCAGTGCTGCGTCGGTGGCTTCGCCCGGGGCGGCGGTCTCGGTGGCGCCGAGCAGTTCGATGAACTCCAGGTGCGTGCGGTCCATGCGCGGCTGCTGCAGCGCGAATTCGGGTTGCCAGTGCAGGGTGGTCATGTTGGATTCGTGGCGAACAAGGCGGTCAGCGCGGCGCGATGGCGTCCGCGTCGTGGGGCCAGTATCTCCAAGCGGCACGCAGCGCCGCTTGAACCACGTCAATTCGACGCGCCGGGCGGCCCGTACGAAGGGTCGGCGGCGGCAGGGCGCGGGGCCGGCCGCCGCCGCGGCGTGAAGTTGAGTTTCACGTCCGTGCCGAGCGCGGGCCCGAGCTGCAGCCGCTGCGCCGCCTGCTCGCTGAGCTGATCGGGATGCCACACCTTCAACTCGATCGCCCCTTCCGGCAGGCCCTCGACGCGGGCGCGGCCGCGCTCGTCGGTGACGGCGAACCAGGGCGAGGCCGAGACCAGCACATGGCCGCGCATGGAGCCGTGCAGGTGGCAGCCGAGCAGGATGGAGCCGGGCAGGTCGAGCTTGACCGGCTCGCTGGTGTCGCCGCCGCGCCCGCCCGCCGCCAGGCGGAACTCGAAGGCCTTCACCGGCGCGACGTTGCCGAGCGGGCCGCCGGGCAACGTGCGGATGTGGTGGTCGTACGGGTCCTTGTTGACGAAACGGATGGCCCCACCGGGCGGCACGACGGCTATATAGGGGACAAAGCGAAAGTCCTTCTGCTCGATGACGACAGTGCCGGGTGCAGGAGGGGTCGTCGGTGCGCCCGGCCCCGGCTGCACCATCAGCACGGTGTCGGCGGCAGGGCGACCGTCGGCACCGGTGACGGTGACGTGCAGCGTCGCAGCCTGGGCGCCCGGGCTGGCGACGAGGCCGCACGCCAGCACGGCCATGAAGGCGAGCGCGGTCAGTTCAGCGTTCGGGCGCAGCATGTTGGTCATCGCGGTTCTCCCAGGGCGAAGTCAACGGGTTCGGATCATCATAGGTCGCCGCGACGCCACCGAGGACGGCGTGGCGTTTCGGTGCGCTGCCCGAGCGCCTCCGAGTTGTGCCTCAGAGCCGCACGAGCGAGCCTGCGCGCACGCCCAGGAGGCGCAGCCGGCGGCTCAGGTCCACGCGCTTCAGGCAAAGCCCGGCGGCATGGCGGATGGCGCCGGCGTCGCTCACCGCCTGCGGCAGCGTCAGGTCGCGCGTGACGGTCTTGAAGTCCTCGAACCGCAGCTTGATGCCGATCGTGCGCCCGGCATAGCCCTTGCGTTGCAGGTCGGTGGCCACCTGTGCGGCGAGTTCGGTGAAGATGCGGGAAAGTTCGTCGCGGTCACGCACGGCATGCAGGTCGCGGTCGAAGGTGGTTTCGCGGCTCATGCTCACGGGCTCTCCGCGCGTCTCCACCGGGCGGTCGTCCTGGCCGTGGGCGGCGTCGTGCAGCCAGCGACCATAGGCGCGCCCAAATTGCTCGACGAGGAAGGCGCGCTCGCGCCCGGCCAGCTCGCCGATGGTGTGGATGCCCAGGCCGAGCAGCCTGGCACCGGCCTTCGGCCCGATGCCGTTGATGCGGCGCACCGGCAGCGGCCAGATGCGGGCCGGGATGTCCGCTTCGGTCAGCACGGTCAGGCCGTCGGGCTTGTCGAGCTCGCTGGCGATCTTGGCCAGCAGCTTGTTCGGTGTCACGCCCACCGAGCAGGTGAGGCCGGTGGCGCGCCGCACGTTGTTGCGGATCTCCTGCGCCACGGCCCGCACGCCGCCGGTCGGGTCGTGGCCCACGGCTTCCTGGGTGCCGGGCACGGCGGTCAGATCGATGTAGATCTCGTCGATGCCGCGGTCCTCGATCACCGGCGCCACCTCGGCCACCGCCGCCTTGAAGGCGCGCGAGTAGTGGCGGTAGCGTTCGAAGTCGGTCGGCAGCAGGACGGCGGTGGGCGCGCGCACGGCCGCCTTCATGAGCCCCATGCCGGAGTGCACGCCGTAGTCGCGCGCGGCGTAGGTGGCCGTGGTGACGACGCCGCGGCCCGCGTAGCCGGCCAGCGTCGCGAAGCGGCGCGTGCCGTCGGCCTGCACCTGCGGCTGGTGACGGCGCCCGCCGCCGATGACCACCGGCTGCCCGGCCAGCTCCGGGTAGCGCAGCAACTCCACCGACGCATAGAAGGCGTCCATGTCCAGGTGGGCGATCCAGCGGCGCGTCATGAAGGGCAGGGTGGGCGGATCGGGTCAGGGCGATTGCAGCGGCGCGAGATTAGCCGCGCCGCGCCGCGTGGCGCGTCTCCTCTCGATGCCTGAGCTGTGTGGGCCCAGAAACAATTCGACATATAAATGTGCGAGATGCACATTTATACTGTGACTCAAGCGGTGGCCAGGGAGGTTGCCGCAGGAACGTGCACCAGGAGCCTGTCATGTCCCGCCTTCATTCGACCCAACGCCTGCCTCAACCCACGCGCCGCCAGTTGCTGCTCGGCGCCGCGTCGCTCGGCGCCTCGTCACTGCTTGCCGCCTGCGGTGGTGGCGGCGGCGACAGCGCCGACGACGGCACGGCCAGCGCCGCCAGCTTCACGTCGGGGCCGATCTCGGGCTTCGGCTCGGTGATCGTCGGTGGCGTGCGCTTCGACGACACGCTCGCCCTCATCGTCGACGAGGACGGCAACCGCGCCACGCGCGGCGACCTCAAGCTCGGCTGCGTCATCGACGTCGACGCCGGCCGCATCGACCGCGCCGAGGCGCGCGCCGTGGCACTGCGCATCATGCTCGGCGGCGCGCTCGTCGGCCCCGTGGGTGCGGTGGACACGACCGCCAGCACCCTCACCCTGCTCGGGCAGAGCGTGCTCGTCACCACGAGCACGGTGTTCGACGCCGCCATCAGCGGCGGCCTGGCGGGCGTCACGGCGGGCAACGTGTACGAGATCCACGGCCTGTTCGACCCCGCGAACAACCGCTTCGTCGCCACCCGCATCGCGCCGAAGACCGGAGCCACCGAGTACCGCCTGCGTGGCGTGATCTCCGAGCTGGATACCACCGCCCGCACCTTCAAGATCGCCAGCGAACTCATCAACTATGCCGGCGTGCCCAACGCCGACGTGCCGAGCACACTGGCCAATGGCCAGTTCGTGCGGGTGCTGCTGCAGACGACGCAGGTCAACGGTGCCTGGGTCGCCATCCGCCTGCGCCACAGCGTGCGTACCTTCGAGCCGCGGCCCGACGTGCATGTCGAAGGTGTCATCACGGTGTTCACGTCCGCGCAGTCGTTCGAGATCAACGGCCTCGTGGTGGACGCCACCAACGCCAGCTTCCCCGACGGCACCGCCGGCGTCGTGCTCGGCGCTCGCGTCGAGGTGGAGGGTGCCATCGTCAACGGCGTGCTCGTCGCCACCAAGGTCGAGATGGAAGACCGCCGCGACCGCGGCCGCCGCGGGCTCGAGTTCCGCGGTGAGATGGGCAACCTCGACACCACCGCCAAGACCTTCGCGCTGCGCGGCCTGACCATCTGGTACGGTGGCACGGTGACATACGGCAACGGCACCGAGGCGACCTTGGCCAATGGCAAGATCGTCGAGGTCAAGGGCGTGATCTCGGCCGACCGCACGCGCGTCGAGGCTCGCCGCATCGAATTCAAGTAAGGTGTCGCGGGGGTGGATCCGGATCCGCCCCGCTGTCGAACGTCCTGAATGCCCGACGACCCATCCACCGCCGACGACCACGCCAACGAACTCGGAGCCGCCAACGATGGCAGCCCCGAGTCTCGTGCTTTGCACGAGGCGTTGGCGCAGTTGCTGGCGCCGGTGGCAAGGCTCGCGGTGGCGCGCGGGCTGCCTTATGCCGCCACGCAGGATCTGCTGAAGAAGGCCTTCGTCGAAGCCGCGTCGGCAGCCCACCCCGGGCTCGCGGCGCACCGCAAGGTGAGCCGCATCGCCACCACCACCGGCATCAACCGCCGCGAGGTCACGCGCCTGACCGCGCCGGACGCCTCGCGTGGTGGCTCCCCGGCGGCACGGCGGCCGCCGCGCTCCGTGGCGAGCGAGGTGCATGCGCACTGGCGCACCCACGCCGATTGGCGCGACGCAAGCGGCCACCCGCGCGTGTTGCCCCGCCTGGGCCCGGCGCCAAGCTTCGAGGCCCTGGCGCAGGCCATCACGCGTGATGTGCATCCACGCAGCCTGCTCGACGAGCTGTGCCGCCTCGGCCTGGCTCGCCTGGACGAGGCCAGCGACACGGTGGCGCTGCAAGGCGACGCCTTCGTGCCCAGCAGCGACCGCGTGCGCATGCTCGGCTTCCTCGGCGAGAACGTGGGCGACCACCTCTGCGCGGCGGTCGACAACGTGCTCGCGACCGGGCGCCCGCCCCATCTCGAACAGGCCCTCTTCGCCGAGGGCCTCAGCGCCGAATCGCTCGAGTCGCTGCGCCCGTTGCTGCGCGAGCAGTGGGCCGCGCTGCGCCAGTCGCTGGTGCCCGCCCTCGAGGCGCGCATCGCGGACGATGCGCGCGGTGCCGGGCCGCGGGCTCGCGTGCGCCTGGGCCTCTACGCCTACAACGAAGTGCCGATGGCAGCGCAGGTGCCCGGCAGCCCCAATGCCCAGCCCGGGCCGGTGAAGGCGCGCCGTGCGCCCGCACGCCGCGCCGGCCCGGCCGCCGAGGACCCGAACAAATGAGCCCACATCGCCCTACCTCTTCTGTTGTTGCGCGGTTGCGCTTGGCCCGTATCGCCGGGTCCGGATGGGCCGCATGGGCGGCACGCTGCGTCCGCAGCCCATGGCTCGATCGATCCGGCTGGACTCTTGCCTCCGGCCTGCGCCACTGGGCCAGTGCCGGCATGCTGGCCGCGGTCGCTGCGCTGCTCACCACCGGCCCGTTGTCGGGCTGCGGGGGGGGTGTCGGCGAGGGGGGCACAGGGTATGCCGCTGGTCCGATCACGGGCTTCGGCTCGGTGATCGTGAACGACATCTTCTTCGACGACAGCTTGGCGCAGGTCGAGGACGGCGACGGCGGCGCTCGCACGCGCGGCGACCTGCGTTTGGGCATGACGGTGGAGATCGACAGCGACGCCATCGTCGGCGGCGGTGCCCGCGCCGCCCGCGTGCGCTTCGACAGTGCCGTCGTCGGGCCCGTGGAGAGCCTCGAGGCCGACGGCTTCGTCGTGCTCGGCCAGCGCGTCGCGGTGGACCAGACCACCGTCTTCGACAGCACGCTGGCCGCCGGCCTCACGGCCCTGACAGTCGGGCAGGTGGTCGAGGTCTACGGCCTCTACGACGCCGGTGTCGGGCGCTTCCGCGCCACCCGGGTGGAGGTGCGCGCCGCGCCGCTGGTGTACCGGCTGCGCGGCGTGGTGGCCGAGATCGACGAGCGCACGAGGACGCTGCGCGTCGGCACGGCACTGTTCGCCTTCGGCTCGGCCGTGTCGGCGCCTGCGGATCTGGCGGTCGGTGCTTTCGTTCGGATCTTCGTAGCCACCGACCCGCCCGGCGCCCTCGGCCGCCGGCAGGTGTTGCGTTTCGGAGAGGCACAGCGCGCCCCGCCCGACACCGACGGCTGCTCGGTCAAGGGCCATGTCACGGTGTTCAACTCGCTGGCCGACCTGCGCGTCGACGGGAGGCGGGTGGATGCCAGCACGGCCGTCGTGAGCGGGGGCCTGCTGGCGATCGGTGCGCGCGTGGAGATCAGCGGCAGCCTGCGTGCCGGGGTGGTCATCGCCACGCGGGTGGCCGTGCGCAGCGACCAGGACGAGCGCGAGCGCGGCTTCGAACTGCGCGGGCGCATCGACCAGGTTGCTGCGGACCGGACGAGCATCGAACTGCGCGGCATCACCGTCAGCCTGACGCGGCCACCCGTCTACCAGGACGGCACCGTGGCGGACCTGGCAGTCGGCCGCTTCGTGGAGGTGCGTGGCGTCGTCTCGGCGGGCAACGGCACGAGGCTCGATGCGCTCGTCGTGAAGTTCCGGTGAGGCCAAGGGGGTTCGGGGGGCCCGCAAGGCCTCCTCGACCTCCTACACTGCGCGCACACGACTCACGCGGGATCGACCATGCCGCACGAAACACCTGCTCAGCGCGCGCTCAACGCCTCCGCCCTCGCCCTGGTGGTGGCGGTGGCGGCCTTGCTGCTCTTCATGCCGCCGTTCTTCGAGCGCTACCTCTCGGCCGTCGCTCTCATCGTCGGCAACGCGCTCGTGCTCTCGACTGCGCTGCTGTTGCACTGGGTGTTCCTGGCCATCGGCGCCCACCGCATGCACCGCTCGGTGCCCGGATGGGTGGTGCTCGCCGTGCTGCTTTTCCCGGTGGGCGGGGCGGCGGCGTTGATCTTGCTCAGCTGGTTCAGCGATGAAACCGGCGCGGCCGCACCCAGCGCGGGCTGAAGCCCTGGGCGCGACGCCGAGGCCATGACGTGCCCTCGCCTTGGCGCAACGCGCCCGGCCGGTGCACGACCTTCGCGCGGCCCGCCGCCGCTCAGCAGCCGCTCGTGACGAGGCCGGTGATCGCGGGGGCCTCGCCGAGCGCCTGCGGCGCGCGGTAGACGAAAGCGCACTGCGCTGCATCGTTGCCGCCGCTGACCTGCACGCGCAGGCCTTCGGCGCCCTGGCGAACCTCGAAGCCCTCCACGGCGAGTTGCGACGCGCTCGGCGTGCCCGCCACGGGCACCAGGCCGGCGCTGGCGACGATGCCGGCCAGCGTGGGTGCCGGGTAGAGCAGCGCCACCTGCACGCGGCTGTTGTCAGTGCACAGGTTGCCGTTGCCGGAGGCATTGAGCAACGGCGGGTTGGCGCCGAAGCCGGTCGCCGCGCACGCCGGCTGCGGCTGATTGTGGCGGGCCAGTGCCACGCCGTGCATCAGGGCTGCGGCGGATTGGACCGCACCGCGCGCGGCGTGCAGCTTGGCGATGCGTTGCTCGCGGTGGCGGTTGCCGAGGTGCGGCAGGGCGAGCGCGGCGACGAGGCCGATGGCGACGACGACGACGATCACTTCCACGATCGTGATGCCGCGGCGGGCGAGGCGCATGGGGAGCTCCGGTCAGGCCACGAGGTCGGCCACAACTCCCGCCATATCGGCCGCCAGGGCGCGGATTTGACCGGCGCCGGCGCCCCGCGCGCGCTGCCGGTCCGCGGCAGCGGCAATTTCGCATCCGAATTCACCGACCTCCGCCACCGAGGGCGGTGCGTGGCTCAGCCCAGCCGCGCGCGATGCCGCTCGATTTGCGCGCGCACCTGCGCCGGCGCCGTGCCGCCGGTGACCGTGCGCGCCTGCAAGGAACCGCGCAACGTCAACGCGGGCTGTACGTCGGCGCCGATGTCCTTGTGGAAAGCCTGCAGGTCAGTCAGGGGCAGCTCGGCCAGGTCGAGCCCGCGCTGCATCGCCACCTTCACGGCATGCGCCACCACTTCGTGCGCGTCGCGGAAGGGCACGCCCTTCTTCGCCAGGTAGTCGGCGAGGTCCGTGGCGGTGGCATAGCCGCGCAGCGCCGCGCGCTCCATCGCCTCGGGCTTGACGACGATGCCGGCGACCATCTCGGCCATGATGCGCAGCGTGTCGGCCACCGTGTCGACGGTGTCGAAGAGCGGCTCCTTGTCTTCCTGGTTGTCCTTGTTGTAGGTGAGCGGCTGGCCCTTCATCAGCGTGATCAGGCCCATCAGGTGGCCGACGACGCGGCCACTCTTGCCGCGCGCCAGCTCGGCAACGTCGGGGTTGCGCTTCTGCGGCATGATGGAACTGCCCGTGCAGTAGCGGTCGGCGAGGTCGATGAAGCCGAAGTTCTGGCTCATCCAGAGCACGATCTCCTCGGCCAGACGCGAGACGTGCACCATCACCAGGCTCGCGAACGCGGCGAACTCGATGGCGAAGTCGCGGTCGCTCACCGCGTCCAGGCTGTTCTGGCACAGGCCTTCGAAGCCGAGCAGAGAAGCCACCTTCTCGCGATCGAGCGGGTAGCTGGTGCCGGCCAGCGCCGCGGCGCCGAGCGGCAGGCGGTTGACACGAGAGCGCACCTCGGCAAGGCGCTCGGCATCGCGCGCGAACATCTCCACATAGGCGAGCAGGTGGTGAGCAAAGCTCACAGGCTGCGCCACCTGCATGTGCGTGAAGCCGGGCATCACCGTCTCGGCATGCGGTGCGGCCACCTCGACGAGCGCGCGCTGCATCTGCACCAGCAGCACGCCGATGCGATCGATCTCGCCCCGCAGCCACAGGCGGATGTCGGTGGCCACCTGGTCGTTGCGGCTGCGGCCCGTGTGCAGGCGCTTGCCGGCGTCGCCGACCAGCTCCGTGAGGCGCGCCTCGACGTTGAGGTGCACGTCCTCGAGTTCGAGCTTCCAGACGAAGTGGCCGGTCTCGATCTCGGCGCGGATCTGCGCCATGCCACGCTCGATGTCGGCGAGGTCGTGCGCGCCGATGATGCCCTGCGCGGCCAGCATCTGCGCGTGCGCCAGGCTGCCCTGGATGTCGGCGCGCGCGAGGCGCTTGTCGAAGCCGACGCTCGCCGTGTAGCGCTGAACGAGCTCGCTCATCGGCTCGGAGAAGAGGGCCGACCAGGCCTGGTGCTTGTTGGCGAGCGGGTTGGGGGCGGACATGGGGCGGTCTCTGGCGGTCTCTGGGGTTCGGGCGGAAGGGAGCCGGTGCGCTCGTCCGGCGGCAAGCGACTGGCCGCCGAAGGGGCAAAGGTCCGGGTGACCGGGCCCCGCTGTGCCGATGCACGGAACGGCTTCGATGAACGGCCCGGGGTCCGTATTATCCCGGCGCCGCCTCCGCGTGCCCTGATGGCCGAAGGAGGCTTCGCTCCACGCTCCCACCCGATGGCCCCAGCCGCACGCGCGCCCGCCCCCCCGGCCAAAGCCGCCGGCGACACCGACATCGACTTCCAGTCCACGCTGAGTCGGCCGTCGAGCCTGTGGCCCGACACCTCGCAGTGGGGAGACGGCGAAGCGGTGCGCTTTTCGGCTTCGCATTTCGACCCGCTGCTCGAGGAGCAGTCGCGTCTGCGGGAGCAGGCGGCGGCGGCATTCGACGTCTGCCACCCGGCGCTGGCGCTGCGCGCCGTGCTCGGCGTGCAGGGCGTGCTGGCGCTGGTGGCGCTGTCGAGCGCGACGTCGGTGCTGCACTGGGGCGAACGCACCGCGGCGCTGGCCTTCGGTGGCGTGGTCGGCACGGTGCTTTGGCTCGTGGTCGTTTGTGCGCTCGGCCGGCCGTTGCGCCGCCTGCGGCCGTCTGTTCGTGCCGGCATCGTGCTCGCGCTCGGCGCCGCCGCGGCCCTGGCGGGATGGCTGCCGCTTGCCTGGGTCGACCTGGCGCCGGCGCCCGAGCCCCTGCGTGCCGCGGCCGTGGCGCTGGCCGGCCTCGGCTTCTCGGCGGTGCTGTGGTCCTGGCTGGACGTGCGGGCGCGCCTCTGGCAACCGGCCTACGCCAATGCGCGCCTGGCGGAGTTGCAGTCGCGCATCCGGCCGCACTTCCTCTTCAATGCGCTGAACACGGCGATCGCGCTCGTGCGCGTCGACCCGGGCAAGGCCGAGGCGGTGCTCGAGGACCTGGCCGAGCTCTTCCGTGTCGCCCTGGCGGATGCCGGCGCATCGGTGTCGCTGGCCGAGGAGGTCGAGCTGGCGCGCCGCTACCTGGCCATCGAGCAGGTGCGATTCGGCTCGCGCCTGACGGTGCTGTGGCGCATCGACCCGCGTGCCACCTCGGCGCGCGTGCCGCCGCTGATGCTGCAGCCGCTGGTGGAGAACGCCGTGCGCCACGGCATCGAGCCGCTCGCCGGCGGCGGCTGGGTGCGCGTGCAGGCCACGCTGCAGCGCGGGCAGGTGGAGGTAATGGTGAGCAACAGCATCGGCGAGGAGGCCGGCGTGCCCGGCAACGGCATGGCGCTGCACAACCTGCGCGAGCGGCTGCGGCTGTTGCACGATGTCGCGGCGCAATGCGACGTCTGGCGCGACGAGGAGCGCGGCGCCGAGGGCAGTGCGCCGATGCCGGTGTTCCGGGCCCGCGTCATCCTGCCTGCGCCATGAGGGTGGGCATGAGGGTCGGCATGACGGTCGCCATGGTCCGGCGTGGGCACGTCTGCGGAACGACGGAACATGGCCGGGGTTGAGGGGTCGGTGCCGCTGCGCGTGCTCGTCGTCGACGACGAAGCGTTGGCGCGCTTGCGGTTGTGCCGCCTGGTCGAGGAAGTGACCGAGCCGGCCGCGCGCGTCGTGGCCGAGGCGGACTCGGCGGCGGCGGCGCAGGCGGTCCTGGTGAGGGCTTCCGCCAGCTCTGTGAGCCAGGCCGGCTCGGGTCGGGAGGTGGAGGGACGCATCGACGCGGTGCTCCTGGACATCGGCCTGCCCGGCCCCAGCGGCCTGGCCTTCGCCGCCACCTTGCGTGGCCTGCCACGGCCACCGGCGGTGGTGTTTGTCACCGCGCATGCCGGGCACGCGCTGCAGGCCTTCGACCTGCAGGCGCTGGACTACTTGACCAAGCCCGTGCGGCGCGAGCGCCTGCAGCAGGCGCTGGCACGCGTGGCGCAGTGGGTCGGCGCTCAGCGGGGCAGCCCAGGGCCGGCGCTGGCCGGAGCAGCGGAGACGCCGACGCTGGTGCTGAACGCCCGCGACCGTGTGCTGCGCCTGCCGCACCAGGAGATCCTGAGCCTGCGCGCCGAGCACAAGGCGGTGGTCGTGCGGACGGCCGATCAGCAGTACGTTGTCGACGAGTCGCTGAACGAGCTCGAGCAGCGCCTCGGCCCAGGCTTCCTGCGCGTGCACCGCAACGCGCTCGTCGCGCTGGCTGCGATCCGGGCGCTGGAGTTGCGGCCGGGCCTCGACGACGAGGGTGGCGATGGCTGGGCCGTGCGCGTCGGGGGCGCCATGGGCACCGCCGACGAGTGGCTGGCGGTCTCGCGGCGGCAGGTGGCCTCGGTGAAGGTCGCGCTGGCAGGGGCGACGCCGCGCCTCTGAGCCGGGGCGGTGCCGAGCTCGGCATCAGTGTCGGATTCAGGGTCGGCAGGGAGCCCGCAGGAGGGGGCGGGCAAAGCAGGCGAGCATTGCTTTCGCGCAACCCTGTGTGTCCGGCGGGGCATAAGCTTTCTAGACAGTTTTGATGCCGACACGGTGGCCGCCGCCGCCGATGGAGGCCGAGGAGACCCAGACATGCTTCAACCCCGTACCGGGCCACTGCCCTCCGCGCCGGCCGTCGACCTGCATTCGTGCCTGGAGCGACAGCGAGAGGCCTACCTGGCTGATCCCGTGCCGAGCTTGGCCGAGCGGCAGGCCCGCCTGCGGCAACTCGACCGCTTCGTGCGCGACCACCAGGATGCCATCTGCGACGCCATCAACGCCGACTATGGCCATCGGTCGCGCCACGAGACCCTGATGGCCGAGGTGGTACCGGTGCTCGATGGCATCAAGGATGCTGCCCGGCACCTGCGGCGCTGGATGAAGCCGCAGCGGCGCGCCATCGACCGCCTGGTCTTCGGCCTCGCCAGCAACCGCGTCATCCCGCAGCCGGTGGGCGTGGTGGGCGTGATCGTGCCCTGGAACTTCCCGCTCAACCTCAGTTTCGTGCCGCTGACGGCCATCCTCGCTGCCGGCAACCGCGCGATGGTGAAGATGAGCGAGAACTCGCGCCACCTCGCGCGCCTGCTCATCGAGCGCTCGCCTGCCTACTTCCCGCCCGAACAGCTGCAGTTCTTCGACGAGACCGGCGGCGTCGGGGTCGAGTTCTCCAAGCTGCGGTTCGACCACTTGCTCTTCACCGGTTCGGGCACCACCGGCCGCGCCGTGATGGCGGCGGCCTCGAGCAATCTGTGCCCGGTGACGCTCGAGCTCGGCGGCAAGGCGCCGGCCATCGTCTGCGACGACTTTCCGCTCGACACGGCGGCCGAGCGCATCCTGCAGGTGAAGTGCCTCAATGCCGGCCAGATCTGCACCACGGTCGACCACGTCTTCGTGCCGCGGGCCAAGGTGGACGAGTTCGCGCGCCTCGCCGCCGCCATCGTGCCGCAGCGCTACGCCGGGCTCGCATCCGCCGACTACACGTCGATCATCGACCGGCGTGCCTTCGACCGGCTGTATGCGGCGCTCGAGGAGGCGCGCACGCGCGGTGCGCGCATCGTGCCGCTGCTGCCGGGAGCGGCCTTCGACGCCGAGACGCGCAAGATCGCGCCGCACCTGGTGCTCGACGCACCGGCCGACTGCGAGCTGATGCAGCGCGAGATCTTCGGCCCCTTCCTGCCGGTGGTGGCCTACGACTCGCTCGACGAGGTGATGGCACGCATCAATGCCGGGCCGCGGCCGCTCGCGCTGTACCCCTTCAGCCATGACCGGGCCACGCTCGATCGCCTCGTCGCGCACGTCATGTCCGGCGGCGTGTCGATCAACGACGCCCTCTTCCACGTCGGGCAGCACGACCTGCCGTTCGGGGGCATCGGCGAGTCGGGCATGGGCCACTACCACGGCCGCGAGGGTTTCGAGACCTTCTCGAAGCTGCGGCCCGTCTTCCACCAGTCACGCTGGGCGAGCACGGCGCTGCTGGCGCCACCCTACGGTCGCTTCGCCGACCGCCTGCTCGCTTTCCTTTCGCGCTGACCGCTTCAACGCCGACCGCCCCACACGCCCGAAGCCCACGGTGAACCCGATGTCCGACACCCACGCCTCGATCGCTCCGATCCAGCCCGCCGACCTGCCGCTGCAACGTGCCTACCGCTGGGAGAAGGATCGGGCCAATGAGATCTTTCTGACGCAGCCGATGGGGCAGGGCGAGGTTCGCGACTGGACCTGGGCGCAGGCGATGGACGAGGCGCGCCGCGTCGCGGCGTGGCTCAAGGCACAAGGCTACGAACCCGGTGCCCGCATCGCCGTCATGAGCAAGAACACGGCTTGGTGGATCCTCTCCGACCTGGCCATCTGGATGGCTGGCTGCGTGAGCGTGCCGGTCTACCCCAATCTCGTGGCCGAGACGGTGCGCCAGATCCTCGAGCACTCGGACAGCCGCCTCATCCTCATCGGCAAGCTCGACGACTGGCACGCGATGCGGCCCGGCATCCCGGAGAGCCTGCCGCGCGTCGTCACGCCGCTGTGCGAAGCCGAAGGCGGCACGTCCTGGGAGGGCATCGTCCAGGCGACACCGCCGCTCGCCGAGAGCCCCACGCCCGCCGCCGAGACAGTGGCCACGCTGGTCTACACCTCCGGCACGACGGGCCGGCCCAAGGGCGCGGTGCATGGCTTCGCATCGTTCGCGTACACGGCGCGCACGGTGGAGGAGATCATCGGCCTGAACGCCGACGACCGGGCGCTGTCGTACCTGCCGCTGGCGCACGTGGCCGAGCGCTGCATCGTCGAGGGGCCGAGCATCCGGGTGGGCTCGCGCATCTTCTTCGCCGAGTCGCTGCACACGTTCCTGGCCGACCTGCAGCGGGCCCGGCCGACGTTCTTCTTCTCGGTGCCGCGCCTGTGGGTGAAGTTCCAGCAGGGCGTGTTCGCGAAGATGCCGGCAAAGCGGCTCGAACTGCTCATGGCCATCCCCATCCTGGGCGGCATCGTCAAGAAGAAGATCCTGAAGCAGCTCGGCCTCGACTCGGTGCGCTTCGCCGGCACGGCCGCCGCGCCCATGCCGCCCGAGGTGCTGAGCTGGTACCACCGGCTGGGGCTCGAGCTGCTCGAGGCCTACGGCATGACCGAGCAGTTCGGCACCGCCACCTGCACCAGGCCTGGCCGCGGCCGCGTCGGGTACGTCGGCCACGCCGTCAGATGCTGAGAGGTTAAGCTGTCGTCCGAAGGCGAGGTGCTCTCGCGCGGCCCGGCCCACATGCAGGGCTACTTCAAGGAGCCCGACAAGACGCGCGAGACGATGACCGACGACGGCT
>JAEUPE010000253.1 GCA_016790435.1 Rubrivivax sp. | reverse complement strand
CGAATGCCCCCTTGATTTCGCTTCGCCGACCACCCACCGTCCTCGGCTGAAACCGGCTTTGTCCTCGACGAGAACAGCCACGGGTGCCGGATCGGGCCGATGGGGTGCCCTGCGCAGCGAAATCAAGGGGGCATTCGGGGGCCCAGCGAAGCTGGGCCGCCGAAAGAGGACATTCGCGGAGCAGGGCACCCCGTCGGCCCGATCCCGCCACCGCGCGTCAGGCGCGATCCGCTGGGCGCGTCGCCTCGCCGGTCAATGACGCGATGTCGCTATCAGTCCGACCCCGCCGCATGCCGCGACACGGCCACCCGCTCCCCCAGCAACCCGCGCGGCCGCCACACCAGCATCGTCGCGATCAGCACGCCGATCAGCGCCACCTGCAACGCCGCGCCGCGCGCCTGCTCGGCCTGCGGGATGAAGCCGCGCAGCAGCGAACCCGCCGCCGCCCAGAAGCCCCAGACGAGGAAGGCGCCGAGGAGGGCGCCGCGCTGGTTGCCCGAGCCGCCGACGATGAGCATGGCCCAGAGCTGGAAGGTGAGGATGGGCTGGAAGTCCTCGGGCGCGATGTAACCGACGAAGTGCGCCTGCATCGCGCCGGCCAGCCCCATGGCCATGCTGCCGAGCGTGAAGGCCTGCACCTTGATGGCGAAGGGCGACTTGCCGAGCGAGGCCGCGGCCGCCTCGTCCTCGCGCACGGCGCGCAGCACGCGGCCCCAGGGGCTGGCGACGAGGCGTTCGAGGGCGAGGTAAGTGATGAGCAGGATGATTGCCGCGAGCGCCAGGTAAGCCAGTGTCCACAGCGTGCCCGTGCCCAGCCAGCCCTGCATCGGCTTGGGGATGAACTGCACGCCGAAGGGCCCGCCGGTGAGGCGCTGCGCATTCAGCGCCACGAGCTGGATCAGCACCGCGACGCCGAAGGTGACGATGGCGAGGTAGTCGTCGCGCAGCCTGAGCGTGAGCAGGCCCACGAGCGCGCCGGCTGCGCCCGAAGTGATCATGGCCATCAGCCAGCCGAGCGCCACGGGCCAGCCGAAGCCGCCGACGCGCTCGGCGATGGGCGGCGTGGTGAGGATGGCCGACGTGTAGGCGCCGATGGCGATGAAGCCGGCGACGCCGACGTTGAACAGGCCCGTGAACCCCCACTGCAGGTTCAGGCCCAGCACCGCCACCGCGAAGACGGTGGCGAAGACGAGGAAGAACGCGGCGTAGGAAACGATGCCCGGGAGGTCGGCCATGCCAGTGGGTTCCTTCGACCGTTCAGTGGCGCAACTCAGCCGCGCTCGCCGAACAGGCCGCGCGGCCGCACCAGCAGCATCGCCGTGAGCACGACAAAGGCCGCGGCGGCGCGCCACTCGGCGCCGACCCACGCGACCGCGAAGCTCTCGGCCAGGCCGACGATGAGGCCGCCGAGCACCGCGCCCCACACCGAGCCGATGCCACCCAGGATGACGGCGGCGAAGAGCGGCAGCAGCAGGTCCAGGCCGAGCGTCGGCCGCAGCTGCACCGTGAGCCCGGCGAAGACCCCGGCCATCGCGGCCAGCATCGCGCCCAGCACCCACGCGGCGCGATGCATCGCCTCGGGGTCGATGCCGGCCACGCGCGCCAGCTCGCGGTTGTCGGCGGTGGCGCGCATCGAGCGACCGAGCGTGCTCTTCGCGAGGAACCAGTGCAGCGCCACGACCGTCACCGCGGTCAGGCCGAGCACGAACAGCTGGTCGGGCGTGATGCGCATGCCGCCCAGGAAGGATCGCGGCACCAGCGGCAGCGCGATCTGCAGCTCCTGCGCGTAGTAGCGCGGGATGCCGCCGTAGGTGAAGAGCAGGCCGTTGCGCACCGCGAGCGCGGCGCCGAAGCTCGCGATGACGAGCGTGATCGAGCCCTGCAGGCGCAGGCGCTTGAAGAGCAGCCAGTCGATGGCGAGCGCGAGCCCGGCCGTGAGCACGGCCGCGACGAAGAGCGCTGCCATCAGCGGCCAGCCGAACGAAAACGGCGCGATGGGCGCACTCGGCATGGCCGGATCAGTGAATCCGAGCGCCGCGAACACGGCCAGCGCGCTGAGCGCGAGGTACGAGCCCCAGGCCAGCAGCTCGCCGTGCCCGAAGTTGGAGAAGCGCAGGATGGCGAAGGTCAGCGTGAGCCCGATCGCGCCCAGCGAGATGATGGAGCCGATGACGAGGCCGTCGGCCAGGAGCTGCAGCATCAGCGGCCTCCTACCGGTGTCGCTGCGGCCACGCCGGAAGGGGCGCGCCCCAGGTACAGCTCGGCGATGCGCGCGTCGCCGCGCAGCTCGCCGGCGGGGGCCACCAGCCGCTCGCGGCCTTCCACCAGCACGGCGGCGCGGTCGGCGAGCGCCAGCGCCGCCTTCACGTTCTGCTCCACCAGCACGAGCGTGACGCCGCTCGCGCGCACCTCGGCCAGCTTGGCGAACACCTGCGCCACGAGCTTGGGCGACAGCCCCGCCGAGGGCTCGTCGAGCATCAGCACGCGCGGCCGCGCGATGAGTGCGCGCGCCACCGCCAGCATCTGCCGCTGCCCGCCAGAGAGCCGGCCGGCCGCCAGGCGGCGCTGCCGCTCGAGGTCGGGGAACATCGCGTAGGCCGCGCCGAGCTGCGCTTCGCGTTCCGCGCGGGGCGCCTTCGTCAGCGCCGCGGCGAGCTCCAGGTTCTCGGCCACCGTGAGGCCGGCGAAGACGTTCTCCGTCTGCGGCACGAAGGCCAGCCCCGCGTGCACGAGCCGGTGCGCGGGCGTGTGCGTGATGTCGCTGTCGCCGAGCAGCACCCGCCCGCCGCTCACCGGCACGAGCCCCGCAACGGCCTTCACGAGCGTCGACTTCCCGGCGCCGTTGGGGCCGAGGATGGCGACGATCTCGCCCGGCGCCACCGAGAGCGAGGCGCCGCGCACGATGGGCAGGCCCGGTTCGTAGCCGGCCTCGAGCCGCTCGATCGCGAGCGCGGCGGTCACTGGATGACCTTCGCGCGGCGCGCTTCGGCATCGGCCTTCGGGCGGACGGGAAGGCTCATGCGGCCTCGCCCAGGTAGGCTTCGACGACACGTGGATCGGCGAGCACGACGTCGGGCTTCCCCTGCGTCAGCAACCGGCCCTCGGCCATCACGAGTACCGGGTTGCAGAGCCCCGCCACGAGGTCCATGTTGTGCTCGATGACGAGGAAGCTCACGCCCTGCTCGCGGTTCAAGCGCGCAATCATGTCGACGATCTGCTCCAGCAGCGCCGGGTTGACGCCGGCGCCTGGTTCGTCGAGCAGCACGAGCTGCGGCTGCGCCACCATCACGCGCGCGAGTTCGAGCAGTTTGCGCTGGCCGCCGGAGAGCACGCGCGCCGGTTGTTCGGCCAGGCGCGTGAGGCCGACGAAACCGAGCCAGTGCATCGCCGCCTCGCGCGTGCGGCGCTCCTCGGCAGCGACCGCAGCGGGGCGCAGCCAGTTGGCCCAGGGGCGCTCGCCGAGTTGCCCGCGCGGCGCGAGCATGACGTTCTCGAGCACGGAGAGCGCAGGGAACGGCCGCGGGATCTGGAACGTGCGCGCCAGCCCGGCGGCGAAGATTCGGCCGGGCGCGGCGCCGGTGATGTCGTGCCCGGCGAGCGTGATGCGCCCGCCGTCGGGTTTCAGCGCGCCAGCCAGGCAGTTGAAGAGCGTCGTCTTGCCCGCGCCGTTGGGGCCGATGAGGCCGGTGATCGCGCCGCGCTTGAGGGTAAACGTGAGGCCGTTCACCGCGCGGTGGCCGCCGAAGGCTTTGATAACCTCCCGCGCCTCGAGCAAGGCCTCGCCGGCTGCGCCTGATTCCCCTCGCTGGGCGTCCTCCATGGGCGGGCGAGGATAGCGGATCGAACCATGACCCCAGACCCCGATCCCGGCCCCGTCCGCGAAGACGACAGCTTCGAGCTCTACGACCTGCGCGTCGAGGTCGTGGCGCCGCCCGGCGCGCGCGTGCTGTGTGGCGCCCAGCCCGGCGACCACTTCGAGTTGCGCGGCGAGATGCTGCACCTGCCGCCCGGCCAGGCCTTCAGCATCTACTCGCTCGCGGCGTTGCTGCCGCTGCTGCCGGCCAAGCAGCGCGCCACGCACCCGAACGACTGGATGAGCACCGACACCGAGGTCGCCTGCCCCGACCCGAACTGCCCGACGCGCTTTCGCATCACGCGGCTGGCCAAGCGGCGCTTCAGTCACGCGGCGACGACGGCGGTGCCGCTTCCAGTGGCGGCGACGACCGCGGCGGCAGCCAAGAAGCCGACATGACCGCCGTCGAAACGATCGAGCTCGCGCCGGGCTACCGCATCCCGCGCATCGTGCGCGGCGGGTGGCAGCTCGCGGGCGGCCACGGCGAAGTGATCGCCGACGAGGCCGTGGGCGACATGCGTGCCTTCGTCGATGCGGGCCTGAACACCTTCGACTGCGCCGACATCTACACGGGTGTCGAGGCGATGTACGGCCGCTTCAACGCGCTGCAGCGCGCCTCCGGCCAGCCGCTGCTGCAGGTACACACCAAGTTCGTGCCCGACCACGACGACCTCGCGCAGGTCGACGAGGCCTATGTGCGCCGCATCGTCCTGCGCTCGCTGGAGCGCCTGCAGGCGCCGCGGCTCGACCTCGTGCAGTTCCACTGGTGGGACTACGCGGTGCCCGGCTGCGTTCCGACCGCGCTGGTCCTCGCCCAGCTGCAGCGCGAGGGGCTCATCGCGCATGTCGGCGGCACCAACTTCGACACCGCGCACACGCGCGCCATGCTCGACGCCGGCGTGCCGCTGGTGAGCATGCAGGTGCAGTACTCGCTGCTCGACCGGCGGCCTGCGGCGCAGCTGGTGCCGCTCGGGCGCGAGCGCGGCGTGCAACTGCTGTGCTACGGCGCGCTCGCCGGCGGCTTCCTCACCGACGCCTGGCTCGGCCGGCCCGAGCCCGCGGAGCTGAGCAACCGCTCGCTCATCAAGTACAAGCTCGTCATCGACGACTTCGGCGGCTGGGCGGCCTTCCAGGCGCTGCTGGGTGCGCTGCGCGCCATCGCCGACCGCCACGGCGTCAGCATCGCCGCCGTCGCCACGCGCTGGGTGCTGCAGCGCGAGGGCGTGGCCGCCGCCATCGTCGGCGCGCGCTACGCGCGGCACCTGCCCGACACGCTCGCGGTCTTCCGCTTCGTGCTCGATGCCGAGGATGAAGCGCGCCTGGCGCCGCTCCTGCAGGCGCACCCCGGGCCCGACGGCGACACCTATGCCCTCGAACGCGACAAGGTCGGCCGCCATGGCCGCATCATGAAATACAACCTGAACAAAGACTGAACCAGGAGCGACCCCATGAAGAAGCTTATCCTCGCCACCACCGCCGTGACCGCCGCCGCGGCCTTGCTGACCCTTCAGCCCGCCTTCGCGCAGGCGCCCTCGTGCACGCACACCGTGGGCATGGTCGTATCGCTCACGGGCCCGGCCGGCCGCTTCGGCCAGGCGGCGGCCAAGTCGGTGGAGCTCGCCTTCAACGAGCTCAACAACGCCGCGGGCGCGTCCGGCATCGCCGGCTGCAAGCTCGCCACCGACCTGCGCGACGCGCAGAGCCAGGGCGCGGTGGCGGTGGACCAGGCGCGCCAGCTCGTCGACCTGAAGAAGGTGCCGGCCATCGTCGGCGGCATCATCAGCTCGGTCTCCATCCCCATCGTCACCAGCGTCACGGCGCCGGCCGGCGTGGTGCAGATCTCGCCCGCCTCCACTTCGCCGACGCTGACGCGCCTGGGCAACGAGGGCACGAGCAAGGGCTGGTTCTTCCGCACCATCACGAGCGATGCGCTGCAGGGCACGGCGGCGGCGAAGTACGCACTCGACCAGGGCATGAAGACGCTCAGCATCATCCACGTCAACAACGACTTCGGCGTCAACATGCTGGCCGAGTTCCGCCGCGCCTACGAGGCGCTGGGCGGCAAGATCACCGGCGTCACGCCCTACAACCCGAACCAGCCG
>JAEUPE010000141.1 GCA_016790435.1 Rubrivivax sp. | reverse complement strand
AGCAGCCGCGCGATCGGCGCCAGCCGCGCCTCGGTGTAGCGCATCGCCGCCGCGCCGTCGCCGTCGCGGCTGCCGAAGTTGCCCTGGCCGTCGATGAGCGGGTAGCGCTGGCTGAAGTCCTGCGCCATGCGCACCAGCGCGTCGTAGGCGGCGACATCGCCGTGCGGGTGGAAGCGACCGAGCACGTCGCCCACCACGCGCGCGCTCTTCACCGGCTTCGGGCCGCCGCCGGCAGCGCCGAAGGTGAGCCCCATGCGGTGCATCGCGTACAGGATGCGCCGCTGCACCGGCTTGGCGCCGTCGCACACGTCGGGCAGCGCGCGCCCCTTCACCACCGACAAGGCGTATTCGAGGTAGGCGCGCTGTGCGTAGTCGGCCAGCGGCAGGGTGTCCGCGGGGTCCGGGGGTACGGGGTCGAAGAGATCGGGCATGGTCCAGGGAACGGTGCAAGGCCCCACCGGCGCCCGGCCGGGGCCGGGAAGCCGCCCAGCCGGAGAGCCGGGGATGCCGCCCGGCCCGGGGCGGGCCGCAGGGGCGGGGGCCGCGATTCTCGCCCAGGTACAGTCTCGCCCCGATGGCGACCCTGGCCGAGCTCGTGCGTGTCCTGCCCTGGCCGGACTGGCTGGCGCTGTTCCTGCTGTTCGGCGGCTGGACTGCCTATGCCCGCTTCGCGCGCCGCCGCTCGCAGCACCGGCCCTCGGTGCTGGACGCCACCAACCGCGAGCGCCGGCGCTGGATGCTGCAGGCCACCGTGCGCGAGAACCGCGTGCTCGACGGCATCGTGGTGCAGAACCTCAGCTCACCACCGGCCTTCTTCGCCTCCACCACCATCCTCATCATCGGCGCGCTGCTCGCGACACTCTTTGCCGGCGACAAGGCGAGCGAGTTCGTGCGCGAGGTGCCGTTCGCGGCCCGCACGTCGATCCTCGTCTTCGACCTCAAGGTGGCGGTGCTCACGGCGATCTTCGTCTTCGCCTTCTTCCGCTTCACCTGGAGCGTGCGGCAATACAGCTTCGGCGTCATCCTCGTCGCCGCGCTGCCCGACCGCCAGCTCTTCGTCGACGACACGGCGGCGCAGGAGGCCTTCGCCAACCGCGCCGGGCGCCTGGTGGGGCTGGCGGCGGAATCACTGAACGACGGCATCCGCGCCTACTACATGGCCTTTGCCGCCGCAGCCTGGTTCATCTCGCCCTGGGCCTGCATGCTCGGCACGACCGGCGTGATCTGGGTGCTGTACCGGCGCGAGTTCCACAGCGACGTGCTGCGGGTGCTGGTCGACTCGCCCTGATCACCCGGCGCTCGGTTGCCCGCGGCCGGCGCTGGTCGGCCTCGGCCGTCACCCCCTCCACCGAGGGGTTAGCCCTGCCGCCCCACGGAGGCTCTTGCATCCGGCGCCAAGCTGCACGATGCTTCGCCGCCATGACGCGCAACGGCAACCCCTTGCCCCATGTGGTGGCGCTGGACGACGACCCCGCGGTCCGTTCCCTGCTCGCCGACTACCTCGGCGACAACGACCTGCGCATCAGCACGCTGGCCAGTGGCGCCGAGCTGCTGTCGCTGCTGGCGCGCGACACCGTCGATCTCGTGCTGCTCGACGTGCGCCTGCCCGGGGAGGACGGCTTGGCCATCGCGCGCCGCCTGCGCGAAGCCTCGCCGACCATGCCCATCCTGATGCTCACCGGCCGCGCCGAAGAGGCCGACCGCGTGATGGCGCTGGAAGGCGGCGCCGACGACTACCTGACGAAGCCGTTCTCGACGCGCGAACTGCTCGCCCGCATCCGCGCCCTGCTGCGCCGCGCGCAGGCGCAGGCCACGGTCCCCGACACGCTCTCCAAGGTGCGCGCCTACCGCTTCGCCGGCTTCGAGCTCAACGTCGGCCTGCGCCGCCTGAAGAACCCCGCCGGCCAGCCGACCGAACTCACGAACGGCGAGTTCAGCCTGCTCTGCGCCTTCCTCAGCGCACCGCAGCGCACGCTCACGCGCGACCAGCTGCTCGAGCTCTCGCGCCTGCACAACGCCGAGGTCTACGACCGCTCCATCGACGTGCAGATCCTGCGCCTGCGCCGCAAGATCGAGGCCGACCCCGCGCGGCCCGCCTTCATCGTCACGCAACGCGGCGCGGGTTATCTGTTCGACGCCCCCGTCGAGGTGGTGCGGTAGCGCCGGCGGGCCGGCATTTCAGCCGACATCCCACCTCGCGTCGGACGAAACGATGCGGCAAGCCCGCGCCGCTGCAATGCCGGTCTGGCGCCCCATGCTCCCGGGGCGATCGGAGACCGACGATGCCCCATCCCCCAACCACGGCAACCACCCCTGCCGCCCCGGCAACGCCCTTCGACACCGACGTGCTGATCGTCGGCGCCGGCCCCACCGGCCTGACGCTCGCCGCCGCGCTGGCGCAACAAGGCCTCCGTGCCACGGTCATCGACCGCCAGGCCGAGGGCAACAACACCTCCCGCGCGGCGGTGATCCATGCGCGCACGCTCGAGGTGCTGGAGCCGCTGCAGGTGACGCCGCGCCTGGTGGCGCGCGGCCTGCAGGCGCAGCGCTTCACGATCCGCGACCGCGACCGCGTGCTGGTGCCGATCGACTTCACGCCGCTGCCCACGCCTTATCCCTACACCTTGATGCTTTCGCAGGCCGTCACCGAGGCGGTGCTGCTCGAGCGGCTGCACGAACTGGGCGGGCGCGTGTTGCGCCCGCTGGCGCTCGAGGCGCTGCAGCAGGACGACGACGGTGTCACGGCCACGCTCGACGACGGCGGCCACCTGCGCGCGCGCTACGTCGTCGGCGCCGACGGCATGCACAGCGCCGTGCGCCAGGCCGCGGGCATCGTCTTCGCCGGCGAGGCGTATGGCGAGTCGTTCGTGCTCGCCGACGTGCGCCTGGCAGAGAACGCGGCCGTGCCCGAGCGCGAGGTGATCCTGTACTTCTCGCCGGCCGGCCTCGTCGTGGTGGCGCCGCTGCCCGACGGGCAGCACCGCATCGTCGCCACCGTCGAGGAAGCCCCGGAACATCCGGACATGGCCTTCGTGCAGGCGCTGCTCGGTGCGCGCGGGCCTCAGGCCACGCCCGCCCGCGTGCACGAGCTCGTTTGGAGCTCGCGCTTCCGCGTGCACCATCGCATCGCCGAGCATTACCGCGCCGGCCGCGTGCTGCTCGCCGGCGATGCCGCGCATGTGCACAGCCCCGCCGGTGGCCAGGGCATGAATGCCGGCATCCTCGACGCGACGTCCCTCGCCGAAGCGCTGGCGCGCGCACTGGCCGGCGACGTCGCCGCGCTCGACGACTACGGCGACGAGCGGCGCCCGGTGGCGCAGCAGGTAGTGGCCTTGGCCGACCGGCTGACGCGCCTGGCCACCGCGCCGCGCGCGTTGCGCGTGCTGCGCAACGGCCTGCTCTCGACGCTGGCGCGGTTGCCGGTCGTGCGCGAGCGGCTGGCCTGGCGGTTGTCGGGCCTGGTCTATCGCTGACTTGCGCACGGTGGGGCACCGGCGCCTCGCCGAGGGCGGGTACGCTCTCGGCCCATGAACTCCCCATGCGCAGCGCCGGCCGCCGATCGTCCGCCGGCGCGTGCCGGTGCCGAAGCGCTGATCGTCGCCATCGGCATCGTCGCGCTCGCCGTCGCGATGGGCATCGGTCGCTTCGCCTTCACGCCACTGTTGCCGCTGATGCTGCGCGACGGCAGCATCACGCCGGCCGCCGGCGCCGAGTGGGCCGCGGCCAACTACGCCGGCTACCTCGCCGGCGCGCTGACGGCGGCGCGCTTCGGCAGCGCGCCGCGGCGCGGCCTGCTCGTGGCGCTGGCTGGCATCGTGCTGACCACGCTCGCCGTGGCCGCGATGGGTGGCTGGGCCGGCGCAGCGCTGCGCTTCGCCTCCGGCGTCTTCAGCGCCTGGACGCTGGTGTGCGCGAGCAGCTGGTGCCTCGGCGAACTGGCAGGGCGCGCGGCGACGCACCGGGGCGCGTGGATCTTCACCGGCGTCGGCATCGGCATCACGCTCGCCGGGCTGCTCGCCTGGTGGGGTGGGCGGCAGCCGGCCGCCGCGCTCTGGCTGGAGATGGGACTGCTGGCGATGGGCGGCGCGCTCGCCGTCGCGTGGGCCTTGCGGTCGGACTCGCTCGGCACGAGCCCTTGGAGCGCTTCGAGTGCCTCGAGTGCATCGGTTGCGTCGAGTGCCTCAGGTGCCTCGGTTGCCGCAGGCGCGGCAGGCGACAGAGGGACCCCGAGCGCCCCGCAGACAGCGGCAGCGCCCACCACCGCGCCGCTGCCGGCACCGGCGGCACGCGGCCAAGGCGCGCTCGTGCTCTGCTACGGCGTCATGGGGTTCGGCTACATCGCGCCGGCCACCTTCCTGCCGGCCATGGCGCGCGAGCAGGTGTCCGATCCGCTCGTCTTCGGGCTCACCTGGCCCTTGTTCGGGCTCGCCGCCGCGGCGTCGGTCGCCCTCGCCGCGCGCTGGCTGGCGGCCTGGCCGCGCCAGCGCGTGTGGGCCGCCGCGCAGGCGGTGATGGCGCTCGGCACCGCCGTGCCGCTGGTCCATCCGGCGAGCCCGCCCCTGGCGGCGCTGGCCGCTTCGGCCCTCTTCGTCGGCGGCACCTTCATGGTGGCCACGATGGCCGGCCTGCAGCTGGCACGCGAGCGGTTGCCCGCTCATCCGACGGCGCTGCTGGCGCGCATGACGGCAGCGTTCGCCCTCGGGCAGATCAGCGGCCCGCTGCTCGTGCGCGCACTGGCGCCGCTGGGTCTCGACCACCGCGCCGCTGTCGCGGCCACCCTCGCCATCGCCACGCTCGCCCTGCTCGCCACGGCCGCGTGGCTGTGGCGCGGCGCCGGCTCGTCCACCGAGCGGGGACCCACGCCATGATCCTGCGGCCCTCGCGTCACGTGCGTCAGGCCGGCGCGCGCTTCGGCGGTTAGGCCACGCCGCTCACCGCCTGCGTGGGCGCCTGTACGGGCCGCCGCCCGCGCGCCAAAGGCGCCGCCGGCCCCCGGCCCGCACATTTCAGACGACACAGACCAGCGCCGCGGCGAAACCGAGGCGCAAGGCGACGTCCATGCAATGGCCTCCATCGCGCCAAAGGGCGCAAAGGAGACGATCCGCATGACCGAAGCACCCGCCGCCCCCGTCGCGCCCTTCGCACCCGTCGCACCGTTCGCAGGTGGCCGCGAAGACGCCGCCGCCCCGCTCGCCGCCGGCGCCATCGCGGCGCAGCTGTTCCGGCCGCGCGCGCCCCATCATCCGGGGCAGTGACATGGACCAGCTGCGCGCTATCCGCGTCTTCCTCAAGGTCGCCGACCAGGGCGGCTTCGCCGGCGCCGCGCGCGCGCTCGACCAGTCGCCCGCCGTCGTCACGCGCCTCGTCGCCGAGCTCGAGGCGCACCTCGGCACGCGGCTGCTCAACCGAAGCACGCGCCACGTCGCGCTCACGCAGTCCGGCGAGGCCTATGCCGAGCGCACGCGGCAGCTGCTCATCGACCTCGAGGAGGCCGACGCCGCCGCGCAGTCGGCCACGGCGCGCCCGCACGGCCACCTGCGCGTGCAGGTGCCGCCGTCGTTTGCGGTGCACCAGCTGGCGCGCCATCTGCCTCGCTTCCACGAGCAGTACCCCGAGGTCTCGCTCGAGCTCGTCGCCACGGGCCCGGTCGCCGGTGTCGAGGACAACTGCGACATCTCGATCATCTTCTCCGGCGGGCGCGAACTCGACGGCGACATCATCGCGCGGCCGCTTGCGCGCTCGGAGCTGATGCTCTGCGCCGCGCCCTCGTACCTGGCGCGCAAGGGCCGGCCGCACGAACCGATCGACCTGGAAGGGCTCGACGCGCTGATCCCGCCCATCGCGCAGGCGCGGCGCGGCATCACCTTCCACCGCGCGCCACTCAACGACGAGCCCGGCACATCGATCACCGTCCGCCCGCCGGCGCCGGTGGTCTCGAGCATGCAGCTCGACGCCGTGTTCGCCGCCGCCATCGCCGGCATGGGCATCGCCGGCCTGCCTTCGTTCATGGCCGAGCAGCCGCTGCGCGACGGCCGCCTCGTGCGCGTGCTCGACGACTGGCACGTGGCCACGTTCTCGCTCTTCGTCGGCCTGCCTTCGCGGCGGCACATGCCGGCGCGCACGCGCGCCTTCCGCGACTTCCTGCTGCAGACCTACGGCAGCGACCCGAAGGGCGACCCCTGGCTCGCCGCGCTCGGCGAAGTCTCGCCGGGCCTGGCCATCGGCTCACCCGGCCCGGGGTTTCAGGTCGCGCGCATTCCCAGCTGATCCATCGCGCTCGGCCAAGCCGCCACCGCGGGCCCGGCTTGGCCGGTCCGCAGTGGTAGCCCCCTCGAGGGGGAGGCGGCCGGCGCTCGCCTCGGGGGTGGGCGCGTTCTGCCGCGGCTCGTCGTGCAGTTGCCGGTCCATGATCAGGGCGACCTGGATCCAGGCGGCGAAGAACGCCACGTGCACGAGCCAGCCGAGCAGGCGAAAGCCGTTCATGGGCTTCTCCTGCGCGTCACCGTGCACCGCTCGGGCGTCCCTGGCGCCTCACCCGCGCATCACTTCTGCGCGAGCAGGCTCTGGCCCATCAGCGCGCGCTGGCCGGCGACGCGGATCGACTCGAGCTGCGCCGGCGTGGCCTCGGGCATCGACATCTCGCCGTAGACGATGAGGCCCAGGCGCTTGGCTTCGAGCGTCTCGGCCGCGACCTGCGTGCGCGACTTGTAGGGCTGGAAGCCCATGCCGGCGATGCGCTGCACGTCGGCATCGTTGCGGGCGATGAGGCCGGCCTGCGAGGCCGCCACCGTCTCGGCCATCACTTCGGCGCGCGTCTTCGACGGCTTGAAGTGGTCGATCTCAGGGGCCGGCGTGGCCTCCTGGGCCAAGGCGGCGGTGGCGCTGAACAGGGCGGCGCTGGCGGCAACGAGAAGGGTCTTGCTGAACATGCTGAAAGCTCCTGAATGGGAAGAGGACACGGTGACCTTTGGGCGAGGCCGCGGCCCTGTCCTGCGATGCAGGTCGGGCGCCGCGGCCGGCTTCGTTGAATCGCTCCATGTCGATCGATTCATCGATGGGATGGACTGTAGGAAGCCGCGCGCCGGAGAAAAAGCACCTGCGCGCGAATGAAGCGTTGCGCCGATCGAAACGATTTCAGTCGCAATGACGACGTCGTTTCGCGAAACGTCTGCGCAATCGCGCGGGCGCGAAATCACTCCTGTCGGATGTTCCGTTCCGGCGCCCAACAGGAGGGACCTTCATGAGCACGAGCTGCACCGCCGCTGCGCCCGCCGGCCCCCATGAACTGCGCTTCCAGTCGCTCTTCGACGAAGGGCGGGCGCTGGCCTTCCCGTGCGACGCACAAGGCCGCGTCGACCTCGACACGCTGAGCGAGCGCGCCCGCCGCAACTACTTCTTCGCCCGCGGCCTCGTCGGGCGCGACTTCGCGTTCCCGTGCGTGCAGCCCACCCTCGCGGGTCGCGTGCACTGAGTCGCTTCTTCGCTGGCGTCGCCGGTCCCGCATTTCCCGGTTTCTCGACGACCTCCACGCGCTTTCGCCCCCCGCCCTGCCTGCACCACCCGCCCCGCCAAGGAGACCGCCATGATCCGCCCCATCCCCACGCACCGCGCCTGGCATCGCCGGGTCCTCGCCGATGCGATGACCTACTGGCAGGAGCGCTCGACGCGCCGCGCACTGCACGAGCTCGACCGCCGCACGCTCGCCGACATCGGCGTCGACGCCAGCGAGCTCACCTCGATCGCCGCCGAGTCGAGCACGCACGCGCAGCTGACGCGTCTGCGCATCGTCGCCGCCGGCAGCCATGCCTAGGCCGCCTCTGCTGGCCGGCACGCATCGCGGCATGCATCGCGGCATGCATCTCGGCACACACGCGCCGCGGGCGCTGGCATCCACGTTCGCGACCTCGGTGACGGTGTCGCTGACGATGTCGCTCATGATGTCGCTCACGGCGCCGTTCCTGCTCGGCGGCTGCGCCGTCGCGCCGCGTGAACCGGTGCCCGGGCGCGCCGCCGCCGAGGCCGCCGCCGAACTGGACCGCGAGGTCTTCGGCGTCGCGCTGCCCGCGCCGCCGCGCGACACCGCGGCCAGCGTCGTGCCCGCGCTCGCCATCGACCGCTGGTGGGTGCACTTCAACGACCCGGCGCTGAACACGCTGATCGAAGGGGCGCTGACGCGCAACGCCGACCTCGGCATCGCCGCGGCACGCCTGCGCGAAGCGCGCGCGCAGCTGGACGAGGCGCGCGGCGCGCAGTCGCCAACGCTGGACCTGCAGGCCTCGAGCGGGCGAGCCCGCGCGTCGGCCGACTCATTGGGTGGCTCGCCGGGGGAAACGTCGAGCGGACGGGGCCACACCGGCTCGGCCCACAAGGTGGCGCTGGCCGCGCAGTACGAGGTCGACCTGTGGGGCCGCCTCGCCGCTGGCACCGATGCCGCGCGGGCGCGGCTCGCGTCGCAGGCCTGGGCCCACGCCGCCATCGAATGGGGCCTGTCGGCGCAGCTGGCCGAGGTGCACTTCTCCCTGCGCACGATGCAACGGCAACGCGAGATTGCCGAAGCGGTGCGCCTCGGCCGCGAGCAGACTGTCGCGCTGCGCCGCACCGGGCACGCCGCTGGCGTGGGCAGCGAGTTCGAGCTGCGCCGCGCCGAAGCCGAGCTGGCCTCTGCCGAGACCACGCTCGCCGGCCTGCAGCGGCAGCAACTCGCGCTCGAGTCCGCCCGCGCGCTGCTGGCGGGCACGCCGCTGGCGCAACTCGCGGCAGCGCCCAGCGCCGATGTACCGCTCGACCCCGCTGCCGCCTTCGAGGCGCGCCTGCCGCAGGGCGACATGGCGACGCTGCTGCTGCGCCGCCCCGACCTGCGCCAGGCCGAGGCTCGGCTCGCCGCAACGCGCGCCGACATCGGCGCCGCGCGCGCGGCCACACTGCCGGCGCTGCGCCTCTCGGGCAGCGTCGGCAGCGACGTGCGCGAGCTGTCGAACCTGTTCAACGGCCCGGGCTTTGCCTGGGCGCTGGCGGCGAGCGCCGCGCAGTCCCTCTTCGACGGCGGCCGGGCGGGCGCCCGCATCGAACAGGCGCAGGCGCGCTCCGACGCGGCGCTGCTGGCCTACCGCCAGAGCGTGGCCACGGCGCTCGCCGAGCTGCGCGAGGCCTATGCCGCTTTCGACACCGCCGAGCGTGCCCTGGCCGCCGAGCGCCGGCGCGTGGCCGCGCTGGCGCAGGCGATGCGCCTGGCCCGCCTCGGCCACGAAGCCGGGGTGCTGCCGCAGATCGACGCGCTGGACGCCGAGCGCAGCCACTTCCAGGCGCAACTGGCGGAGGTGGACACCTACCGCGACCGCCTGCTCGGCCAGGTCGCCGCCTTCAAGGCCCTCGGCGGCGGCCACGCCGCCGATCACCAGGTCGGCGGGGGGGACGCCGCCCCTGAACACGGGGGGGGGGGGGGGGCCCCCCCGCCGCCGGGGAGCGGCGGGCCCCCCCCCC
>JAEUPE010000192.1 GCA_016790435.1 Rubrivivax sp. | reverse complement strand
GTAGCGCTTCACGCGATTGGCCGTTTCCGGCATCACGTGGTTCATGAACTGGTGCGCCTGCTCGAAGATGTCGTCGGTGTCGATCAGGATCTCGCCGATGTCCGCGGTGAAGTAGTCGCGGATGGCGCGGATGACGAGGCTGCTCTCCTGGTAGATGAGGAACGCGCCCTTGCCGGCCTTGGACGCGCTGTCGATCGCGTCCCACAGCTTGAGCATGTAGTTCAGATCCCACTGCAGCTCGGCGGCGCTGCGGCCGATGCCGGCCGTGCGCGCGATGAGGCTCATGCCCTTGGGGTACTCGAGCTGTTCGAGGTTGTCCTTCAGTTCCTCGCGGTCCTCACCCTCGATGCGCCGGCTGACGCCGCCGCCACGTGGGTTGTTGGGCATCAGCACGAGGTAGCGGCCGGCCAGGCTGACGAAGGTGGTGAGCGCCGCGCCCTTGTTGCCGCGCTCCTCCTTCTCGACCTGCACGAGCAGGTTGTCGCCTTCCTTCACCGCGTCCTGGATGCGTGCGTCGCGGGCGCTGACGCCCTCGCGGAAGTAGTTCTTGCTGATTTCCTTGAAGGGCAGGAAGCCGTGCCGGTCCTCGCCGTAGTCGACGAAGCAGGCCTCGAGGCTGGGCTCGACGCGGGTGATGACCGCCTTGTAGATGTTGCCCTTGCGCTGCTCGCGGCCCTCGATCTCGGTCTCGAAGTCGAGCAGCTTCTGGCCGTCGACGATCGCCAGGCGCCGCTCTTCGGGCTGCGTGGCGTTGATGAGCATTCTCTTCATGTGCACTCCATCGTGCCCATGCGCGGGTGTCTCTGGCCCAGCGCACGGCGCATCACGCACCCCTCCGGCCGGGCCGGAGGGGCGCTACCTCGATGCACGAGAAGCGGCGGTAGAACCGTGAGCGCGAAATGCCCTGGACTGCGCTCGTCGACTCCCGCCGGGGCGGGAGTCAGGCGCGCAGCGTTGGCGCGTGCGTGCCGGTGTGGCGGCGGCGTGCCACCGGCCCGTCGGCTGCACCCTCGGGCCGGACACGCGGTTTGCTGCGCGTGCAGGGCCGGGCAGCGGCCACGCCGGCAGGGGTCTGCCGGGGCCGGGTGCCAGGGGTGGAGCAGGGGGTCATGGTGGCGCGTTGGCCTTGCCGTACGCAGGTGCCCGAAAGCGGCGGGGGGCGAACCCCGGCGCATCGTGCACCTCGAATCTTTCGTGGCCCCGGGCCCCGCCAATCAATGGGGGCGGAACGGCGAGGCGGCGGTTCTGTGGTTCCGAATCTCTGTCACCGGAGGCTTGCGCGTCCGGGTCGCTGTGGCGACCCCGATCCGTTCAGTCCCGACGGTGTTGCATCACCTTTGTTTGCCGCCCGCGGCGAACCCGGATCTCGGATTCGGCAGCAGCACCACCATGATCGCACCGGCCACACCCGCTTAAACTCCGAAGAATCAAGCACATACAGTGCAAACGTGGCGCAATCTTGGAGCGGCGCAGTATAGCGGGCAAAGTTCCCGGCGCCGGGTCCACGGCGCCTGCCGAGGCAGGGGCACCGGACGCACGTTCCGTGCGGCTGCTCACGGTCGACGCCGATTCGGCTGGCCAGCGGCTCGACAACTACCTGTTGCGGTTGCTGAAAGGCGTGCCGAAGACCCATGTCTACCGCGTCATCCGCTCCGGCGAGGTGCGCGTCAACAGCGGCCGTGCCGGCGCCGACACGCGCGTGGCCGAGGGCGACCTCGTGCGCGTGCCGCCCGTGCGCGTGGCCGAGCGCGTTGTGGCGGCGGCCGCCGCCGTGCCGGCGCGGGAGTTCCCGGTGCTCTTCGAGGACGAGCACCTGCTCGGCGTCGACAAGCCGGCCGGCGTGGCCGTGCATGGCGGCAGTGGCGTCAGCTCCGGCGTCATCGAGCAGTTGCGCAAGGCCCGGCCGGGCCAGCGTTTCCTCGAACTCGTGCATCGCCTGGACAAGGAGACCTCGGGCGTCCTGCTGCTGGCCAAGAAGCGCAGTGCCCTCACCGCACTGCAGGACCAGTTTCGCGAGCGCGAAACGCACAAGGTGTATGCCGCCCTCGTGTGGGGCGAATGGCCGAAGAACCTCAAGGTCATCGACCAACCGCTGCTCAAGGGCCTCGATGCCGATGGCGAGCGCCATGTGCGTGTCGTCTCGCCCGCGCACGAGCAGGCCCGCCGCTCGATCACGCTCGTCAAGGTGCGGCGCCAGTTCGCCACGGCCGCGCTGCTCGACGTGACGCTGAAGACCGGCCGCACGCACCAGATCCGCGTGCACCTCGCGCACGCCGGCCACGCCATCGTCGGAGACCCGAAGTACGGCGACTTCGCCGCCAACAAGGCCTTCGCGCGCCAGTGGCGCTCGCTCGGGTTCGCCCGCATGTTCCTGCACGCCCGCGAGCTGGGATTCGATCACCCGGCCACGGGGGAGCGCCTCACGCTCGAGGCACCCCTGCCCGCCGAGTGCGAGACACTGCTCGCCGCGCTGCGCTGAAGCGCTCCTTGCCCATTCCAAGTGCCATGGCCCGACCCCGCCGCTTCGACCTCATCGCCTTCGACTGGGACGGCACGCTCTTCGACAGCACCGGCCTCATCACCCGTTGCATCCAGGACGCCTGCCGCGACTTGGGCGTGGCCGTGCCGAGCGACACCGATGCGGCCTACGTCATCGGCCTCGGCCTCACCGACGCGCTCCGCCACGCGGCGCCGGGGTTGGCGCCCGAGCGCTACCCTGACCTTGGCCGCCGCTACCGCCACCACTACCTGGCGCGCCAGCACGAGCTCGTGCTTTTCGAGGGCACGCTGGCCATGCTGCGCGAATTGAAGACGCGCAACCACTGGATCACGGTGGCCACCGGCAAGAGCCGGCGCGGGCTCGACGAGGCGCTCGCCACCTCGCAGTTGCAAGGCCTCTTCGACGGCTCGCGCACGGCCGACGAAACCGCCTCCAAGCCACACCCGCAGATGCTGCTGGAGCTGATGCGCGAGTTCGGCGCCGAGCCCGAGCGCACGCTGATGATCGGCGACACGACGCACGACCTGCAGATGGCGCGCAATGCCGGCGTGGCGCGCGTGGGCGTGAGCTTCGGCGCGCACGAGTCCGATTCGTTCGCCGAATTCGAGCCGCTCACGGTGGCGCACAGCACGCGCCAGCTGCACGATTGGCTGGTCGAACATGCCTGACATCCTGGGTCCGCTGCCCGCCACGGTCGCCGAGGGGCCGCCCGCCGAAGAGTGGTTGTGTGCCGCGACCGACCTCGCCGAACGCGGCCGCGCCCACGTGTGGGACGTGATGCTCTGGGGTCGCCCGGCACGCGCCTTCGCCTTGCGTTTCGACGGCAAGGCCGTGGCTTACCTCAACCGCTGCGTGCACGTGCCCACCGAGATGGACTGGCAGGAAGGCGAGTTCCTCGACATCGACCGCCGCTGGATCCTGTGCTCCATCCACGGCGCGGCCTACGAGCCCTCCGACGGCCGGTGCGTCGGTGGCCCCTGCGGGCGCGGCAAACTGACGACGGTGCGCGTGCAGGAGCGTGACGGTCAGGTGTATTGGTATCCTTCCCGCGAGATCGCGCCGGTGCGTTTCGACGATGCGACGACTGCACCGGCGCCTTCCACCGCCACCTTCCCCGTCCCCGTCCGCGTTTCCGCCCCCGAGGCCGATCCCGCGGCCTCTTCCGGGACGGCTTCCAAGGCTGACGCGCCTTCGGCGCCGATGCCCGAGCCTCCGCCGCCCCCATGAACAACGACGAAAGCCCGCCCACCCAGCCGATGACGGAGGCGCGCCAGCTTCCGGCGCCGCCGCCCGTCCCGACGCCGGCACCTGCCACCGCGTCCGCGTCGGCACCGGCGACGGAAGCGCCTGCGGCAGGTGGCCCGGGCGTTGCCGCGATGCCGTCGGCTCCCACGGGCGCCAGCCTCTCGCGCATCGAATCCACGCTCGAGCACCTCGCTGCCGGCCTCGTGCTGCACCAGCGCAGCGAGAGGCGCTGGCGCAACTTCTTCCGCGCCTGCTGGTTCGGCCTCGCGCTCGCCATCGCCTGGGGCCTGTTTGCGCGCACCAGCGGGCCGGCGATCACTAGCACGCCGCACACGGCGCTGGTCGAGTTGCGCGGCGAGATCGCGGCCGACACCGAAGCCAGTGCCGAACTGCTTCTCGGCGCGCTGAAGCAGGCGTTCCAGGACCCGGCTGCCGTGGCCGTGGTGATCCGCATCAACTCGCCCGGCGGCAGCCCGGTGCAGTCGGGCATCCTGAACGACGAGATCCGTCGCCTGAAGGCCAAACATGGCAAGAAGGTCTACGCCGTCGTCGACGAGATCTGCGCCAGCGGCGCCTACTACGTGGCCGTGGCGGCCGACGGCATCTACGTCGACAAGGCCAGCCTCGTGGGCAGCATCGGCGTGCTGATGGACGGCTTCGGCTTCACCGGCGCGATGGACAAGCTCGGCGTCGAGCGCCGCCTCATCACCGCCGGCGAGAACAAGGCCATGCTCGACCCCTTCAGCCCGCTGTCCGACAAGCAGCGCGCTTACGTGAAGTCGATGATCGAGCAGATCCACCGCCAGTTCATCGACGTCGTCAAGGCCGGACGCGGGTCGCGCTTGAAGGAATCGCCCGAGCTCTTCTCGGGCCTGGTGTGGAACGGGGAGGAGGCAGTTCGCCTCGGCCTCGTCGATGGTCTGGGCAACCTCGACCACGTGGCGCGCGAGATCGTGAAGGCCGAGGAGATCGTCGACTACACGCCGCACGAGAACGTGGCCGAGCGCCTGGCCAAGCGCTTCGGCGCTGCCATGGGGCAGGGCGTGGTGCGGGCGCTGCGCGAACTCGCGCCGGTGCGCTGAGCATGGCCGCCGCACACGACGAGAGCGAACTGCGCCCGGTTGCCTGGCTGTTGGACCAACTGGCCGTCGGCGCGCAGTACGCGCTGCCGAAGCTGGCGCTGACGCAGTTGATGGGGCGGCTGGCGGCGATGGAGGGCGGGGCATTCACGACGACCGTGATCCGCTGGTTCATCCGCCACTACGGCGTCAACATGCTCGAGGCCGTGCCGCAGAACCCGGCGGCCTACCGCACCTTCAACGAATTCTTCACGCGGCGCCTGGCCAGCGGTGCGCGGCCGCTGACCAAGGGCACGGACCTCGTGTGCCCGGTCGACGGCGCGATCAGCCAGTTCGGCGCCATCGACGGCGACCAGATCTTCCAGGCCAAGGGACACCACTACAGCACCACGGCGCTGCTGGGCGGCGACAGCGCGCTCGCCGGGCAGTTCCAGGGCGGCCACTTCGCCACGCTGTATCTCTCGCCGAAGGACTATCACCGCATCCACATGCCTTGCGCCGGCCGGCTGCGCGGCATGAAACACGTTCCCGGAGCCCTCTTCTCGGTCAATCCGACCACGGCGCGGGGCGTGCCCGGGCTCTTCGCCCGCAACGAGCGCGTCGTCTGCGTCTTCGAGGGCGAGCGCGGCCCGTGGGTGCTGGTGCTGGTGGGCGCCACCATCGTGGGCAGCATGTCCACCACCTGGCATGGCGTGGTCAACGGCCTGCGCCCGAGCCGCGTACGCGAGTGGACCTACGAGGGCCAGGAGATCAAGCTGGCGCAAGGCGACGAGATGGGCCGGTTCCTGCTCGGCTCCACCGTCGTGCTGCTCTTCCCGCAACGGCGCCTGGCCTGGAACACCGGCTGGGGCCCGGGCGTCGACGTGCGCATGGGCGAGCGCATGGCGGACTGGGTTTGAGCGCGCCGCGGTCGGGGCCGGCGGCCGGGTCGACAACCGGGCCCACGCCTGCGGCCGCGGCGGCGTCGGCGTCAGCGCTGGCGGCGGCGCGGGCCCACCACCCGTGGTGGGCGCAGGTGCTGCTCTTCCTCGTGCCGGCGTTGTGGTCGTCGAACTACCTGATCGCGCGGCTGGCGCGTGACGTGGTGCAGCCGCACAGTCTCGCCTTCGGGCGCTGGGCGCTGGCCCTGGCGTTGCTGCTGCCGTTCGTTGGCGCCGGGCTCTGGGCCAACTTCGCCGCCGTGCGCCGCGAGTGGAAACACCTGCTCGTGCTCGGCGCGCTCGGCATGTGGATCTGCGGCGCCTGGGTCTACATCGCGGCGCACACTACGGGTGCGGCCAACATCGCCCTCATCTACGCGGCGGCTCCGGTGGCCATCGCCATCGCCGGCGTCAAGCTGCTGCACGAGCGCATGGGTGGCCTGCAATGGGCCGCCGTGGCCTCGGCGCTGGCGGGCGTGCTGTTCGTCATCGCGCGCGGCGACGTGCACAACCTGCTGGGCCTGCGCCTGACGCCGGGCGACCTGTGGATCGTCGCCGCCGCCATCGCCTGGACGGCCTACTCGGTGCTGCTCAAGATGTGGCCCTCGGCGCTGGGACCGGGCGAACGCCTGGCCGCCATCATCGCCGGTGGGCTCATCTCGCTGCTGCCGGCCACCGTGTGGGAGTGGGTGACCGCGCCGCCGCTGCCGCTCACCACGCAGGGGCTCTTCCTCATGCTGCTCGGGGCGGTGCTGCCCGGCGTGCTGAGCTATGGCGCCTACTCGCTGCTGCAGCGCGAACTGGGCGCCGCGCGCACGGCGCTGATGCAGTACCTCGCGCCGGTCTACGGCGCACTGGGTGCCTGGTGGGTGTTGGGCGAGGTGCCGCACTGGTACCACGGCGTCGGCGCGGCGCTGATCCTGCCGAGCATCTGGTTGGCGACACGGCGCATGCCTGTGCGGTGAGAGCGGTCCTCAGGTTGTGGACGGCCTTGGCGCGCGCCGAGGACGACGGGTGGTCGGCTCTGCTCGTGTCCTCTTTCGG
>JAEUPE010000177.1 GCA_016790435.1 Rubrivivax sp. | reverse complement strand
CTTGCGGGGGCCCCGATCCGCTGGCCCCCCCACGGCCCCCTTTCTTTCCCGGCGCCGGCCACCCCCCCGGCCCGATCCGGCACCGCCGGTGGCACTCCACCGAAGACAACGGGCGGTGCCCGCCAAGGACGCCGGGTGGTCGGCTCAGCGAGGTAAAGGGGGCATTCGGGGGACCTGCGAAGCAGGGCCGCCGAAAGAGGACATTCACGAAGCAGGGCACCCCGCCGGCCCGATCCCGCCACCGCCCTTCGCGGTGCGATTTCGTCAAACGACTCCGCTCGATCGATCGCGAAGTGGCGTCACTGCTCGCGCGCATGGTTCTTCGTGTAGCGCGGCAACTCGACGACGAGTCCCGGCCCCCGCACGCGCACGCAGCACGAGAGGCGCGACTGCGCATCCAGCCCCCAGGCGTCGCCGAGCTGGTCCTCCTCGTCGTCGTCGGCCGGCGCAACATCCGCGCCGCCTTCGCGCAGGTGCACGTGGCAGGTGGCGCATGCGCCCACCTTCTCGCAGGCGTGCTCGATGGCGATGCCGTGCGCGAGCAACTCGTCGACGAGCTTGCGGCCAGGCCGCGCATCGAAGGCCAGGCCGTCTGGGCACAGCTCGGCATGCGGCAGCACGCGGATGCGCGTGGGCGGGCGGGCGTCGTCGGCCATGGGCTCGGGCGCCGCTCGTCCGTGCACCTCAGGCCGCGAACTGGTCCAGCCGCTGCCCCGCCAGCGCGGCGCGCACGCGCGCGTCCATGCGCCGGCCGGCGAAGGGCGTGGTGGCGTGGTTCAACGCCTCGGTGGCCGCGCGCAACGCATTGCGCAGGCCCTGGTGCTCGGCCAAAGAGCTGCCTTCGTTGGCGGCGCACTGCTCCAGCAGGTCGGCCACGTCCTGCATGGCGCGCAGGATGGCGAACTGCTCGTTCGGCTGCAGCAGGCGGTCGCCGTCCTCGCGCAGCGCGGCCTCGGTGGCGTCGAGCAGGCGGCGGGCATCGAGCTCGGCCTCGCGCAGCATGCGCGCCGCCGCGTCGGCCTCGGCACCACCAAGGGCGCCGCGCAGCATCTCGGCCACGGTGTCGGTGGCCAGGCCGTAGCTCGGCCGCACCTCGACCTGCGCGTGCACACCGGTGCTCTGCTCGACCGCACTCACCGAGAGCAGGCCGTCGGCGTCGATCTGGAAGGTGACGCGGATGCGCGCCGCGCCGGCCACCATGGGCGGAATGCCGCGCAGGGTGAAGCGGGCGAGCGAGCGGCAGTCGGCGACCAGCTCGCGCTCGCCCTGCACCACGTGCAGCGCCATCGCCGTCTGGCCGTCCTTGAAGGTCGTGAAGTCCTGCGCCCGCGCCACCGGCACCGTGCTGTTGCGCGGCACGATCTTCTCGACCAGCCCGCCCATCGTCTCCAGGCCCAGCGACAGCGGGTTCACGTCCAGCAGCAGCAGCCCGGCGTCGCCGGCGCGGTTGCCGGCGAGTTGATCGGCCTGGATGGCCGCCCCCAGCGCCACGGCCTGGTCGGGGTCGATCGTGCACAGCGGCTCGCGGCCGAAGTGCGCCGCCACCGCGGCCCGCACGGCGGGCATGCGCGTCGAGCCGCCGACCAGCAGCACGCCGTCGACCTCGGCGGCGCGCAGCCCGGCGTCGCGCAAGGCGCGGCGCAGCGGCACCAGCGTGCGCTCGACGAGGTCGCGCGTGAGGTCGTCGAAGAGAGCGCGGTCGACCGGCCGGCTCTCCAGCAGGCCCGCTGTCGGACCATCACCAGGAGGATCACCCTGGTCGCCGCGCCGGCAGCTCATCGTCACCGTCGCGGCGTCGGTGAGCGCCTCCTTGGCCGCGCGGGCGGCGGCATGCAGTACGCCGCGCTCGGTCGCGCTCCAGCCGCCGGTCTCGGCGGCGAACCAGGCGGCCAGGCGGTGGTCGAAATCGTCGCCGCCCAACCGCGCGTCGCCGCCGGTGGCAATGACCTCGAAGACGCCGCGCGTCAGGCGCAGCACCGAGACATCGAAGGTGCCGCCGCCCAGGTCGTAGACGACGAACACGCCCTCCTCGGCCGTCTCCAGGCCGTAGGCCACGGCGGCGGCCGTCGGTTCGTTCAGCAGGCGCAGCACGTTCAGCCCGGCCATGCGCGCCGCGTCCTTGGTCGCCTGGCGCTGCGCGTCGTCGAAGTAGGCCGGCACGGTGATCACGGCGCCCGTGAGCGGCCCGCCCAGCGCGGCCTCGGCGCGCGCCTTCAGCGCCTGCAGCACCTGCGCGCCGACCTCCACCGGGCTCACGAGGCCCTGGCAGGTGCGCACGCCGACGGCGGCGTCGCAGAGCGGCTCCAGCGCGTAGGGCACGCTTTCGGCGGCCACGTCGCCCGGCGCGCGGCCGATCAACCGCTTGGCGGAGGCGATGGTGTTCAGCGGGTCGCCCGCCGCCCGTGACTGCGCTTCGGCGCCCACGAGCCGCGTGCCGTCGGCCGCGTAGTGCACCACCGAGGGCAGCAGCACGCGGCCGGCCTCGTCGGCCAGCACCAGCGGCACGGCGCTGCGCACCGTGGCCACGAGCGAGTTGGTGGTGCCGAGGTCGATGCCGACGGCCAGGCGGTGCTGGTGCGGCGCGGCGGCCCGCCCCGGCTCCGCGATCTGCAGCAACGCCATGGCCGCCCCTACACCGCGAAGCTCTCGCCGCAGCCGCAGGTGGCGCTGGCGTTCGGGTTGCTGAACTTGAAGCCCTCGTTCAGCCCCTCGCGCACCCAGTCGAGCTGGGTGCCGTCCACCAGCGGCAGGCTGCGCGCCTCGACCAGCAGCTGCACGCCTTCGCTCTCGAAGCGCAGGTCGTCGGCCGAAGGCGCGTCGGCGAACTCCAGCGCATAGGCGTAGCCCGAGCAACCGCTTGTCTTGACGGCCACGCGCAGGCCGACGCCGCCGCCGCGCTTGGCCAGCGCCTTGCGGATCTGCGCCGCGGCCTTGGGAGTGACGGAGATCGACATCAGGGCCTCCTCCAGGCTCAGACGCTGAACGACGAGCCGCAGCCGCAGGTGCTGGCGGCGTTGGGGTTGCGGATGACGAAGCGCGCGCCTTCCAGGTTGTCCTCGTAGTCGATCTCGGCACCGACGAGGTACTGCAGGCTCATCGCGTCGACGACGACGTTCACGGGGCCGCGCGTGATGCGCAGGTCGTCTTCCTTCGACTCGTCGTCGAAGGCGAAGCCGTACTGGAAGCCCGAGCAGCCGCCGCCGGTGACGAAGATGCGCAGCTGCAACGTGGCATCGCCCTCCTCGGCCAGCAACTCGGCCACCTTGTCGACGACCGCGGTGCTGATGGCGATGGGCTCGGCGCCGTCGGGCAGCGTGAACGTGCGCGCGGGCAGCTCGGCGGGCGGGCAGGCGTTGGTGGTGCCCTGGGACTGGCAAGCAGACATGGCGTTCTCCTCTCGAGGCGGCGGAAGCGGGCTGGGTGGATATGGGCTTGGCTGATGCGAACTCGACCGAGTCAGGCGGCGCGTGTCAGCCCGCTGGGACCGCCGGCGCGCAGGCCGTCTGCTCGATCAACGCGCCATGGCGCGAGCGGTAGTCGGACACCGCGGCCTTGATGGCGTCTTCGGCCAGGATGGAGCAGTGGATCTTCACCGGCGGCAGCGCCAGCTCCTCGGCGATGGCGGTGTTCTTGATGGCCAGCGCCTGGTCGAGCGTCTTGCCCTTCACCCACTCGGTGACGAGCGAGCTCGAAGCGATGGCCGAGCCGCAGCCGTAGGTCTTGAAGCGCGCGTCCTCGATCACGCCGGTGGCCGGGTTGACCTTGATCTGCAGCTTCATCACGTCGCCGCAGGCCGGCGCGCCAACCATGCCGGTGGCCACGCTGCCGTCGTCGGCTTCGAGCGAGCCCACATTGCGCGGGTTCTCGTAGTGGTCGATGACCTTTTCGCTGTATGCCATGGGGGTGCTCCGGCCGCGCTCAGTGCGCGGCCCATTGGATGGAGGCGATGTCGACCCCCGCGCGGTGCATGTCCCACAGCGGGCTCAGGTCGCGCAGGCGCTCGACGGTGGACTTGACCTGCACCACCGCGCGGTCGATCTCCTCGGCCGTGGTGAAGCGGCCGATGGAGAAGCGGATCGAGCTGTGCGCCACCTCGTCGGGCAGGCCGAGCGCGCGCAGCACGTAGCTCGGCTCCAGGCTCGCCGAGGTGCAGGCCGAGCCCGACGAGACGGCGATGTCCTTCATGCCCATCAGCAGCGACTCGCCCTCGACGAACTGGAAGCTCACGTTCAGGTTGTGCGGCACGCGCTGCTCGAGGTGGCCGTTGACGCGCACCTCGGGGATGCCTTGCACGCCCGCGAGAAGGCGGTCGCGCAGCACACGGATGCGCTCGTTCTCGCTGCCCATCGCCTCCCGCGCCAGTCGGTAGGCCTCGCCCATGCCGACGATCTGGTGCGTGGGCAGCGTGCCCGAGCGCAGCCCGCGCTCGTGGCCGCCGCCGTGCATCTGCGCCTCGACGCGCACGCGCGGCTTGCGCCGCACGTAGCCCGCGCCGATGCCCTTGGGGCCGTAGGTCTTGTGCGCCGACAGGCTCATCAGGTCGACGGGCAGCGTCGCGAGGTCGATCTCGACCTTGCCTGCGGCCTGCGCCGCGTCGACGTGCAGCAGGATGCCGCGCGCACGGCACAGCGCGCCGATGGCGGCGATGTCCTGGATGACGCCGATCTCGTTGTTCACGGCCATCACCGAGACGAGGATCGTGTCGGGCCGCAGCGCGGCCTTCAGCACCTCGAGGTCGACGAGGCCATCGGCCTGCACGTCGAGATAGCTGACCTCGAAGCCTTCGCGCTCCAGCTCGCGCATCGTGTCGAGCACGGCCTTGTGCTCGGTCTTCAGGGTCACGAGGTGGCGGCCCCGGGCCTGGTGGAACTTCGCCGCGCCCTTGATGGCCAGGTTGTTGCTCTCGGTGGCGCCGGAGGTCCAGGCGATCTCGCGCGGGTCGGCGCCGCTGAGTTGCGCCTCCGGCTCTCGGGCGATGTCCACCGCCTCTTCGGCCGCCCAGCCGTAGGCGTGGCTGCGCGAGGCCGGGTTGCCGAACTGCTCGTAGAGGTACGGCACCATCCGCTGCACCACGCGCGGGTCCACCGGCGTGGTGGCGGCGTAGTCCAGGTAGATCGGCTTGCTCGGCTGCGGGTCCATCGGCGGCGCTCCAACGCGGGTGCTTGCACCACCCTTTCGCACGGACCGTGCCAGCCGCTGCGAGCGCCGGTTTGGCTCGCGGAATCAGCCACTTGCGCGTGCCAGGCGCCCGCAGCGGCCCTCAGCGCCGCGCTCACCGGCCGAGATGGCACCCGCTCGGTTGTCGGCTTTGTCGCAACGCCGACAGCGGCGCCGTGCGGTGCGGCGCGCCGTCAGTGCCGGGCGGCCCGCCTCAAGCCTGCGTCGCCACCATCACCGCGTAGGCCTTGAAGACCGCCGTCGCCGGCGAGCCCACCTGCAGGCCGAGAGCCTCCACGCCCTCGTTGGTGACGCTGGCGGTGATCGCCGCGCCGCCGGGCAGCGTCAGCACGACCAGCGACGACACGGCGCCACGCTCGATGCGCGAGACGCTGCCGGCGAGCTGGTTGCGCGCGGAGAGTTGCCAGCCGGCGAAGTCGGTGACGAGCACGATGGCCGAGGCTTTGATCAGCGCCAGCGCCTCCTTGCCCTTCTTCAGCTTCAGCCGCTTGGCCGCGGCGCTGGTCATGGTGGCAGTGATCTCGCCGCCGGCCTTGAGCGCGAGCGTCACCTCGGCCGACACGGGGCCGACTTCGAGTGCGGCCACGGTGCCGGCGAACTGGTTGCGCGCAGTGGTCTTCATGGACATCCTTCGCAGCAGCCCGTGCAGGGCTGGCAGTTGGGCCAGGCGCGTCTCCTGCGCCCGGACGAATTCGCGGTGTTCGGCCTGCAGTTGCTGCCAGGCGCGCAGCAGGCCGAGCGCGGCCTGGGTGAGGCGGGTGCCGCCGCCGCCGGCGCCGCCGGTCGCTGTTTCGAGCAAAGGCTCGTTGGCGAGGTTGCAGGCCGTCTCCAGCAGCAGCCACGCGCCCTTGTAACTGAGGCCGGCGGTGCGCGCGGCGCGGTTGATCGAGCCGGTCTGCTGCAGCGCCTCGAGCAGCGCGAAGAAGCGCGCGTCGAGGCGGCCCGCGATCTTCAACTCACCGCTGAGCAGGGAACCGTCGGCCATGGTGCTGAGAGCTGGGTGGTGGACGGTGGGTGGGGCCGCCTGCGGCCCTACTCCATCAGCGCCACGGTCTTGACCTGCGCCCACACCGGCAGGCCGGGGGCGAGCTCGAGCGCGTGCGCCGAGCGGCGCGTGAGGCGCGCGACGACGGGGCTCCCACCCACGCGCACGCGCACGAGCGCCAGCGCGGGGTGCTCGTCGTCGGCGATGGCCTCGACGGTGCCGCGCAGCTGGTTGCCGATGCTGGTGCCAGTGAGCGGCGCACGCGCCAGGCTCACGTCGCGGGCCAGCAGGCGCACACGCACGGCGCGGCCGACCGGCAGGCCGTGGTCGCGCGCCCAGACGCTGAAGTCGCCGGTGCCAGCGCTGGTGCCGGCACTGGCAATGTTGCCGCTTCGCGCGCCCTCATCGAGGCCCCCGCTCTGGCCGCCCGGGCCCGCGTCACCGCCCTGGCGGGCCCCCACCTGCAGCCGCGCCAGCTGCCAGGCGCTGTCGCGCTCCACGACAACGCCGTCGAGCACCACGCCCGCGCTGTCGCCACGCGCGGTGGGCAAATCCAGGCGCGCCATCACGTCGGCGAGCGTGCCCGCCGCGACGATGCGGCCTTCGTCCATCAGCACGAGGTGGTGGGCGAGCCGCGCCACCTCCTCGATGGCGTGGCTGACGTAGACGATCGGGATCGCCAGTTCGGCGTGCAGGCGGTCGAGGTAGGGCAGCACCTCGGCCTTGCGCGCGGCGTCGAGCGCGGCGAGCGGTTCGTCCATCAGCAGCAGGCGCGGGCCGGTGGCGAGCGCGCGGGCGATGGCCACGCGCTGGCGCTCGCCGCCGGAGAGCGTCTCCGGGCGGCGGTCGAGCAGGTGGCCGATGCCGAGCAGCTCGATCAGCGGCGCAAGCGGTGCCTGTGTCGCCGCGCGCTGGCCTCCGGACCCAGCGCTGCGCCGGCGGCCGTAGTCGAGGTTGCCGCGCACCGAGAGGTGCGGGAAGAGTGCTGCCTCCTGGATGACGTAGCCGATGGCGCGCCGATGCGTGGGCACGAAGTGGCCGCGGGCGTCGTCCTGCCAGACTTCGTCGCCCAGGGTCACGCGGCCGTCGGCCCGCTCGAGCCCCGCCAGCGCGCGCAGCACCGTGGTCTTGCCGCAGCCCGAAGGACCGAAGAGCGCGCTGACGCCGCGCTCGGGCAGGGCCAGCGCCACGTCGAGGGTGAAGCCCTCGCGCGGCAGTCGCAGCGTCGCCTGCATCAGCCCGGCCCCTGCCGGCCCGGCGCGCCGGGGTCAGCTCGCCCGGCGCGGCTCGCCCGGCCTGCCCGGCCTGCCCGGTCGGCCAACCTCGCCTCGGCGGCGCGGCCGGTCGGTCGGTTCAGCATGTACAGCGCCACCAGCACCACCATCGCGAAGGCCACCATGCCGGCAGCGAGGCGGTGCGCGGCTTCGAACTCCAGCGCCTCCACATGGCCGTAGATGGCCACCGACAGCACGCGCGTCTGCCCCGGGATGTTGCCGCCCATCATCAGCACGACGCCGAACTCGCCCACCGTGTGCGCGAAGCCGAGCACGCTGGCGGTGAGCAGGCCGGGCCGCGCCAAAGGCAACGCGACGGTGAAGAAGCGGTCCCAGGGGCTGGCTCGCAACGTCGAGGCCGCTTCCAGCACGCGCTCCGGGATGGCCTCGAAGGCCTGCTGCAGCGGCTGCACGACGAAGGGCATCGAGTAGATCACCGAGGCGACGACGAGCCCCGCAAACGTGAAGGGCAGCCGCCCGAGACCGAGCGCCTGCGTCAGCTGCCCGACCGGCCCCTGCGGCCCCATCAGCAGCAGCAGGTAGAAGCCAAGCACCGAGGGCGGCAGCACGAGCGGCATGGCCACCACCGAGGCCACCAGCGGCTTGAGGGCCGAGCGGGTGCGCGCCAGCCACCAGGCCACGGGCATGCCGACGAGCAGCAGCAGCAGCGTCGTCAACGCCGCCAGTTCGGCGGTGAGGCGGACGGCGGTCCAGTCAGCGCTCGTCATGGCGCGCGCGGTCCTGGCCGCGCGCGCGCGTGCTCGCTGTGGCCGTTAGCCATCACCAGATTCGCCATCACGCGTTTCGCCACCACGCGATCCGCCCGGTTCACGCGACTCATGCGGCGCACGAAATCACGGCCCGTAGCCGAAGGACTTGATCACGTCCTTCGCCGCCGCCGTCTTCAAGTAGGCCAGCAGCGCCGCCGCTGCCGGGTTCTTCTCGCCAAGCTTCAGCAGCACCGCGTCCTGGCGGATCTCGCCGTACAGGTTCGGCGGCACGAGCCAGTACGAACCAGTGGCGGGCTTACCCGGCACGGCCACCTGCGAAAGCGCGACGAAACCCACTTCGGCATTGCCGGTGCTCGCGAACTGGAAGGCCTGCGCGATGCTCTCGGCGGTGACGAGCTTGGGCGTGAGCGCGTCGGCGAGGCCACGCGCCTTCAGCACCTGCAGCGCCGCGGCGCCGTAGGGCGCCACCTTCGGGTTGGCGATCGCCACCTTGTTCACCTTCGGCGAGGCCAGCACGGCCCCCTGGTCGTCGACGAAACCCGGTTGCGCACTCCACAGCACCAGCCGGCCGATGGCATAGGTGACTTGGCTGCCTGCAACCGCATGGCCCTCGGCAATCAACTTCTTCGGCGTCTCGCCGTCGGCGGCGATGAGCACCTCGAACGGCGCGCCGGCGACGATCTGCGAATAGAACTTGCCGGTGGCCCCGGCCGAGACCTTGAGCGTGTGGCCGCTGGCGGCGGTGAAGCCGACACCCAGGCGCTCCAGCGGCACCGCGAAGTTGGCGGCGACCGCCACCAGCACCTCGCCGGCAGCGGCCGGCAGCGCCAAGGCCGCGAGCAAGGCGACAAACGATGCACGGGTCGATCTCTTCATGGGTCCCTTGGTTGTGTACCATACTACACAACGCACCGCATGCAAGAGCCGGGCCCGCTGGCGGGGCGGTGGAGCGAGGGGTGAGGGTCCCGGGTCGGCCGACGGGCCCGCCGCTCGCCCCGGCCGCTTCGTCGAAGGTCGCGCTCAGGCCTCAGGCCCGAAGCACACCGGCCGGTCGCTGCACACCTCGCAGCTCGGCGACTTGCAGATCAGGATCTCCTCGCGCCGGCACAGCTCGCGGTAGAGGAACTTCTTCCACTTCATGTCGCCGTGGTTCTTCGCCACGAGCGCCGGGAACCAGCGCCGCATCAGCGCCGAGAGCTCGGCGCGCGAGGCCAGTTGCAGGTCTTGCCAGAGGTGGTTGTCGCCCAGGCTCGCCACGGCCACGGTGAGCGCGACGCGCTCGGTCTCGTCAGGCGGCCCGGCGGCCGGGTCGGCATGCTCGAGCAGCAGCGCCACGAGGTCGGCGACCTCATCGTTGCGCGTGGCGCAGCGCGCGTGCACGGCCGGGTGCAGCTCGAACACCAGCTCACGCACGCCCATTGCCGGGGATCCTGTCGCCGTGCCGCTCTGGCGCGCTCAGGCGGCCGCAGCCACCGCCGGTGCAGCGGCGACCAGCACCGCCGGCACCACCGCGGCCGGCGGCACCGTGGCCAGCAACAACGGCGTCACATCCGCCAGCGCCGCCGGTGCGTGCGTGTAGCACTTCTTCGGGCAGATCTTCGAGCACGCGGTGCAGCCGATGCACAGCTCGCGGTGCGCGATCGTCATCACCTTCTTCTCGTACTCCTCTTCCTCGTCGCCGTCGGGGTCGAGCGCGATGCGCTCGCCTTCGTCGTCGAGGCCCACGAGCTCGAGCACGCCGCGCGGG
>JAEUPE010000163.1 GCA_016790435.1 Rubrivivax sp. | reverse complement strand
GCTGGCGCTTGGCGCCTTCGTCGCCGGCATGCTGGTCGCCGAGACGGAATACAAGCACCAGGTGGAAACCGACATCCGGCCCTTCCACGACGTGCTGCTGGGCCTGTTCTTCATCACCATCGGCATGAAGCTGGACTGGCGGCCGGTGCTCGACCAGTGGCTGCTCGTGCTGCTGCTCACCACTGCGCCCGTGCTGGCCAAGGCGGCCCTGGTCGCGGCGCTGGCCTGGGCCTTCCGCACGGCGCCGGGCGTGGCGCTGCGCACCGGCCTCTACCTCGCGCAGGCCGGTGAATTCGGCTTCGTGCTGCTGACGCTGGGCACCGAGAACGGACTCGTCGCGCCGCAGTGGATGAGCCCCATCCTCGCCAGCATGGTGCTGTCGATGCTGGCCACGCCCTTCCTCATCCTCTACAGCAACAGCATCGTCAACAAGCTCAGCGCCAGCGACTGGCTGATGCAGTCGGTGGCCCTCACCACCATCGCCAAGCGCTCGATGGCCACCGAGCGCCACATCATCATCTGCGGCTACGGCCGCAGCGGCCAGAACTTGGCGCGCCTGCTGGACAAGGAGCGCATTCCCTACATGGCGCTCGACCTCGACCCCGACCGCGTGCGGCAGGCCGCCGCCGCCGGGCAAAGCGTGGTCTTCGGCGACGCCGCGCGGCTGCAAAGCCTGATGGCCGCCGGCCTGGCGCGCGCCGCGGCGGTGGTGGTGAGCTACCACGACACGGCCTCGGCGCTGAAGATCCTCGCCCTCGTGCAAAGCCATGCGCCCAAGGTGCCGGTGGTGGTGCGCACGATGGACGACAGCGACATCGACCGCCTCAAGGCGGCCGGCGCCACCGAGGTGGTGCCCGAGGCGGTGGAGGGCTCGCTCATGCTGGCCGGGCATGCGCTCGCGCTGGTGGGCGTGCCCATGGCCCGCGTCATCCGCATCACGCGCGACGCGCGCGATGCGCGCTACAGCCTGCTGCGCGGCTACTTCCATGGCGCCGACGACGACACCGTGGCCGAGCTCGAGCAGGCTCGGCTGCAAAGCGTCACGCTGCCCGAGGCGGCGGCCTGCATCGGCCGCCCGCTCGACCACCTGGCGCTGCACGCCATCGGCGTGAGCGTGGTCTCGGTGCGGCGGGCCGCCGGAGCCGTCATCCCCGCGGAAGGCGGGCTCGTGCTCGGCGGCGGCGACACGCTGGTGCTGAGCGGCCTGCCCGAGCCGTTGGCACTGGCCGAGGCCAAGCTGCTGGGCGCCGACTGAGCGCCCACGTCCGCCGCGAGTGGCCGAGATCCTATGATCGCTGCATGACCGGCGAAGCACCTCCGCTGCTGCTGCAGGACCCCGGCGCCTACATCCAGGCGCACATCCGCACCGTGCCCGACTGGCCCGAGAAGGGCGTGATGTTCCGCGACATCACGCCGCTGCTGTCGAACCCTCGCGTCTTCCGTGTCCTCATCGACCAGTTCGTGCACCGCTACTTCAGCCCGCGCCCCGACGCCATCGCCGGGCTCGACGCGCGCGGCTTCATCATCGGCAGCGTCGTCGCGTACGAGTTGGGCGTCGGCTTCGTGCCGATCCGCAAGAAGGGCAAGCTGCCCTTCACGACCGTCGAGGAAACCTACGAGCTCGAGTACGGCAGCGCCACGGTGGAAATGCACACCGACGCCGTCAAGCCCGGCGACCGCGTGGTGCTCATCGACGACCTCGTGGCCACCGGCGGCACGATGATGGCCGGCCGGCGGCTGCTGGAGCGGCTCGGGGCCGAGGTGATCGAGGGCGCCGCGATCGTCGACCTGCCCGAGCTCGGCGGCTCGCGCAAGCTGCGCGAGAGCGGGCTGGCGCTGTTCACGCTGGTGAACTTCGAAGGCCACTGACTTCGAAGGCCACTGACGGTCCCCGGCTCGCCGGTGGCCGACCTCGGGGCCGTCCGCCGCACATAGGTCGCGCGCAACTCGCGTCCGAGCAGCAGCCTCCCCGCACCCAGGCGCGGGTTCGCCCGTCATCCAACGGTCTTGCCGCGCGGGCATCATCGAAGCCCATGCGTGACGCACCGTTGTTCACCCGACAGGAGACCGCCCGATGATCCTCAGCCGCCGGCTGATGCCGCTTGCCCTCGCCCTGCTGCTGCCGGCCGCCTCGGTGCTGGCGCAGGACTGGCCGAACAAGCCCGTGCGCGTGATCGTTCCCTTCCCGCCCGGGGGTGGCACCGACACGGTGGCGCGGCCGCTGACGGCCAAGCTGGCGCAGCTCGCCGGCCAGCAGTTCAACATCGACAACCGCGGTGGCGCCGGCGGCACCATCGGCGCGGCCATGGCCGCCAAGTCGCCGGCCGACGGCTACACCGTGCTGCTCGCGCCGGTGCACTTGGCGGTGGCCGTGTCGGCCTACAAGAGCCTGCCCTACGAGCTGGAGAAGGACCTCGTGCCGGTGACGACGGTGGCCGTCTTCCCCGACGTGCTGGTCGCCGCCACCCGCGTACCGGCCAAGACGCTGCCCGAGTTGATGGCCTACGCCCGCGCGAACGCGGGCAAGATCAACTGCGGCTCGGCCGGCAACGGCACCACGCGTCACCTCTCGTGCGAGATGTTCAACAGTGCCGCCGGCATCAAGGCGCAGCACGTGCCCTACAAGGGCACCGGTCCGGCGACCACGGCGCTGCTCGGCGGCGAGATCGACTACATCTTCGAGGCGCTGGGCAGCGCGGCACAACACATCCGCAGCGGCAAGCTGCAGGCCATCGCCGTCACCTCGGCCAAGCGCTCGCCTTCGTTCCCCGACATCCCCACGGCCAGCGAGTCGGGCCTGCCGGGCTTCGAGGTCACGTCGTGGTACGGCCTCTGGGTGCCCGCCGGCACGCCGCCGGCCGTCGTGCAGCGGCTGCACGCCCTCGTCAACAAGGCCTTCGAGGACCGCGAGATGCGCGAGCTGTGGTTCAAGCTCGGCGCGGAGACCGGCGGCGCCTCACCCGAGGCCTTCGCAGCCTTCGTGCGCACCGAAGTGCAGAAGTGGGGCAAGGTGGTTCGCGAAGCGGGCGTGACGATCGACTGAGGCGCCCTGGCAGCGGCCCGGGTCCACCTTTGCGCGAACGATGCGCGAACGATCGCGGGCGCGCAACCGCTGCGCGCTGCGCCGCGGCTTCGGGCCACGCACACGGCACCATCACTTGCCGATGCAGAAGCGCCCGAAGATCTCGCCCAGCAGATCATCGCTCGTGACCTCGCCTGTGATCTCGCCAAGCGCCTGGTGCGCCAGGCGCAGTTCCTCGGCCAGCAGGTCGAGCGCGGCATCTCGCTCGGCCGCGTGTGCGAGCGCGGCACCAAGGTGTTCGCGCGTGCGCTTCAGGGCTTCGACGTGGCGCGTGCGCGCGATCGCCGCGCCCTCCGGCGCGCCCTGCCAGCCGGCCTGCGCCAGCAGCGCGTGCCGCAACGCCTCCAGGCCGCTGCCGGAACGCGCCGAGAGGGCCAGCCCGCCGGGCGGCACAAAGGCCGGCGGGGCGGCCACGGCATCGGCCTTGTTGTAGACCTCCAGCCGCGGCACGCCGGCCGGCAGGCGCGCGCCGATGTCGCGGTCGGCCGCCTCGTACACCGGCTCGCCCTGCCGCGTGAGGTCGTGCAGGAAGATCACGGCATCGGCTTCCGCGATGGCCTGCCACGTCCGCGCGATGCCGATGCGTTCCACCTCGTCGGCGGCCTGTTCGTCGTGGCGCAGGCCGGCGGTGTCGATGACGTGCAGCGGCACGCCCTCGATCTGGATCGTCTCGCGCAGCCGGTCGCGCGTGGTGCCGGGGATGGGCGTGACGATGGCGAGTTCAGCCCCCGCGAGCGCATTCAGCAACGAACTCTTGCCCACGTTGGGCTGGCCCGCGAGCACGACATGCAGCCCTTCGCGCAGCAAGGCTCCGCGGCGTGCACTCGAAAGCGCCGTGTCGACCGCGGCGACGATGGCATCGAGTTGCGCGCGCGCGCCCGCCTTCTCCAGGAAGTCGATCTCTTCCTCGGGAAAGTCGAGCGTCGCCTCGACCAGCATGCGCAGCTGCACGATGCGGTCGGCGAGCGCGCGCACGCCCGAAGAGAACGCGCCCGCGAGCGAGCGGGCGGCCGAGCGGGCGGCGGCCTCGGTGCTCGCTTCGATGAGGTCGGCCACGGCCTCGGCCTGCGCGAGGTCGAGCTTGTCGTTGAGGAAGGCGCGCTGCGTGAATTCGCCCGGTTCCGCCAGGCGCGCACGTGGGTCGGCTGCCTGGAGCGCCTGCAGGCAGCGCGCCAGCAGCAGCTGCAGCAGCACCGGGCCGCCATGCGCCTGCAGCTCGAGCACGTCCTCGCCTGTGTACGAATGCGGCGCCGGGAAGTGGATGGCCAGGCCCCGGTCGAGCGCCTCGCCGTCGCTGCCGACGAAGGGCAGCAGCGTGGCCTGGCGCGGCACGAGGGCTCGGCCGCACACCGCCTGCACGAGCGGACCCAGGTCCCGGCCCGAGGCACGCACGATGCCCACGGCACCACGACCTGCTGCCGTGGCGATGGCGACGATGGGGTCTTGCTGGCGGCCCAGCAGATCGGAGGCGCGCATGGGTGAAAAGTGGGCGCATTCTGGCGCGCCGCGGTGCGGCGCCGCCATCGAACACGGGCCGTGGCTCGAACCGGCGGCCAAAGCACTGCGGCCCGGTTCGACTTTCATCGAACCGGGCCGCGTGGCATGTATGGCGCGGGTAGAGCAGCATTCAGCTTCTTAGGGCTTGGCGCCTTGGTGCTCCCGAGCCGGCTCGTCCTGAACCGGGTCAACCCGCATGAGTCCTATGGTCGGCAGATCGCCTGCCCGACTCAACCCTCACCTGAGGGATCTCGCGTGAGAAGGCTCACGCGGCGACGGTGGCGATCAATGATTTACGCCGAGTTGCTTGTTGATCCACCATTGCTGCGCGATCGACAGGATGTTGTTGGTGAGCCAGTAGAGCACGAGGCCGGCGGGGAAGAAGAAGACCATGAAGCCGAAGATGAGCGGCATCATCCACATCATCTTGGCCTGCACGGGGTCGGGCGGGGTCGGGTTCAGCCACACCTGGAACAGCGAGCTCGCGGTCATGAGGATCGGCAGGAT
>JAEUPE010000108.1 GCA_016790435.1 Rubrivivax sp. | reverse complement strand
CCGCCCTCTCACCCGCCGTGTGCCCCCCCCCGGCCGCGCGGCCCCCGCCCCGGGGGGGGGGGGGGCCCGGGGGGCGGGGGGGGGGCGGGGCCGGTGGCGGGGGGGGGGGGGGGGGGGGGGGCGGGGGCGGGGGGGGGGGCGGGGGCGGTGGCGGTGACGGAGACGGCGACGGCGACGGCGACGGCGACGGCGGAGCCGGCTGCGCCGCCGGTGGCGCCGGGGATGAAGCTGGGGGGGCCGGCGCAGACGGCGGCGTCGCCGGCGGGTTGGCCGGTGCCGGCGGCGCCGAGGCGGATGGCGATGGCGACGGTGAAGTCGCGGGGCCGGGGGCGGGCGCGGTCGAGCCAGTCGCAGCCTCCGTGCCGGAGCCGCCGCCACCGCAAGCCGTGAGCAGCCCCACGCTCGCCATCATGGCGGCCAGGGCCAGCAGACGATCGCGACGGTAGATGCTCATGGCATGCCCTCAACAAGCCGGGTTCGCCCGGCGCATGGCCTCGCCCCATTGCAGCGGCTGCGGATGCGCTTGCAGTCACACCTGCACGGGGTCGAAGAATCCTATGGAGCGCCATGCGCGGCATGAAGGGCCGACCGCCCCCTGACCTGAGGGGACTGGGGGTATCCGCGCATCGAACGCTTCACGAAGTCCGCCACCTACCCCCCGGACTGAGCGGCCGCGCGGCGGCGCGAGTCTCCCGGCGCGGTGCTCCGTGGGCCAGCCGGTCGCTGCGCTAAGCTTGCGCGATGTTCACCGGCATCGTCGCGGGCACGGCCCAGGTCGAGCGCCTGGCCGACCGGGCCGGGCTGCGCAGCTTCACGTTGCGCTTCGGCGCGACGGGCTTCGGCGTCGGCCTGGAGGTCGGCGCCAGCGTCGCCGTCGACGGTGTCTGCCTGACCGTGACCGCGCTGCATCGGGCAGAAGGCGAGGTGTTCGCCGCCGACTTCGACGTCATGCAGCAGAGCCTTGCGCTCACGACGCTGGGGCGCCTGGTGCAAGGCAGCGAGGTGAACGTGGAGCGTGCGGCGCGAGACGGCGCCGAGATCGGCGGCCATCCGCTGTCGGGCCATGTCGACTGCCTGGGCACCCTCGTGCAGGTGCGCCGGCCCGAGAACAACCATGTGCTGCGCATCGCGCTGCCGCCGCGCTTCATGCGCTATGTCTTCGCCAAGGGCTACGTCGCCGTCAACGGCTGCAGCCTCACCGCGGCCGAGGTCGATCGGCGTGAGGGTTGGTTCGAAGTCTGGCTGATCCCGGAGACGCTGCGCATGACCACCTTCGCCGGCCAGCGCGAGGGCGACGCCGTCAACATCGAGATCGAGCGGCAGACGCAGGTCTTCGTCGACACCGTGCGCGAGGCCATCGACGAGCGGCTCGGCCCGCTCGTGCCGGCGCTGGAGCAGTGGCTGCGCGAGCGGGGCCTGGGCACGCTCGACGACCTGGCCCGCCCGGCGGCACTGGCACCGCCGCCAGCGCGGCCCCGCTGAACGGCGCGTCGACGCGCGGCCCGTCGCGCGGCCTGTCACGCGCCGCCGTTCCAGCCCGCGGGTCATCGCTTGCCGGGCGCCGCCGATTGCGGGCAGACCCCGATGCCATGCCGGCCGGCCGCCACTAGGCTTGCCGCCCACGAACCTCGACCAGGAGACAAGCCATGTTGCGCAGGACTTTCGTTACCGCCGCCGCCACGGCCACCGTTGCCGCGCCGCTCGTCGTGCGCGCGCAAGCCACGCTCACGCTGCACGGCGCCGTGCAGTTCAACGACGACCACGCCTTCAACAAGGCGCTGCTCAAGTTCGAGGAACTGGTCAAGAAGTACTACGGCAAGCCGATCAACTTCGTGCTGCACCGCAACAGCGAGCTCGGCCTCGAGAAGCAGTACTTCGAGTACATGGCGCAGGGCAAGGCGGTCGACTACGGCATCGTTTCGCCGGCGCACATGAGCACGTTCTCCAAGGCGGCGCCCTTCATCGACGCGCCGTTCCTGTTCCGCGACCTCGCGCACTGGAACAAGGTGCTCGACGCCGACCTGCTCAAGCCGATCGCCGACGAGGTGGGCAAGGGCGCCGAGGTCATGCTGGTCGGTTATGCCGGCGGCGGCACGCGCAACATCTTCGTCAACAAGCCGGTGCGCAACCTGGCCGAGATGAAGGGGCTGAAGGTGCGCGTGCAGGGTGCGCCGATCTGGAGCCGCACCTTCTCGGCCATCGGCATGAGCCCGACCGTGATTGCCTACAACGAGGTCTACAACGCGATCCAGAACAACGTCATTGCCGCCGGCGAGAACGAGGCCGCGGGCGTGGAGGCGATGAAGTTCTACGAGGTCGCGCCGCACCTGTCGATGACGCAGCATGCCATCACCATCCGGCCCATCTGCTTCTCGGGCAAGACGTTCGCCAAGTGCGCGCCCGACCTGCAGGCGGCCATCGTGCGCGCCGGCAAGGAGGCCGGGGCGCACGGTCGCACCATCGAGTCCTCGGAAGACGGCGCCAAGCTCGAGAAGCTCGAGCGCGAGGGCAAGCTCAAGCGCGTGCCCTTCACCGAGCGCGACGCCATGAAGAAGCTGGCCGATCCGGTGATGAACGCGTACGCCAAGGAAGTGGGCGCGGAGACCATCTTCGCCAAGATCAACGCGGCCTGAACCTGGCGGCGCCTCCACCGCGGCGGCGCTCCCGGCCCTGCTTCAGCAAAGGGGCGGCGGCGGGTGCGCCGCCTTTCCTTGCGCTTCGCCTCTGCCCATGACCCCCTTCAAGGCCTTCACCGCGCTGTACAGCCGGCTGCTCTCGGCGCTGCTCGTGTTCTCGGTGGCGGTGCTGATCGTCCCGGTCAGCCTGCAGATCTTCTCGCGCTACACGGCGCTCATCCCGAGCTACATCTGGACCGAGGAGATGGCGCGCTTCCTCTTCGTGTGGATGATCATGATCGGCGCCATGGTCGGCATCCGCGAGGGCTCGCACTTCGAGGTCGACGTCTGGCCGCAGCTCGCGCCGCGCCCGGCCGCGGCGCTGAAGATCGTCACCAGCGTCTTCGTGCTTGGTTTCGCAGGGGTGTTCATCTGGGGCGGCTGGCTGTTCACGCGCTTTGCCTGGAACCGAGTGTCCGAGCTGGCCGAGCTGCCGCTGTGGATGATCCACGCCGCGTTCCCGCTCGCCGGCATCACCTGGGTGCTGTTCCAGGGCGAGCACCTGATCGATGCCATCAAGGTGCTGGCTGGCCAAGGCGGCCAAGGCGGCCAAGGCGGCCAAGGCGGCCAAGGCGGCCAAGGCGGCGGAACGGCCGAAAGTTCCGCAAGGGCCGCACCATGACCAGTGCGGCGCTGAGCCCCGGCATGGCCGGGCTGATCCTCTTCGGCATCTTCTTCACGCTCATGTTCCTGCGCGTGCCGGTGGCGTTCGCGCTCGGGCTCGCCTGCGTGCCGATCTTCGCCATCGAAGACCGCTTCGACCTGCAGAACCTGATCCAGGAGACCTTCAACGCCTACAACTCGTTCATCCTGCTGGCGGTGCCGTTCTTTCTGCTAACCGCCAACCTGATGAACGTGGGCGGCATCACCGACCGCCTGGTGCGCTTCTCGCGCGCGCTCGTGGGCCACTTTCCGGGCGGCCTCGCGCAGGTGAACGTGGTGCTGTCGATCTTCTTCGCCGGCGTCTCGGGCTCGTCCACCGCGGACGCAGCGAGCCAGGGCAAGATCTTCATCGAGGCCCAGGTCAAGGAGGGCTACGACGTCAGCTTCTCGGTGGCCATCACGGCGGTGTCGGCGGTGCTGGCGGTGATCATCCCGCCGTCCATCCTGATGATCGTCTGGGGCGGCGTGCTCACCGTCTCCATCGGCGCGTTGATGCTCGCCGGCATCATCCCCGGCCTGCTCATCGGCCTGGCGCAGATGGCCACCGTGCACGCCTACGCCAAGCGGCGCGGCTACCCCACCTACACGCGCGCCACGCTGCGCGAGCTGTTCGCCTCGGCGATGGTGTCGGTGCCGGCGCTGCTCACGCCCTTCATCATCATCGGCGGCAAGGTGTTCGGCTGGTTCACGGCCACCGAGTCGGCGTGCATCGCGGTGCTGTACGCGGGGGCGCTGTCGATCATCGTCTACCGCGAGATGAACCTGAAGGGGCTGTACGAGGCGTTGCTGGACACGGGCAAGCTGTCAGCGGTGGCGCTCTTCTGCGTCGGCACGGCGAGCGCGTTCGGCTGGCTGCTGGCCTACTACCAGATCCCGAAGGCGCTGCTCGAAGGCGTCTCGACGTGGGGGATGGGCATCACGGCCACGGGCTTCTTCATCGCCGCGGTGTTCCTCGTCGTCGGCTGCTTCCTCGATGCCATCCCGGCCATCATCATCGTCGGCACCATCCTGCAGCCGCTGGCCCAGAGTGCCGGCATGGACCCGGTGCACTTCGCCATCGTCGGCATCGTCGCTCTTGCCTTCGGGCTCGTCACGCCGCCGTACGGGCTGTGCCTGATGATCTCGTGCGCGGTGGCCAAGGTGCGCATCGGCGACGTGTTGAAGGACGTGCTCATCATGCTCGTGCCGATGTTCCTGGTGCTGGCGGCCATCATCCTGTTTCCGAGCCTGCCGCTGTTCCTGCCGCGGCTGTTCCCGCCCGGAACGCTGTAGCAGTGCACCCCTCTGGCGCCCGTCCGGTGTCGGTCGGGCCCTAGGCCGCCTGGCGCTGCGTGCTCGCGGCGAGCAGCGCGCACACCGCCTGCGTGACCTCGGCGGTGGTCGCCGTGCCGCCCAGGTCGCGCGTGTGCAGCCTGGGGTTGGCGGTGACCTGCTCGATGGCCTGCATCACCTGCGCTGCCGCGGCCGTTTCGCCGAGGTGATCGAGCATCATCACCACCGACCAGAAGGTGCCCACGGGGTTGGCCAGGCCCTGGCCCATGATGTCGAAGGCCGAGCCGTGGATGGGCTCGAACATGCTCGGGTAGCGGCGCTCGGGGTCGATGTTGCCGGTGGGCGCTAGCCCCAAGCTGCCGGCCAGCGCCGCGGCGAGGTCGCTCAGGATGTCGGCGTGCAGGTTGGTGGCAACGAGCGTGTCGAGCGTGGCGGGCCGGTTGACCATGCGCGCCGTGGCCGCGTCCACGAGTTCCTTGTCCCAGGTGACGTCCGGGAACTCCCGGCTGATCTGCAACGCGATCTCGTCCCACATCACCATCGCGTGGCGCTGCGCGTTGCTCTTCGTGACGACGGTGAGCAACTTGCGCGGGCGTGACCGGGCCAGCTTGAAGGCGAAGCGCATGATGCGCTCGACACCGGCGCGGGTCATGATCGACACGTCGGTGGCGGCTTCGATCGGGTGACCCTGGTGCACGCGCCCACCCACCCCGGAGTACTCGCCTTCGGAGTTCTCGCGCACGATGACCCAGTTCAGGTCATCCGGGCCGCAGCGCTTCAGCGGGCCATCGATGCCCGGCAGGATGCGCGTCGGCCGCACGTTGGCGTACTGGTCGAAGCCCTGGCAGATCTTCAGGCGCAGGCCCCACAGCGTGATGTGGTCGGGGATGTGCGGGTCGCCGGCGCTGCCGAAGAGGATCGCGTCCTTGTGGCGCAGCGCGTCGAGGCCGTCGGCCGGCATCATCACCCCGTGCTGGCGGTAGTAGTCGCCGCCCCAGCCGAAGTTCTCGAACTCGAAGCGAAAGCCGCGGCTCGAGTGGGCGAGGACTTCCAGCACCTGCCGGCCGGCGGGCACGACTTCCTTGCCGATGCCGTCACCGGGAATGGTGGCGATGGCGTAGGTCTTCATGGCTTGTCTCCGTCGGGTGCTGCGTGATGCAGGCACTGTAGTCGCCGGGCGTGTCCGAGGCGTCGCCTTGGACTTCCCTCGTGCGTTTCACTTCGCCTGGTCACCTTGCGCGCCACACATCCAAGGGCTGCACGATTCCGGCGTCGTTGCCCCACGAACCGCGCACATGGCTGGCGACGGCGGCGACTTCGTCGTCGCTCAGCAAGGCGCGAAACGGCGGCATGCCGAAGGGGCGCGGGTTGCCGGGCGTGGCAGGCGCGAAGCCGCCATGGCGGATGGCCTGGATGACGTTGTGCGGCGTGTCGAGCACGACCGCGCGGTGGCCGGCCAACGCACGGATGCCGGGCGTGCCTTCGCCTTGCGGGCCGTGGCAGCCGGTGCAGTGTGCTTCGTAGACCTGGCGGCCGCGCTCCATTGTTTCGGCCCAGCCCGGCGGTCGCCGTGCGGCTGCGGCTGCAGTGGCCGAGGGAGCGGTGGCAGCTGCCGCGGCCGCCGCCGGGGGCAGCGTTCGCAGGTACTCGGCCATCGCCCGCAGGTCGCCTTGCGCCAGGTGCTGCGTGCTGCGCGCCACCACCTCGGCCATCGGTCCCATCGCGGTGCCGCGGGGCGAGGTGCCGGTCTGGAGCAGCGCCACCACGTCCTCGAGCGCCCAGTCGGCGACGCCGGCCTCGCGTGCGTCAGCGAGCGACGGGGCATACCAGTGCTGCGCCGAGACGATGGCACCACCCGCCTCCGGACCCTGCACCGTGCCGCCGAGGAAGTTGCGCGCCGCGTGGCAGGCCATGCAGTGGCCGAGCCCGTTGACGAGGTAGCTGCCACGGTTCCATGCCGCGCTGCGCGCCGGGTCGGGCACGAAGGGTTCGGTGCGGAAGTACAGCGCCCGCCACACGGCCAGCGCCGCCTGCAGGCCATAGGGAAAGCGCAGGTCGTGCGGCCGGTTCGGCCGCTTCACGGCAGGCCGGCTCATCACCCAAGCGTAGATCGAGTCGGCGTCCTCGCGCGTGACGCGCGTGAAGTTCGGGTACGGGAAGGCGGGTGTCAGCAGCCGCCCGTCGCGCGAGCGGCCGTGCCGCAGCGCGCGCCGGAACTCCGAGGCCGACCAGCGGCCGAGGCCGGTGTCTGCGTCCGGCGTGAGGTTGCTCGAATACACGGTGCCGAAGGGCGTGGCGATGGCGCGCCCTCCTGCGCCCGGCTCGCCGCCGCGCGCCGTGTGGCAGCCCAGGCAGTTGCCGGCGCGCGCCAGGTACTCGCCGCGCGCGAGCGTGGCGGCGTCGGCCGGCGGCTGCGTGCCGCCATCGCCTTGCGGCGGCCCGCCTGCTTCGCCCTGCCGCAGCGTGGAACCTTCGCGCGCCCGCACCGGCTCCTCGCCTTCGAAGTTGCGCCACAGCACCCAGGCCGTGGCCAACACGACGAGCAGCGTGGTGGCGAGCAGCACGCGCAGCAGGCGCCGCAGGGCTGCCGCTGACCGGCGTGCGCTCATGGTGGGGCGCTGCCGCACGCCACGGGCAGCGGCCACTTCAGCGTGCCGGCGGCAGCGGGCCTCATGTCGGCACCGGGCGGCTGCGCCGCGATCCACAGCGTGACCGCCTCGATGTCGGCCGCATCCAGCCTCCGGGCGATGGTGGCCATGCAGTCGGGCGCGACGGCGCGGCGATCACCCTCGCGCCAGGCGCCCAACTGGCCGAGCAGGTAGTCGCGCGGCAGGCCGGCGAGGCCGGGCAGCGACGGCAGCACGCCGGTGAGCCGCTCGCCGTGGCAGGCGATGCAGGCGGGCACGTTGCGCTGCGCGTAGCCCTGGCGCGCCAGCCCCTCGCCGCGCGCCAGGAGCGCGGGTGCCACGACGCCGGCCGACGGCGGCGCATAGGGCAGGTCCAGCGCCGCGAAGTACGCGGCGATGTCGCGCAGGTAGGCGTCGTCCAGGTGCTCCACGAGGTCGGCCATGGCGCTGTTGGGACGCCGTCCTTCGCGGAAGTTGACGAGCTGGTTGAAGAGATAACCCGCCGGCTTGCCGGCGATGCGCGGGAAGTAGCCTGCGCTCGTGGCGCGGCCCTCCTTGCCGTGGCAAGGCGTGCAGGCCAGCATGCGGCGAGCCATCTCGGGGTCGGGTGCGCCGACGGGGCTCGCACGGTCGACGCGCTGGTTGGCGGCCGGGGCCGCCGCACGAGCCTGGCTGGAGGTGCTGGAAGGACCGGCAGGCGCAGCGAGTGCGGCTGCCCCGGGCGCCGCGAGGACTGCCACGACGATGGCAGCGAGGGCGAGCCTGCGCGCCGGCCGCAAGCGGGACAGCAGGCGTTGCCCGAGGCGCGGCTCCGGCCGCTCAGCCATCGACCAGATAGCGCTGCACCAGCCGTACATACAGGCTCGCGGTGCTCGGCAGGATGCGGTCGTTGAAGTCGTAGCCGGCGTTGTGCACCGGGCAGCCGCCTTCGCCCGGGCGTTCGTCGGTGCCGTTGCCGACGTTGAAGTAGCAGCCGGGCACGCGCGCCAGCAGCAGGCCCATGTCATCGCTGGCCGTGCCGGGCGGCCAGTCGGGGATCAGGCCTTCTTCGCCGACGAGCTCTCGCGCCACGCCGCGCAGGTAGCTCGTCGCTTCGTCGTCGTTGATCGTCACCGGGTAGCGCCAGCGGTAGTCGACCTCGGCGGTGGCGCCGTGCACGGCGGCCTGCGCGTGCGCCATGGCGGTGATGCGATCGCGCAGCTGCGCGCGCACGGCCTCGCTGCGCGCGCGCACGGTGAGGCGCAACTCCGCACTGGCCGGGATGACGTTCGGCGCCTCCCCGGCGTGGAAGGCGCCGACGGTGACGATGGCCAGCTCGTTGGGGTGGATCTCGCGCGAGACGATGCTCTGCAGCGCGATCACGAGGTGCGAGGCGGTGACGATGGGGTCCACCGCCAGGTGCGGCTTGGCGCCGTGGCCGCCGCGCCCGCGCACGGTGATGATCACCGTGTCGGAGCTGCTGTAGACCACGCCCGAGCGGATGCCGAGCAGGCCCACGGGCGCGCCGGGCGAGTTGTGGAAGCCGTAGAGACGGTCGCACGGGAAGCGCTCGAACAGGCCGTCGTCGAGCATGGCCTGCGCGCCGCCGAGGCCCTCTTCGGCGGGCTGGAAGATCAGATTCAACGTGCCGCTGAAGCCGCGTGTCAGTGCCAGCACGCGCGCTGCGGCGAGCAGCGTGGCGGTGTGGCCGTCGTGGCCGCAGGCGTGCATCAGGCCGGGCCGGCGGCTGGCGTGCGGCAGGCCGCTCTTCTCCTCGATCGGCAACGCGTCCATGTCGGCCCGCAGGCCGATCGAGCGGTGTCCGTGGCCGACCTTCAGGCGGCCGACAACGCCGGTGCGCCCGACGCCGCGCGTGACCTCGTAGCCCCACTGCGCGAGGCGGGCGGCGACGAGCTCGCTGGTCAGCTTCTCTTCGAAGCCGAGCTCGGGTTGGGCATGGATCTGGCGCCGCAGGGCGACCATCTCGTCTTGGACCTGGCGGACCTCTTCGAGGACGGGGAGGGAGGGAGGCATGGGTGCTTCGTTTTCCGCGCGGCGGGGCTTGGGCTCCGCGGATGGGTGCATTGTCTTCTTCGAAGGGGCGGTTGGATTGATGACACTGAGGGCCGGAAGCTTGCTGGGGCCTGCTTCGGTGAGCGACTGGCTTCAGTCGGAGCAGGCCGGGTCTCGGCCCGGCAGCCGAGTCACTTTCATTTGCTGGCCCAAATGAAAGTAACCAAAGCAAAGGGCCTGATGTCCTGACAAGGTGGGTTGCTTTCTGAGGCGGGCCTCCATTTGGCCGGCGCGCTTCGGCGACAAACACCCACGAAACGCTGGCGCCCCGCGACCGGCGCTCAAGAGTCCGGCACGAACGCTGGCGCTCGCTGGACTTGACCGAACTCACGAGCGCGGGCCGCAGCGCGAAGCTCGAACGAGGGTGTTTCGTGCCGGAGCGAGCAGGCCAAATAGAGGCCGCCTCCGCAGGCAATCAGTCAGCGCAGGACAACAGGCCCTTTGCTTTGGTTGCTTTCATTTGGGCCAGCAAATGAAAGTGACTCGCCCGCCGGGGCGAGACCCGGCACGCATCGAGTCAGCAGTCGCCCACCGCAGCGAGCCGGCAGGCAACGGGAGCAGTCAGCATTCAGCGTTCAGGCGCCACTCCCCCCAAACGACCCATGCCTCCCCGCCCCGCCCGCAAACCGTGCCGCCCCGGCCAGGGCTTCCGCCTGCACGACCGGGTAGCCCCCCGCCCCCTCGAGCCGCAACGCCTCGGCCAGAGGCAGGTCCCACTGCGCGAACGCCGAGGCGCGGTCGGCCCGCATGCACAGCTGCGGGAAGGCCGCGATCTGGGCAGCCAGCGCCTGCGCCTGCGCGAGCGCCGTGCCGTCGTCGACGACGCGGTTGGCCAGCCCCATCGCCAGCGCCTCCTCGGCCCCCACCGGTCGACCGGTGAGGATGAGATCCAGCGCCCGCCCCATGCCCACGACGCGCGGCAGGCGCACCGTGCCGCCGTCGATGAGCGGCACGCCCCAGCGGCGGCAGAAGACGCCGAAGGTGGCGCTGCGTGCGGCGACGCGCAGGTCGCACATCAGCGCCAGCTCCAATCCTCCGGCGACGGCGTAGCCCTCGACGGCGGCGATCACCGGCTTGCCGAAGTCCATGCGCGTCGGGCCCATCGGGCCGGGCGCCGAGCCCGTGGGTTCGATGTGGTTGCGGCGCGCCGGGTCGCCGAGCGCCGTGAGGTCGGCGCCGGCGCAGAAGTGGCCACCACCGCCGGTGAGCACGGCGACACGCAGTTCGGCGTCGTGCTCGAAGGCCTCGAAGGCCTCGCGCAGGCGCGCGGCCGTGGGGCCGTCTACGGCGTTTCGGCATTCGGGGCGGTGCAGGGTGACGGTGGCCACAGGGCCCGAGCGGGTGAGCGTGACGGCTGTCATGGGGGCTCGCTGTTGAGGGTTGTGGAAGGCGTGCGCGCGCCGCTTCGGGCGCGCGGCATTGGCAGATCGTGCGGTCCGGCCAGCAGTGGCACGAGGTCGGCCGGCACCTCGATCGGCAGGTCGAGCAGCAGGTACGACAGGCACTTGCCGTGGCTGTCGAGGTTGAGCGCGCTGTTGACGCCGCCGTCGAGCACGCCGTCGAGCACGAAGTTCATCGCCTGCAGCCGGGGCAGCAGGTAACGCCTGACGCTGAGCGGGCGGCGGGCCGCGAAGCGCTCGGCCACGCGCGCCTCGGTGACCTGCTGCACGAGCAGGTCCCACAGCAGCGGCTGCCAGGCGACGACGCTGATGTTGGAGCGGTCGCCCTTGTCGCCGGTGCGGCCGTGCGCGGCGCGGTAGAGGGGCACGGTGAGTGCCACCGTGCGACGCAGGCCCGCGGTCATGGCGCGGCGCCCACGAAGTGGTGCGTGGCAGGCACGCGCTCGCGCGGCACGAGGATGCTCACGAGCCCGAGGCGCGGGCGCAGCGCGGTGCGCACGCCGCCACCGCCGGCCGGGCCGCAGGTGTAGAGCGCGGTCACCTCGCGCACGAGCCGCTCGGCCACGGCGCGCTCGGCGTGGTTCATCGCCACGCGCAGGCGCACGTCGGTGGCCTCGCCGGGCGCCTGCCCTGGCTGCCAGCGGCCCCCGTCGTCGGCGAAGACGCTGGATACGCCGATGAGGTCCACGCGCAGCGGCGCACCACCGGTCTGCGCCGCCAGTCGCTCGCGCAGCACCTGCGCGGCCAGGCGTGCACGACCTTCGGCGCGAGGGCCGGCATACGAGATCTCGCCCTCGGCGAACCAGCCGTTCTCTTGGCACACGTTCACCTTCAGCTGCGCCGGCCGCGGGTGGCCGCGCACGCCGGCCAGCCGCACGCGGTCGGGGCCGAGTTCGGTGACGGTGGCCTCGGTGATGTCGGCCACGACGTCCGGCGTGATGTAGGCGGCCGGGTCGTGCACCTCGTAGAGCAGTTGCTCCTTCACGCTGTGCGCGTCGATGCGCCCGCCCGTGCCCGCGGGCTTGCCGATGACGCAGTGGCCATCGGCGTGAATCTCGGCGATGGGGAAGCCGACATGCGCGAGGTCGGGCACGTCCTTGTAGCCGGGGTCGGCGTAGTAGCCGCCGCTCACCTGCGCGCCGCACTCGAGCAGGTGGCCGGCCATCGTGGCGGCGGCCAGGCGGTCCCAGTCGTCGAGCGCCCAGCCGAAGTGCGCGAGCGCGGGACCGAGCACGAGCGCGGGGTCGGCGACGCGGCCGCAGACGACGATCTCCGCGCCTTCGCGCAGCGCCGCGGCGATGGCTTCGGCGCCGAGGTAGGCGTTGGCGCTCACGATGGAGCGGCTCGCGAGGCCTGCCTGTCCCGCGAGGTGCTGGTCGCGTTGCAGGTCTTCCTGGTCTGCCGGGTCGTGCAGCGCCGCCTCGCGCAGCAAATCCGTGTCGGCGAGGAGGTCGTCGCCGCTCACCACCGCCACGCGAGGCGCACGCAGGCCCAGCTCGGCCGCCAGCGCGAGGATGCGCCGCGCGGCGCCCGGCGGATTGGCGGCGCCGAAGTTGCTGACGATGCGCAGGCCGTGCACCAGGCAGCGCTCGAGCACGGGGCGCAGCAGGTCATCCAGCAGCGGCTCGTAGCCCGCTTCGGGGTCGGCGCGGCGCGCCAGTTGCGCCAGTGCCAGCGTGCGCTCGGCCAGTGTCTCGAAGATCAGCACGGCCGGCCCGCCAGCGGCGATGAGCGCCTCCACCACGGGCGCTGCAGCATCGGTGCGGTCGCCCGAGAAGCCGGCGGCGCAGCCCACGCGCAGCACCGCCGGTGGGCGCACGGGATCTGCGGGTGGGTGCGGTGCGCGGGGCAGGGCCGTTGTCATCGAGATGAATGTACGCTCTCGAAGTCATCCGTTGAAAAGCTGCCCGATGCCCGACCTCCGACGCCGCCGCTCGCTCGGCCGCCTGCTCGCCCTGGGGGCCGCGCCCGCCTTGGCATCGGCCTGTGCCCCGGTGGCCTTCGTGCGCGACGCGCGTGTCGCCGATACGCCGCGCTTCGCGCTCGGCGTGGCCTCGGGCTCGCCAGCGGCCGACTCGGTGGTGCTGTGGACGCGCCTTGCCGGCGACGCGCTTGCGGCCGAGGTGCCCGTGGCCTGGGAGGTGGCGGCGGACGAAGGCTTCGGCCGCATCGTCGCGCGCGGCAGCGAGCCGGCGCGCGCGAACGATGCGCACAGCATCCACCTGCAAGTGCGTGGCCTCGAGCCGGCGCGCTGGTACTGGTACCGCTTTGCCGCGCTCGGCCAGCGCAGCCCCGTGGGCCGCACGCGCACGGCGCCGGCCGCGGAGGGGGCCAGCGCGGCGGTGGCCCGGCTCGACTTCGCCATCGCCAGCTGCCAGCGCTGGGACCACGGCTACTGGGCGGCTTGGCGCGACGCCGCAGCGCACCCTTCGGGGCGGCCGCTCGACCTCGTGCTCTTCCTGGGCGACTACATCTACGAGTACGGCTCGCCGCCGGGCGCCGTGCGCGCGCACGAGGGCGGCGCAGTGAGCACGCTCGAGGGCTATCGCGCGCGTTATGCGCAGTACAAGAGCGACCCGCTGCTGCAGGCGGCACACGCCGTCTGCCCGTGGATCGTCATCTGGGACGACCACGAGGTCGAGAACGACTACGCCGCGCTGCAGGGTGAACACCTGCAGCCCGGCTTCGCGGCGCGCCGCGCGGCCGCCTACCGTGCTTGGTGGGAGCACATGCCGCTGCCGCCTGCGCTGCGGCCGGTGGAAGCGGGCGGCGGCGCCATGACCATCCACGGCCGGCTCGACTGGGGGCGTCTGGCGCGGCTGCACTGGATCGACACGCGCCAGTTCCGCGACCCGCAGCTGTGCCCGCGCCCGGGCCGTGGCGGCAGCAACACCGTGCGCCTGCGCGACTGCCCGGCGCTGATCACTGAGCCTGCGCGCACGTTGCTCGGCGCCGCGCAGGAGCGCTGGCTCGCCGAGGGCTGGAGCCTCACCCAGCCGTGGAACCTGCTGGCGCAGCAGACGCTGATGGCCCGCTTCACGCGCGAGGCGGTGGGCTCGCGGCCCGACCCGCGCGAGCCAGCGGCGATGCAAGGCCGATATTGGACCGACGGCTGGGACGGCTACCCCGGCGCGCGCCAGCGCCTGCTCTCGGTGCTGGCCGAACGGAAGGTGCCCGGTGCCGTCGTGCTGGGCGGCGACGTGCACGCCAACTACGTCGCCGACCTGCGCCTCGACCCCGACGAGACCGACCCCACGCGGAGCCCGCTCGTCGCGACCGAGTTCTGCGGCACCTCCATCAGCAGCCGCGGCAGCGCGCAGAGCGCGGTCGACGCCGCGCTGCGCTTCAACCCGCACATCCGCCATGGCCGCAGCGAGGAGCGCGGCTACGTGCGTTTTGCGCTCACGCGCGAGCGGCTCGAGGCCGACCTGCGCGTGGTGGCCGACCCGAAGGACGCGAACAGCACGGTGACGAGCGCGGCGCGCTTCGTCGTCGAGGCGGGCAAGCCCGGCGCCGAGCGCGCCTGACCGAACCCGGCAGCAGGAGCAGCCGGGGGCGAGAGGCTCAGGCCGCGCGCGGCTGGAACAACGTCGGGTCGTCGCGGATGATCTTCGCCGTGCGTTCGAAGTGCGAGCGCAGCAGGGCCACGGCGTCGTCGGCGCGGCCGTCGATGGCCGCTTCCATCAATTGCTGGTGCTCGGTCTTCACGCCGCGCTTGGCGAATGCGCGTGGCGCCGAGAGCCGGCGGTAGCGGTGGTGCTGGTCGGCGAGCTGCTCGCAGAAGCCGAGCAGCCAGCGCGAGCCGCAGCCGGCGATGAGCGCGCGGTGGAAGTCGCGGTGCAGCGGCTCCCACTCGGGGTTGTCGACGAAGCGGTCGCTCGCCAGCGAACGCGGCGTGCGCGCCAAGCGGTGGTGGGCGAGCACGAGCGCCTCTTCCCAAGCGGTGCTGCGCGCGGCAATGGATTCGCGCAACGCGATCTCCTCCAGCCAGCAGCGCGTGCGCGTGATCTCGGCCAGGTCGTCGGCGCTGATGCCGGCGACGACGAAGCCACGCTGCTCGCGCCGCTCCACCAGGCCGTCGGCAACGAGGCGGTTCAGCGCCTCGCGCAGCGG
>JAEUPE010000125.1 GCA_016790435.1 Rubrivivax sp. | reverse complement strand
CTCGGCGTGCGTGGGCACGCCGAAGCCCGGCACGTCGATGCCGACGATGCGCACGCCGTTGATCTGCTTGGGCAGCAGTTGCAGCGGCACGCCGCTGGCCGTGGGCACGCACAGGTTGGTGACGACGATGGCGTCGTACTTCTCGGGGTCGGCACTCGCGTGCACGGCGTCGCGGATGTCCTCGAAGAGCTTGCCGGTGACCAGCGTCTCGCTGTTGAAGGGCACGTAGCCGACGCTGCGCCGGGCGCCGTAGAAGTGCGAGGTGAACGTGAGCCCGTAGACGCAGCAGGCGGAGCCCGAAAGGATGCTCATCGTGCGGCGCATGCGCAGGCCGACGCGCAGCGAGCCGAAGGCCGGGCACATGCTCTGCGGCTGCTCGTGCGGGCCGGCGCCCTCGGCCACCGGGTAGTCGCGGCGGTACTGCTCGAGCACCTCGCTCTTGCCGGCGGCCTCGGCGGCGGCCTGCATCTGCGAGCGGCCCGAGTGGCAGCCCACGCCGTCGCCGGCGAGGGCATCGGGGTTGATGCGCGCGGCTGCCTCACCGATCGGATCACCGACCGGTTCGGCGGGGGGCGTGGCCGCAGGGCCGGCGCTGGGCGCGTCCATCGTCTTCAGGCCGCGTCGTAGATGACTTCGAGCGACGGCTTGATGACGTCGCGCTTGCCAACCATGTCGAACGTGGTGGCCGGCTCGAGCTTCACATCGCGGCCGGTGACATCGGCCGAGAAGAGGCCGAGCAACTGGTCCTGCGTCTGCGGCTTGGGCCGCACGGGCGGCGCCTCGGCCACGTTGGTGGCGAGCGTCTCGAACAGCGACGCCCACTGCGTGCCGGGCCGGCCAATGATTTCGTAGCTGGCGCTCTTGCGGCGGATGTCCTCGTGCGCGGGAATCGCCGCCAGCACCGGGATGCCGGCGTTGGCGGCGAACGCGGCCGCCTCGCCGGTGCCGTCGTCCTTGTTGATCACCATGCCAGCCACGCCGACATTGCCACCGAGCTTGCGGAAATACTCGACCGCGCTGCACACGTTGTTGGCGACGTACAGGCTCTGCAGGTCGTTGCTGCCGACGACGATGACCTTCTGGCACATGTCGCGCGCGATGGGCAGGCCGAAGCCGCCGCAGACCACGTCGCCCAGGAAGTCGAGCAGCACGTAGTCGAAGCCCCACTCGTGGAAGCCGAGCTTCTCGAGCGTCTCGAAGCCGTGGATGATCCCGCGGCCGCCGCAACCGCGGCCGACCTCGGGGCCGCCGAGTTCCATCGCAAAGACGCCGTCGCGCTTGAAGCAGACGTCGCCGATGGCCACGGCCTCGCCGGCGAGCTTCTTCTTCGAACTCGTTTCGATGATGGTCGGGCAGGCCTTGCCGCCGAAGAGCAGGCTCGTGGTGTCGCTCTTCGGGTCGCAGCCGATGAGCAGCACCTTCTTGCCCTGCTGCGCCATCATGTAGCTCAGGTTGGCGAGCGTGAAGCTCTTGCCGATGCCGCCCTTGCCGTAGATGGCGATGATCTGCGTCGTCTTCTTCACCTCGCCGGTGGGCACCGGGTCGGGTTCGATTTCCGCCTCCGCACGCAGCGTGGCCGTGCGCAGGAACTGGACCGGGACTTCGTTGGGGCTGTTCATGCGCGGCCTCTCCAGTCGATGACCATCTTCAGACACTGGCTGTCGCTGAAGGCGGTGCGGTAGGCACGCTCGGCGTCGCTCGCCACGGCGTGGTGGGTGATGAGGTCGTCCAGCGGCAGCAGGCCCGACTCGGCGATGTCGTGCACGGCCAGCATGTCCGCGCGCTTCCACTCCGCGGCGACGCGGATGGAGGCTTCGCGCATGAAGGCCGGCGGGAAGTTGAACGACAGCGGCTCGCTATAGAAGCCGGCCAGCACCACCTCGCCACCGAAGGCCAGGCGCGCAATGGCGCGGTCGAGGATGGCCGGGTCGCCGCTGACGTCGTAGATGTGGTGGTAGTCGCGCCGCTTGTCCTCGTCGGGGTGCACGACGGGATAGCCCATCGGTTCGCCGAAGCGCTCGGGGTTGGTCTCCCAGACCGTCGGTGCCGGGTAGTCGGCGATGACCGTGAGGCGCGCCAGCAAGCGGCCGAGCACGCCATGGCCGATGATGAGATCGGGCGGCTGGATCGGGTCGCGGCGTCCGCCCCCGGCGACGCTGTGATATGCCGTCGCCGCCAGGGCCAGCAGCACACCGCGCTCGCCGAGGTCCTGGCTGATCGGGATGGCGCGTTCGCCCGGCACCACCAGCGTGGCGGCGGCGGCACCGAAGAGGCCGCGCACCGAACCGAAGCAACGTGCGCCGGCCACGAAGACCGTCTCGCCGCGCTGGCGCCCGGACCGCGGCCCGGCCTCGCGCACGCGGCCCACCGATTCGTAGCCCGGCACGAGCGGGTAACCCATGCCCGGGAAGTGGGGCATGCGGCCACTCCACAGCAGGCGTTCCGTGCCGGTGGAGATGCCACTCCAGTCGACATCGACGACCACGTCGTCCTCGTGCGGGTCGGCCAAGTCGACCTCGCGCAAGGCCAGGTGCTCGGGTTGTTCCATCACGATCGCGGTGGTGTGCATGTAGGCACCTCCTCGGCATCCGGACCCCACGAAAACCGCGGAACCGGTGTTCCGCCGCCCGAGGAGCCCGGGTCTGAGTGTCATCCTAAGCTGACACTTTTGAATGTCAAGTGGTGTTTGGGTCGGGCGCCACAGGTGTGTCGGCGCCACCCGGTTCAGGGGGCCCGGGCGACGACGAGGCCGGTCTGCAGCGGCAGCGCCGTGCGGCGCTCGCGCGCATGGCGGAAGCCCGCTTCGCGCAGCAGCGCGATGTGCTCGCCGGCGCTGCGCACGCGGCCGCTGCCCATGGCCCAGAGGTACATGCCGAAGTACGCGGCGCCCATGCGCTCGGCGCCGCGCGTGCGGGCGAGCGGCTCGGCCACCAGCACCGTGCCGCCGGCAGGCAGCGCCTCGCGCACCGCCTTGAGCAGGCGCAATGCCGGCTCGTCGTCGTGGTCGTACAGCACGCGCACCAGGCTCACGAGGTCGGCACCCCGCGGCAGCGGGTCGCGCTTGAAGTCGCCGCCGTGCGCGACCGCGCGTTCGCCGAACCCCGCGGCGGCCAGGCGTGCACGCGCCCGTTCGGCCACGGCCGGCAGGTCGCACAGCATGCCGCGCAGGGCCGGTGCCTCGGCCAGCGCCGCGCTCAGGAAGGCGCCCTCGCCGCCGCCCACGTCGAGCAGGCAGCGGTGGCGGTGCACGGGGTAGGCGTCGAGCACCTGGCGTGCGATCAGCGCCTGCGAGGCCGACATCACCGCCGAGTACGGCGCCACATCGGACTGCGGCAGGGCGCCGGGCGCGGCGGCGGTGGCGTAGGACCAGTAACGGGCCAGGCGGCCGCCACCGCGGCCAGCCGCCAGCAGTGCGAGCGGGTCCTCGAGGTCGGCGTACAGCGCGGCGTGGTGCAGCACCAGGGCCTCGAGGGCCGGATTGGCGGCCATCGCGCCGCCCAGGCGCCCGAGGGCAAAGCGAGACCGGCGCTGCGCCTGCGCAGGGCGCGGCGGGGCCTCGGCGATGGACGGTGGCGCATCGGGGGTGCGCTGCCTTACCCCGGGGCCAGCGTCGGCCGTCGGCGGCGTCTCGCCATCGTCCTCGAGGCGCCGCACCAGCTCCAGCGCCTCGGCCGCGTCGAGCAGGCGGGCCATGCCCTCCTCGGGCAGGCCAGCGGCGGCGGCCAGCGCCGGCACGCCCAACGGGCCGGCCGCGAGACGGTCGAACAGGCCCTGCTTCACGCAGGCGAAGAGCACCTGCGAGTAGACGAAGCCGGCCATCAGGTCGAAGAGCTCGCCGGCCTGGCGGCGCGCCATGCCGCGCGTGCCCGGCCAGCGACTCGCGTGGTCCCGGAAGGCCGGGTCGGCGATCCAGCGGTCGCGCCGCCGCAGCCAGCGCTCACGCAGCGGCTTGGCGACCCAGGCGGCGGCAGTCACGATTCGAGACCGGGTCGATGGCGTCTACGGCGTGGCAGGAGCGCTGCCGCGCGCCGGAAACATCAGGCGGCGCTGCGCGCCTCGGGTGCGATGCAGCGGCCGACGAGCGCCGGCGGCAGCAAGCGCTCGGCCTCGGCGTGCAGCAGTTGCTGCAGCCCGCGCGCACCCGGCCCGGCCGGCACCGCCGCCGCGGAACGTTGCACGAGCGACTCGAAGTGCGCCAGCGCTGCGGCCATGCCCATCTCGGCCACGGCAGTGGGACGGCCGAGCTTGTGGTCGCGGCCGACGGGCTTGCCCAGCCACTGCTCGTCTGCGGCGACATCGCGGATGTCGTCGGCCACCTGGTAGGCCTCGCCGAGGTGCTCGCCGAAGTCGCGCCAGCGCTGCGGCTGGCCGCCGGCGGCCAGCGCCCCCATCTCCGTCGCAGCGGCGAAGAGCGCGCCGGTCTTGGCCCGCTGGTAGGCAGGCAGCGCCACCCAGTCCTCGCACTCCCAGGCCTGCCCGGCGACGATGCCGAACGGCGCGCCCACGCGCGCAGCCAAGACGCGCATCAACGAGGGCAGGCGGCGCGCGGCCGCGCCCGACGCCTCGGCGGCGCCGGCCAGCACGTCGACGGCGAGCACGATGAGGGCGTCGCCGGCCAGCACGGCGATGCGCTCGCCGTACTTGGCATGCACCGAAGGCAGCCCGCGCCGCTGCAGCGCATCGTCGAAGCAGGGCAGGTCGTCGTGCACGAGCGAGGCGCAGTGCATGAGCTCGATGGCCGCGGCGGCGCCGTCGGCCAGCGCCGGGGCATCGTCACCGCAGGCGGCGGACACCGCCAGGCACAGCTGCGGCCGCACGCGCGCGCCGCCGGGGAAGACGGCATGGCGCATGGCCGCCGCCAGGCGCGGCGGCGCGCCACGCGTCTCGCAGGCGGCGACGGCCGCTTCCAGTGCGCTGTCGATGCGCTGCTTGATGGACATCACGGGACTCCCGCCAAGGCCTGACCTGGGAGTAATGTCTGCGTGACATCCAAATATGTCAATAGGACTGGACACTCAGCCGCGATCGGCGCACACTGGCTTACCCCGACGCTTCAAGGCACCCGCCCACCCTGTTGCCATGGCCTCGTTCGACCGTCATTCGCCCATGCACCGGGCATCCGCCCCGAGCCCGCGCCATGCGCGGGTGGCCCCGCTGCCCTCGTGGCGGCGCCTGCTGCCCGCGGCCGACACCATGTTCGCGCTCTTCGCGATCGCGGCGGCACTGGTGGTGTTCGCGGACTTCGCCGCGACGTTCTGAGCGGGCGCGCGGCGGCGCGTGGCCCTCAGGCGCCCACGTTCGCGCACGCCCGCGCGCCTTCCCTGCAGACGGTGTCGACACGGCCCAGGTCGGGTTGCAGGCCCTTCAGCACGCGCCACACGCCGACCGCGTCTTCCTCGTGCATCAGGTGCCCGTGGCCGGCGATGCGTGTCAGCCGGGCAGCGGGCAGCAAGGCACGGATGCGCTCGCCATGGGAAGGCGGCAGGGTGCGGTCGACCTCGCCGACGACCAGTTCCAGCGGCACGCGCAGCGTCGGCAGGTCGCGCGCGAGCGACTGCAAGTCCCACGACGCCATCATGCCGAGTGCACCGGCCACGTGCGCAGGGTCGCGCACGAGCCGCCCGTAGAGCGCCCGCCCCTCGTCGTCGATGCGCGAGCCGGTGCTCGCCACCAGGCGGCGCAGCACGGCCGGCTGCGCGGCGTGCCAGGCGAAGAGGTGCGGCACGAACGGGTTGAGCGCCAGCCAGCGCGCCAACGGCGAGAACAACGTGCCGGCCGACCCCTGCAGCGGCAGCAGCGCCCCGTTCAGCGCCACCAGCGCCTGCGGCTCGACGCTGCCCTGCAGGCACATCTGCGCCGCGACGGCGGCCCCAGCCGAATGGCCGATCACCCAGCGCGGCCGCCGTTGCAGCGCAGCCAGCAGCGCGGCGACGCCTTCGGCCATCGCCGCCAGCGTGAGCGCGCCCCGGCCTTCGGCGCGCGTGAAGGCGTGCCCCGGCAGGTCGGGCACGATCACCTCGTGCCCGCGCGCCAGCAGTGGCGCCAGATGCCGCCAAGAGTGCGTCGAGGCGCCGGTGCCGTGCAGCAGCAGCACCACCGGCCACTGCGACCGATGGCGCGCCGGCGCGCCGAGCTGCTGCACATGCCATCGCCAGCCGCCGGCCGAGACGAAGCGGCTCGAGGCGGCGTGCGGCCAGCTCGCGGCATCGCGCGACCAGTCCAGGGCTTGGGGGCGGGCCATGCGGTGAGCGGCTCTGCGGGTCCCGGTCCGAATCGGTGGCGATGGCAGCGGCGGTGGCGGCGGGGCGGCTTCGCCGGGGCTCAGGTCGCCAGCTGGCGCACGGCTGCCGACAGCAGGTCGGCGCGCACGTGCGGCAGCGGCAGGTAGCGCGCGCGCATCGCGGCCGCGAGGCGCGCGGCGGCCTCGGCGGGGCGCGGCGACGTGTCGATGAGCAGGCAGCGCGCGCCCCGGGCCGCCAGGCGCCGTGCCGCCACCAGCGCATCGGCCTCGGCCTGCGCGCGCCCGGCGGCAGGGTCGCGCGCGACATTGGCGCGGCCATCGGTGAGCAGCACCACGCTCGGGGTGACGCCCCGCCGCTGCACCTGTTCGACCAGTGCATCGGCGGCGTCGAGCGCGGCGGCCAGCGGCGTGCCGCCGCCACCCGGCAGGCCGGCGAGCGCGCGTTTGGCACGCACCAACGAACGCGTCGGCGGCAACAGCACCTCGGCCCGCTGGCCGCGGAAGGCGATCACGGCCACCTCGTCGCGGCGCACATAACTCTCCGCCAGCAACAGCTCCACGGCGCCCTTGGCCTCGGCCAGGCGATGCAGCGCCGCCGAGCCCGAGGCGTCGATGAGGAAGACGGTCGTCGAGCGCCGATGCTGGGCGCGCCGCACGACGCGCAGGTCGTCCATGCGCAGCGACAGACGCTGGGAAGGCTGGGGCCGCGCCGCGCCCGCGTCGGCGGCGCGCAGGCGCTGCCACGGGATGGCGGCGCGCAGCGTCTCGACGAGGCTCAGCCGTTCGCCGCGCCGCGGGTCACCCGGACGGGCGCCCAGCGGCGCGCCGCGGCGGCGCGACAGCGTGATGGCACCCGAGCGCCCTTCGCTGTCGGATCGCGCGCGGCGCGGGCCGGCGGCACCGAGCGCGAGCTGGGCCAGCAGGCCGCGCGGCAGCGACGCCAGCGCGGCCGCGACGAGGCGCTCGTCCAGCGCGGAAGCGTCGGAAGGATCCGGCGGCGCCGTGTCCTGGTCCACGTCGGCCTCGCTCTGGG
>JAEUPE010000077.1 GCA_016790435.1 Rubrivivax sp. | reverse complement strand
CACGATGTTCTCGCGCACGACGATGGCGTCGTCGATGAGCAGGCCGATGCACAGGCTCAGCGCCATCATCGTCATGAAGTTCAGCGTGAAGCCGAAGGCGTAGACGGCAATGAAGCTGGAGATGACGGCGATCGGCAGCGTCAGGCCGGTGATGACCGTGCTGCGCCAGCTGTGCAGGAACAGGAAGACGATGGCCACCGTGAGCAGCGCGCCCTCGATCAGCGTGTGCTGCAAGCCCTTGAGCGAGCCCTTCACCCAGTCGCTGTTGGCGTAGATGAGGCGCAGCTCCACGTCGGGCGGCAGCGTCTTGCGGATCTCCTCCATCGCCGCCTTCACGGCGTCGCCGGTGGCCACGATGTTGGCGTCCTGCTGCTTGAAGATGTTGAAGTTGATGGCACGCTGGCCGTTGATGCGCGCCACCGTGTCGGCCTCGCGCTCTCGCTCGACCAGGGTGCCGAAGTCCGCCAGCGTCAGCGGCAGGCCGTTGCGGTGCGCGACGACGATGCCCTGGAACTGGCGCGGGTCGCGCACGCGGCCCTCCACGCGCAGCAGCGTGTCCTGCACGGGATTGGTGAGCAGGCCGACCGGCTCGTCGGCATTGGCCTCGCGCAGCGCGGCGGCGATCTGGCCGGGCGTCACGCCGTAGGCGCGCAGGCGCGCCGGGTCGAGGTCGATGCGCACCTCGCGCTGCTGCAGGCCGTTGATGTCGACACGCGCCACGCCCTCGACGCGCTGCAGCCGCTTGCCCACCGTGTACTCGCCGAGGATGGACAGCTCGCGTGCGCTGCGCGTGGGCGAGATCAACGCCATGTTGACGACCGGCTGGCTGTTCTCGTTGTCGAAGCGGCTGATGAGCGGCGCCTTCGCGTCGCGCGGGAAGGCGGCCTGCACGGCGGCGATGCGGTCGCGCACGTCCTGCATCGCGCGCGCCATGTCGGCGTTGAGGCTGAACTCCACGCTGTTCTGGCTGCGGCCCTCGAAGCTGCGCGAGGTGATGCGCTTGACGCCGGCGATGCTGTTCACCGCCTCCTCGATGAGCTTGGTGACCTCGCGCTCCACCGCCTCGGGGCTGGCGCCGGGGTAGCGCACGTCGATGAACGCCACCGGCGGCGAGACATCGGGCATCTGCTCGACGCCGAGCTTGCCGTAGGCGAACAGGCCCAGCACCGTGAGCGCCACCATCATCATGGTGGCGAACACGGGGTTGTTGATGGAGACGCGGGTGATCCACATGGCGGCAACCTCGGTGCGTGTTGCGGCGGGCTAGCGCAGGGCCGGCGTCGACGCGGCGGCCGAGGCCACCGGTGCGCTCTTGCTGGCCACCACGCTGGCCTTGGCGCCCTCGCGCAGGTTGTCGAAGCGCGCCGCAAGCACGACGCTGGCCGGTGACACGCCCTGAAGCACCTCGACGCGCCCGTCGCGCGTGTCGCGTCGGCCGAGCGTGACGGCGCGGCGCGCGAGCGTGCCGTTCTCGATCACCCACACGTGGTCCTGGCCCGAGGTGTTGCCCACCGCGACGGCCGGCAGCGTCAGGCGGTCGGTCTCGTCGGGGAGCGTCGTGCGCACCAGAGCGTACTGGCCGGCGCGCAGCGCTTCCTTCGGGTTCGGCAACTCGATGGTCACGCCGATCGAGCGCGTTCCTGGCTCGGCGGCCGGTGCGATGCGGGCAATGCGCCCGGCAGCGGTATCTGTCACGCCCTCGACCTGCACCTGCACCGGCATGCCGGGCTTCAGCCGGCCCACCTCGTGCGTGCCGACCGTGCCTGCCAGCTCCAGCGTCACCAGGTTGACGATGGTCAGCACCTGCTGCTCCGGGCTCACCTTCTCACCGGGCAGCACGTGGCGCTTGGCGACGATGCCGGCGATGGGCGCGGTGATCAGCGCGTCGCGCATGGCCACGCGCGTGGTGTCGAGCGACGCCTGCGCGGCATTGAGGTTGGCGCGCGCCGTCTCCAGCGCCGCGCGCGAGTTGTCCAGCGCGATGGGGGAGATGAAGCTCTGCTGCGCCAGGCGTTCGTTGCTGGCGTGGGTGCGCTCGGCCTGCGCGAGCGCCGTGCGCGCCGACTCGAGCATCGCGTTGCGCTCGGCGACGCGGCTCGTCAGTTCGGCCATGTCGATGCGGCCGATCGTCTGGCCGGCGACGACGCGGTGGCCCTCGCTGACCCGCAACTCGACCAACGTGCCGCCGGCCTTGGCGCGCAGGATCGCCGTCTGCGGCGCCACCAGCGGGCCGGAGAACTCGATCACCGTCGGCAGCCGCGCCATCGTCGGCTGCACGACCTCGCGAGAGACGAATTCGAGCGGCGCGTCGGCCTTCTTGCCGTCCTGCGTCTTGGCTTCGGCGGTGCCGGCCATCGTCGCGCCGGCGGGCAGCGGGCGCTTCAGGACGCCTGCATACCAGGCACCGCCCACGCCAACCCCCACCAGCAGCAAGACCAAGCCGCCGACCAGCCACTTCTTCTTCATCGCCAGGTTCCTCCGTCCGTCGCGAAGCCGGGATCCATCCGGCAGGCGGGGCGCAGTGTAGAAGGGCGAGCGAAACGGTGGACCGGGTTGCGATGAAGCGTGGATTGGCTCCGACGAACTGCGGGGCGCCGGGATGACCGGGAGCCCCTCAGGGCAGGCGGTCAGGCCACGGCCACCGGCCGTGCGCGCGTCGCTTCGAAGCGCCCGGTGATGTCGGACAGGCTCACCAGCACCTCGGTGACGGCGCCGCCCATGCCGATCTGCAGGTGCGAGTTGATCAGCAGCCAGCGCAGCCCGCCATCGGCCTGCCGCAGGCCGAGCACCTCGCCGATGAGCGGGATGCGGTCGCGCAGCGTGCGCTCGGCCGGCAGGTCGCCCGGCGGGCACAGCGTGAGGTCGCCGCGCACGAAGCGCCAGCCGGCGTCGGGCAGGCGGCGGCCGACGAGCTCTTCACGCGTGCAGGCGAGCAGCCGCTCGGCCTCGCGGTTGCTGTCGGTGATGACGCCGTCGGGCGCGTGCACGAGCACGCCCACCGGCAGGGCGAGCCACTGCAGTCGTGTGCGCGCCTGTTCGGCCACACGCTCGGTGATGTCGGTGGCCATGTAGATGTAGCCACGCGCCTTGCCGGACGGGTCGCGCAGCGGCTTCATCTCGAGGTCGAGCCAGAGGTCGGCGCCGTCCTTGCGCCGGTGCAGGCTCTGCTGGCGCAACGGGCGGGCGTGCGCCACCGCCTCGCGCATCGCCTTGAGGCCCTCGGTGTCGGCTTCCGGGTGGCGCAGCACTTCCGCCGGCAGGCCGTGGCGCACTTCGTCGTAGCGCCAGCCGACGAGGTGCGTGAAGGCGGGGTTGCTCCAGCGGATGCGGTCGTGGCGATCGGTGATGAGCACGATCGACGAGGTGTATTCGGGCACGAGCGCCAGCCGGCGCAGCGGCCCGGCGAGGGTGCGCGCACTCTCCATGCGCCGGTCGACCGATCGCACCATCGGCTCGATGACGAGCAGGGCGAGCATGAGCAGCACCAGCACCAGCAGGCCCACCTGCACCCAGACGATCAGCTCGGCGCGGCTGGTCGAGCGCTTGTGCATCGAAGACAGCGTGTCGGCCAGTGCGTCGGCGCTGGCCGCCGACGCCTCGGCATCGGCCATCACGCCGCCAAGCGCCGCCTCGATGGCGTCGGGTTCGGTCGGGATGCCGGGCCCGACGAAGCCCGACAGCCGCTCGCGCATGCGCTCGTGCGCGAGTTTCCAGGCATCGAAGCGCTTGCGCACCTCGGCCTCGCCCAGCTCGCGGCCGAGCATCTGCTCGATGACCGGCATGGCCGCCGCGGCATGGCCGACGCGGCGCGTGAGCAGCACGAGCGTCCGGTCGCGCTGCGAGGGCTGCGTGAGCACGATGGTGGCGTTCAGCGCCAGCTCGTAGGCTTCCACCCGTGCCTCGGTGACGCGCTGCTGAAGCGCGGCCTCGCGGTGCGCACGCTCGTTCATCGCCACGCCGTTCCAGGCCTCGAGCGCGGCCAGCGCGGCCACGAGCAGGAACGTGAGGTACACGGCCATGCGCACGCGCCACTGGGTGGACTGCGCGCGGCGCGGCTTCGCCTTCGCCCGGGCAGGCACGTCCTCGGTCTCGGCCGGGGCCACGGACTCGTCGGAGGCGTCGAGGTTGTCGGCCATGTTCAGCGGGCATTCTCGCCGGGCCGGGCGTCAGGAGTGACCACTTGCACGTGGGGGGCATCCTCGGGGTGGGCAAGTGGCATTTTGAGCCCGCTGGCCTCCTCGCGCCCCCCAGGTGCGCCGCCGCCGAGGCTGCTCACGCGTCCTGCGCGCTGCGCCTGCAGCGCGCAGCCGAGACCGACGAGGGCGGCACCGGTGGCCGCCCAGAAGGCCGCTGCATAGCCCAGGCGCTCGATCAGCCAGCCGCCGCCCACGCCGCCCAGCACGCCGCTGATGCCATAGCCGAGGATCGTGTACAGCGCCTGCCCGCGCCCGCGCAGCCGCCCCGGAAAGTGGCGCTGCACCAGGTCGATGCAGGCCGCGTGGTGCGCGGCAAAGGTCAGCGCATGCGACAGCTGCGTCAGCAGCAGCACCGGCGGCCACGCCGCCAGACCCGCCACGGCCGCGAAGCGCAGCGCCGTGGTGCCCGCCGCCAGCTGCAGCCAGCGCTCGGAGGCGAGGCGGCGGAACCAGCGGCCCTGCTGCCAGAAGAAGACGATCTCGGCACCGGTGGCCAGCGCCCACAGCGCGCCCACCGCCGCCTTGGAGTAGCCGAGCTCGACCAGGTAGAGCGAGAAGAAGGCATACATCGCCGTGTGCGCGAGCACCGTGAAGAAGATGCTGGCGAAGAACCAGGCCACCGCCGGCTGCCGCAGCAGGCGCAGCACGGGCGGTGGCGGCGTCTCGGCGTCGTGCCACTCGTCGCGCTGCGGCGGCAGGCGCATGGCGGCCACGAGCAAGGCCGCATTGAGCACCGCCACCATCCAGGGGAAGGCGCCGATGCCCAGCCACTGCAGCAGGCCGCCGCCCGCCAGCACCGAGGCGATGAACCCGATCGAGCCCCACACGCGCACACGGCCGTAGCGCGCGGGGTCGATGCCGGCGCCGGTGTTGAGCAGGTGCGCGAGCGTCGCCTCGTACAGCGGCACGACGCCGCCGTTGGCGAGGAACAGCAGGACTGTCACCACCGCCACCGGCAGCGCCGCCTGCACGCCCAGCAGCGCCAGCGCCGACAGCAGCGCGCCGGCCGCGGCGATGCGGATCAGCTCGACCCGCTTGCCGCTGTGGTCGCCGAGCCAGCCCCAGGCGTACGGCGTGAACACGCGCGTCCAGCTCTGCAGCGACGAGACGGCGCCGATGGCCAGCGTCGACATGCCGAGCGACTGGAACCACAGCGGCGCGTAAGGCGCGAACATGCCCATCGCCGCGAAGTAGGTGCAGGAGACGGCGGCGAAGCGCGGCAGGGGCCCGCCGGGCGCCGGGGCCGGGGTCATCCGCGGGCGTCAGGAGGCACGGCGCCGGGATGCTTGGCCGGGGTCGATGCCGCAGCCGCCCCAGGGATCGTTCCTGCAATGGGCGGCTGCGCCCACGCGACATCGCCGTTCTGCGCGCGATGGCGCAGCACGTGGTCCATGACCACCAGCGCCAGCATGGCCTCGGCGATGGGCGTGGCGCGGATGCCGACGCAGGGGTCGTGCCGGCCGTGGGTTTCGACGACCGTCGCGGTGCCGGCGCGGTCGATGGAACGTCGCGGCAGGCGGATCGAGCTCGTCGGCTTGATGGACAGGCTCACCACCAGGTCCTGCCCGGTGCTGATGCCGCCCAGCACGCCGCCGGCGTGGTTGCTGGCGAAGCCCTCGGGCGTGAGCTCGTCGCCATGCTCGCTGCCACGCTCGGCGACGGCGCCGAAGCCCGAGCCGATCTCGACGCCCTTGACGGCATTGATGCCCATCATCGCGTAGGCGATGTCGGCATCGAGCTTGTCGAAGAGCGGCTCGCCCAGGCCCACCGGCACCTGCGCGGCCCGCACCTCGATGCGCGCACCGCAGCTGTCGCCCGCCTTGCGCAGCGCGTCCATGTGCGCCTCGAGCTGCGGCACGATGCCGGCGTTGGGCGCGTAGAAGGGGTTAAGCGGAATCTGCCGCGCGTCCTCGAAAGGGATCGCGATCTCGCCGAGCGCGCTCATCCAGCCCATGAAGGTGGTGCCGTGCCGCTCGCGCAGCCACTTCTTCGCCACGGCGCCCGCGGCGACCATGGGTGCCGTGAGCCGCGCGCTGGAGCGGCCACCGCCACGCGGGTCGCGGTGCCCGTACTTGCGCCAGTAGGTGTAGTCGGCATGCCCGGGGCGGAAGGTGTCGAGCAGGTTCGCGTAGTCCTTGCTGCGCTGGTCGGTGTTGCGGATGAGCAGGCAGATGGGCGTGCCCGTCGTCTGCCCTTCGAACACGCCGGAGAGGATCTCCACCGCGTCAGGCTCGTTGCGCTGCGTCACGTGCCGGCTGGTGCCGGGCCGGCGGCGGTCGAGCTCGGGCTGGATGTCGGCCTCGGAGAGCGGCATGCCAGGCGGGCAGCCGTCGATCACGCAGCCGATGGCGGGCCCGTGGCTCTCACCGAAGTTGGTGACGCGGAAGAGTTCGCCGAAGGTGGAGCCGGGCATGAGGTGATCGCTATGGGTGCAGGCCCATTCTAGGCAAGCGCCTCGGCGAAGGACTCCACGGCAAAGACCCCGCATTTCCGCCGGATGCGGCCGGCCGGCCCCTCAAGAATGGCGCTCGTTCCCCGATATCCGTCTTGGTTGCCGAGCCGCCTGCGGCGCGCGCGGAGCCGCCTCGGGCCCTTTGCCCGTACCGATTCACCTGTCGAAAGGAAGCCTCATGAACAAGTGGAACCACGTCATCGCCGCTCTGGCGGTCAGCGTCAGCGCGACGTTCGCTCAGGCCAGCACGATTGACGATGCCAGTGGCATGGTTGACGCCGCGCTCGCCGAAATCAAGGCCAAGGGCCTGGACGGTGCGATTCAGGACTTCAACGCCGGCGGCAAGTGGGTCAAGGGCGGCACCTACGTCGTCGTGGTCCGCTTCGACGGCCAGATGCTGGCGCACTCGGCCAACGGCAAGATCGTTGGCAAGAACATGCTCGAGGCCAAGGACGCGGGTGGCAAGCCGTTCGTGCAGGAGAACATCGCCGCCATCAAGGTCACGGGCAATGCGAAGGTCGACCTGCGCTGGTCCAACCCAACGACCAAGCAGATCGCCGACGCCGTGATGATCAGCAAGCGCGTTCCCGGCCAGGAAGTCTACGTCGGCTCCGTCGCGTTCAAGTGATCCGCAACGCCGGCCGCGGGGACCTGCATCGATGAGCTCGCTCGACCACCTTCCGCTGCGCGCCAAGCTGCTGCTGGCGCCGGCCTTGTGCCTGCTGCTGCTCGTGCTGTCTGCGGCCGGGGCGATCTGGGGCTTCGCGGCCCAGCGCCATGCGTTGGACTCGTTGTACGAGCAGCGGCTGCCGAGCTACACGTTTGCGTCCCGATTCGAGTCGGGGCTGCGCGACCTCAACGGACTGATCAACCGCTCGATCGGCTACACGGCGATGGGCTTCAACGAGAAGGAAGTGGAAGCCATCGACAAGGCGCTGGCGAGCACCGCGGCGGCATTGCAGAAGGCGCTGGCGGACCAGGCGGCCATCGCCGCGACCGACGAGGACCGCGCCGTGCTGAAAGCCCTGGCAGAGGGCTTCAAGAAGTACGTCAAGGCCATCAACGAGACGGTGGACATCAAGAGCACCGGGGCGGCCGTGGCCGTCACCTTTCTCAGCGTGGCTCAGGCCGAGTACGAGCGGCTGATCGTCAGGATCAGCCAGGTCAGTCGCGAAAAACTGGCCGCGGCAGGCGAGGACGTGGCCGCGGCAAGGGCAGCGGCGGCTCGGGCCCAATGGACCATCGCTGCGGCGGCGGTCGGGGCCATCGTGTCGGGCGTCGGGCTGGCCATGCTCCTGGCGGGTGGCTTGCTGGCCCGTGTGCGCGAGACGTCGCAAGCCGCCGAGCGCCTTGCGGCAGGCGACCTGCGGTCGACCCTGCGGGCCAAGGGACGGGACGAGATCGGTCGCCTCATGGGCCACGTCGAAGTCGTGCGCGAACATTTGGCCACGGCCATCCAGGCGGTGCAGACCGCCTCCGACAGCGTGAAGCTTGCTGCCGGCGACATTGCCAGTGGCAACGCCGACCTCAGCCATCGCACCGAGCAGCAGGCGAGCAGCCTGCAGCAGACGGCAGCGACCATGGAGCAGTTCACGGCCACCGCCAAGAGCAATGCCGAGACGGCGCACACCGCCTCGCAGCTGGCCTCCGCGGCGAGCGAAGTGGCCACTCGCGGCGGCGCCGTGGTCAGCGAGGTCGTGCAGACCATGGAACAGATCAGCCAAAGCAGCCGCCGCATCGCCGAGATCATCGGCACCATCGACGGCATCGCTTTCCAGACCAACATCCTGGCGCTCAATGCCGCAGTGGAAGCGGCGCGCGCCGCCGAGCACGGTCGCGGGTTCGCCGTCGTGGCCGGCGAGGTCCGGGCCCTGGCACAGCGCAGCGCGCAGGCGGCACGCGAGATCAAGGGCCTGATCGGCGGCAGCGTCGAAAGCGTGCAGGCCGGCACGCGGCTCGTGGGGGATGCCGGCACCACCATCGGCGAGGTCGTGCAGCAGGTGCGGCGCGTCAGCGAACTCATCGCCGAGATCAGCGTCGCCTCCAAGGAACAGACTTCCGGCTTCGGGCAGGTCAACGGCGCCATCACCCATCTCGACCAGGTGACCCAGCAGAATGCGGCACTGGTCCAGCAGTCGGCCTCGGCCGCGGAAGGCCTGCGCCGTCAGGCCGATGAACTGGCTGCGGCCATTGGCGTGTTCCGGGTGGTCACCGAGCCAGACGGTGCACGCGGACGAGCCGTCGAACCTGCACTGGCCTAGGGGGCGCCCGGCGATGGGCCGGGCCCGCAGTCCCCTTCAGGGTGCGGCGGGCCGATCCGAGTCGCCCTCGGGCCAGTCGCGGATGTAGGCCTTGAGCATGCGGTTCTCGAAGTCCTGCGCATCCACCACCGTCTTGGCCACGTCGTAGAACGAGACCACGCCCATCAGCGTGCGGCGCTCGAGCACCGGCATGTAGCGGGCATGACGGCCGAGCATCATGCGGCGCACCTCGTCGATGTTGGTCTCCGGCGTGCAGGTGAGCGGCGCGTCGTCCATCACCGAGCGCACGCGCTGCGTGCCGACGCTGCCGCCGTTGGCCACCACCGCGGAGATCACTTCGCGGAAGGTGAGCATGCCGACCAGGTCGCCGTGCTCCATGACGACGAGCGAGCCGATGTCGAGCTTGGCCATCGTCTGCACGGCGTCGGCCAGGGCGTCCTCGGGGCCCACGGTGTACAGGGTGCTGCCCTTGACGCGCAGGATGTCGGTGACTTTCATGGTTCTCGGGGCCTCGATTCGCGCCGATGCGGCCGGGCTTGCCTCGCGGGCGGGCCGGGCGGGCCGTCGGGGTGCGAGGCAATATAGCCCACAATGACCGCGACCCGCCCCTCCCATCGCTGCCCCCGAGCACGGGGCGTGGAGTGAATCGCATGGCCGGACCCGCCGACCCCGGTTTCGACACCCTGGCGCTGCACGCCGGCGCCGCCCCCGATCCCGCCACCGGCGCGCGCGCCGTGCCGATCCATCTCACGACGAGCTTCGTCTTCGAGAGCAGCGAGCACGCCGCGAGCCTGTTCAACATGGAGCGCTCGGGGCATGTGTATTCGCGCATCAGCAACCCGACCAACGCGGTGCTCGAGGAGCGCGTGGCCGCGCTCGAGGGCGCCAGCGGCGCCATCGCCACCGCCAGCGGCCAGGCGGCGCTGCACCTGGCCATCTCCACCATCGCCGGCGCCGGCCACCACATCGTGGCAAGCACGGCGCTGTACGGCGGCAGCCACAACCTGCTCGCCTACACGCTGAAGCGCTTCGGCATCGAGACCACGTTCGTGAAGCCGGGCCACATCGACGGCTGGCGCGCCGCCATCCGGCCCGAGACGCGGCTGCTCTTCGGCGAGACGCTGGGCAATCCCGGCCTCGACGTTCTCGACATCCCCACCGTGAGCGCCATCGCCCATGACGCCGGCCTACCGCTGCTCGTGGACAGCACCTTCACCACGCCCTGGCTGCTGCAGCCGATGGCGCACGGCGCCGACCTCGTCTTCCACAGCGCCACCAAGTTCCTCTCCGGGCACGGCACGGTCATCGGCGGGGTGCTCGCCGACGGCGGCCTCTTCGACTGGGACGCCGCGCATGCGAAGAGCGGCGCGGTGCGCCGCTTCGCCGAGCTTTGCGAGCCCTACGCCGGCTTCCACGGCATGGTGTTCACCCAGGAGAGCACGGTCGGCGCCTTCCTGCTGCGCGCCCGCCGCGAAGGGCTGCGCGACTTCGGCGCATGCATGAGCCCGCACACCGCCTGGCTCATCCTGCAGGGCATCGAGACGCTGCCGCTGCGCATGGCGCGGCACGTCGAGAACACGCGCAAGGTGGTGGCCTTCCTCGCCGCGCACCCGATGGTGGCAGGCGTCGGCTACCCCGAGCTCGAAGGGCACCCGAGCCACGCGCTGGCCAAGAAGCTGCTGCCGCGCGGCTGCGGCAGCGTGTTCAGCTTCAACCTCCAGGGCAGCCGCGGCCAGGGCCAGGCCTTCATCGAGGCGCTGAAGATCTTCAGCCACCTCGCCAACGTCGGCGACTGCCGCTCGCTCGTCATCCACCCGGCGAGCACCACGCACTTCCGCATGGACGACGCGGCGCTCGCGGCAGCAGGCATTGCGCCCGGCACCATCCGCCTGTCGATCGGCCTCGAAGACGCCGACGACCTGATAGAGGACTTGAAGCGCGCGTTCAAGGTCGCGCAGAAGGCCGGGTGAGCGCGACATGAAGCTCGTCGTCCAGGGCCGCGTGGCCCACGCCTACACCGGCGGCAAGCCGTTCGATCCGGCCCTGCCTTGCGTCGTGTTCGTGCATGGCGCGCTGCACGACCACAGTTGCTGGACCCTGCTCGCGCGCTGGAGTGCGCACCACGGCCATGCCGTGCTCGCAGTGGACCTGCCGGGCCACTCGCAAAGCGAAGGCCCGCCGCTGGCCGACGTGGAGGCCCTCGCCGGCTGGGTGTGGGAGTTGCTCGACGCCGCCGGCGTGCGGCGGGCCGCCCTCGTCGGCCACAGCATGGGCTCGTTGATCGCCCTGGAGGCGACCGGGCGCGCGCCCGAGCGCGTGAGCCGCCTCGTGATGATGGGCACCGCCTATCCGATGCAGGTGTCGGAGACGCTCCTGGCCACCGCGTTGGCCGAGCCGCTGCGCGCCATCGACATGGTCAACGCCTGGTCGCACGCGAGCCATGCGGCCAAGCCGTCGTACCCGGGCCCCGGCATGTCGCTGCACGGCAGCAACCGCACGCTGATGCGTCGCATGCAGGCCGGTTGCGCCGCGACCAACCTGTTCCACCACGAGTTTTCGGTTTGCAACCGCTACCGGGGCGGCGAGGCCGCGGCCGCCAAGGTCGCCTGCCCGGTGCACTTCGTGCTCGGACGTGCCGACCAGATGACGCTGCCCAAGGCAGCGCGCGAGCTGGCCGCCACGCTGAAGGCGCGGGTGCATGTCGTGGAGGCGGGCCACAACCTGATGACCGAAGCCCCCGACGCCACGCTGGCCGCACTGCGCGAGGCACTGGCCTGACCGCCTCCGCAGACGCTTCTCATCAAGGAGGGCATCGCATGCAAGAACCCCTGCGCCTGGGCATCCTCGGCTGCGCCAAGATCGCCGGCACCTTCTGCCACCATGTCGTCAGCGGCCCGGCGCCGAGCCGGCGCGTGCAGGTCGTGGCCGTGGCCAGCCGCCGCGCCGAGACGGCGGCGGCCTTCGCAGCCGAGCATGGCATCGGTCGCCACCATGGCGGCTACGAGGCACTGCTGGCCGACCACGAGGTCGATGCCGTCTACATCCCCTTGCCCAACAGCCTGCACGCGCCATGGGCAGTGCACGCAGCCGAGGCCGGCAAGCACGTGTTGTGCGAGAAGCCGCTGGCCCTCTCGCTGGCCGAGGCGCAGGCGATGTTCTCCGCGGCGCGAAAGCGTGGCGTGATGCTGCTCGAAGGCTATCCGTACTGGTTCCAGCCACAGACGGCGGACATGGTCTCGTTGCTGGAGGCCGGTGCCATCGGTCGTGTGCGCTCGGTGCATGCGAGCTTCGGCTTCAAGCTGGCCAACCCGCAGGACAACATCCGCATGAATCCCGAGCTCGGCGGCGGCGCGCTGCTCGATGCGGGAAGTTATCCGCTGAGCCTCATCCGACTCGTCATGGGCGAGGCGCCCGTGCGCGTGCGGGCGGACTCGAGCTGGTCGGGCGGCGCCGCGGGCCAAGGGGTCGACATCAGCACCTCGGCGACGCTCTTCTACGCCGACGGCAGGCGCGCGCTGATGTCCTGCGCCATGGACGTGGCCACCCACCGCCGCGCCACGATCCTCGGCGATGCCGGCGTCATCGAGACCGAATACCTCAATCACACGAGTGCGCTGCCTGGGGGTGACGTCTTCGGCCACCTGACGAGCCACATGCGCGTGCGCCGCGGCATCGCCAACACAGTCCCCTTCGAGGACGTGCGCTCGGGCCACGGCAGCGGCTTCCGTTTCGCCGCCGAGGCCTTCGCGCGTGTCGTCGCCGAGCGCGACTTCGAGGCCATCGAGCGTGCCGGGGCGGCCAGCCTCGACATCGCCGCCACGCTGGAAGCCCTGGGCACCAGCGCACGCCAGGGCACCGAGGTGGCCCTTCCCCGGCGCTGAAGGGCCCGATGGCGTGGCTGCGGGTCGCGGGTTTCACGCCAAGCGGCGTGGCACACCCGTTGCTATCCTCGACCTCGGCCGCGCGACGGTGCCCACCGCGCGTCCCTCCTGCGTGAAAGGCGACGAATGATCCACGGCTACAACCCCCCCGCCCGCTTCCTGCCCTACCTGAGCTGGACCGAGGTCGCGGCGCTGCCGGACCGCGAGAACACCGTCATCGTGCTGCCCGCCGGCAGCATGGAGCAGCACGGCCCGCACCTGCCCTGCGCGGTGGACACCGTCATCTGCGCCGGCGTCGTCGGGCATGCGCTGGCGCGGCTGCCCAAGGAGGTGCCGGCCTTTGCGCTGCCTCCCATCACCTACGGCAAGAGCGAGGAGCACCTGCACTTTCCCGGCACGCTCACGCTCGACGGCGAGACGCTCTACGCCACCGTGGTGCAAGTGGGCGAGAGCGTCTACCGCTCGGGCTTTCGCAAGCTGCTCATCGTCAACGGCCACGGCGGCCAGCCGCAGATCATGGAGATGGCCGCGCGCGAGCTGCGCCTGCGCCATGGCGACTACATCGTCGTGCCGCACAGCACCTGGCGCCTGCCGCACGTGGCCGGGCGCTATCTCTCCGAGAAGGAGAAGAAGCTCGCCATGCACGCCGGCCACGCCGAGACGGCCATCATGATGGCGCTGGCACCGGACACGGTGCACATGGAGCACGCCGTCACCAACTACCCGCCGGAATTCCCGAGCAAGCTGCTCTCGCCCGACGGCCGCCCGGCGTGCTCCTGGAGCGCGCGCGACTTCGGGCCGAGCGGCATCATCGGCGACCCGCTGCCGGCCACGCGCGAACAAGGCGACGCCATCCTCGATTCGCTGGCTGCCAGCTGGTCGCAGGCGATCGCCGAGCTGCACACGCTGAAGTGGGCGGCGCGTGAAGAGGCCACCTGGGGCCTCGGCCACCATCGCGGCCACATCCAGCAGAAGCTCTGACCCGCAGCCCAAGAACCGGCCGCCCGCACCGATGACACACACCGCCGCCTGCGCCGCACTGGCCGAAGAACTCCCGGCGCTGGCCTGGACGCAAGACCCGGCCCAGCTCGTTCGCCTGTCGCAGGACTTCTCCTGGTTCAGCCCGGTCCTGAAGCGCCAGCTCGAGGGCAAGCGCGGCGACATCGCCGTGCGGCCGCGCAGCGAGGACGAGGTGCGCGCCGTCGTCGCCGCCTGCGCGCGGCGCGGCGTGCCGATCACCGTGCGTGGCTCGGGCACCGGCAACTACGGGCAGGTCGTGCCGCTCTCGGGCGGGCTCATCCTCGACATGAGCGCCTACAACGGTTTCGGCTGGGCCAAGGCAGGCGCCGGCCGGGCGCAGGCCGGCATCCGGCTCGGCGACTTCGACAAGGCGGCCCAGCCGCTCGGCTGGGAGCTGCGCTGGCTGCCCTCGACCTTCCGCGCAGCCTCGCTCGGCGGCCTGTTCGGCGGCGGCTTCGGCGGCGCGGGCTCCATCACCTACGGCCCCATCGCGGCGGCAGGCAACGTGCTCGGCGCCCGCGTGATGTCGGTCGAGCCCGAGCCGCAAGTGGCCGAGCTGCGCGGCACCGATGCACTGCTCGTTCACCACAAGTGGGGCACCAACGGCATCGTGCTCGAGCTCGAGGTGGCGCTCGCGCCGGCGCTGCCCTGGGTGGAGATGATCGCCACCTTCGTGGCGCTGCCCGATGCCATCGACTTCTGCATGACGCTGCACGGCGCCACCCCGGGCATCGTGAAGAAGGAGCTGGCGCTGATGTGCGCGCCGATCCCGGACTACTTCGTGACCCTGGCCGAGCACCTGCCCAAGGGCCGGCATGCCGTGTTGATGCTCGTGGCCGAGACGGGCGAAGGTGCCACGCGCGACCTCGTCGGCGCGCACGCAGGCGAAGTCACCTACCGCAAGGACGCCGCCGAGGTGAAGCGCCTCAACCGCACGCTGGTGGAGTACTGCTGGAACCACACCACGCTGCAGGCGCTGAAGGTGGACAAGAACCTCACCTACCTGCAGGCGCGCTTCGACCCGCTGCGCCAGAAGGAGCAGGTGCTGGCGCTGCACGAGAAGCTGAGCCCCGAGGTGATGCTGCACCTGGAGTACATCCGCCTCACCGACGGCCGC
>JAEUPE010000024.1 GCA_016790435.1 Rubrivivax sp. | reverse complement strand
CAACAAGCTGCGCGAGTCGCCGTTCCCGGTGAACCCGGCCGGCTTCACCATCCACAGCTGCATCCACGCCGTGCGCGACGACGCCGGCTGCGTGCTGCACACGCACAGCCGCGCCGGCGTGGCCGTGAGCGCGCAGAAGGCCGGCGTGCTGCCGCTCAGCCAGCAGTCGACGCTCATCCTCAACTCGCTCGCGTACCACGATTACGAAGGCATCGCCCTGCACGCCGAGGAGAAGCCGCGCCTGCAGGCCAACCTCGGCACGGCCAACTTCCTGATGCTGCGCAACCACGGCCTGCTCACCGTGGGCCGCACGATCGCGGACGCGTTCCTGAACATGTACTTCTTCGAGAACACGTGCCGCATCCAGGTGGATGCCATGGCCGGCGGCGCGGAGCTCAACCCCATCGGCGCCGCGCCCATCGCCGCCAACGCCAACGTCGGCAAGACGGCCACGGCGGGCCAGGGCGCCATGCTCGCCTGGCCCGCGCTGCTGCGCAAACTCGACCGCGAGAACCCGGGCTACGACCGCTGAGCGGACGACGCCACGCCGGGCCATGGACTTCCAAGCCGTCCTCGACGACATCGACGCGCAGATCCGGCCGCTGCTGGGCACCGGCGGCCGCGTGGCCAGCTACATCCCGGCGCTGGCGCGCGTGTCGCCGCAGCAGTTCGGCATCGCGCTGCGCACGTGCGAAGGGCAGGAGGCCGCGGCAGGTGATGCGACCACGCCGTTCTCCATCCAGAGCATGTCGAAGGTGTTCACGCTCACGCTGGCCATCCGCGGCCTCGGCGAGGCGCTCTGGCAGCGCATCGGGCGCGAGCCCTCGGGCAGCCCGTTCAACTCGCTCGTGCAACTCGAGACGGAGCGCGGCATCCCACGCAACCCGTTCATCAATGCCGGCGCCATCGCCGTGGCCGACCGGCTGCTGAGCCTGGGCGGCGACGAGGCGCTGGCAAAGGTGCTGCAGATGCTGTCGAGCCTGTGCCGCGAGCCGGTGCACATCGATGCCGAGGTGGCGCAGTCCGAGGCCGACACGGGGTTTCGCAACGCGGCGCTGGCCAACTTCATGCGCGGCTTCGGCACGCTGGACAACGAACCCGGGCGCGTGCTCGACGTCTACTTCAAGCAGTGCGCCATCGCCATGAACTGCCAGCAGGTGGCGCGCGCCGCCGGCTACCTGTGCCGCGACGGCGCTCACCCCTACGACGGCACGCCCGTCATCAGCGAGACGCAGGCGAGGCGCGTCAATGCGCTGATGCTCACCTGCGGCACCTACGACGCGGCGGGCGAGTTCGCCTTCCGCATCGGCCTGCCGTGCAAGAGCGGCGTGGGCGGCGGCATCGTGGCCGTGCTGCCCGACCGGCTGAGCCTGTGCGTGTGGTCGCCAGCGCTCGACGGCACCGGCAACTCGCACCTGGGGCGCATGGCGCTCGAACTCTTCGTGGCCCGCACCGGCCTCTCGGTGTTCTGAACATGACCTCCAACCGACTCGACGGCCAACGTGTGCTGCTCACGCAAGCGCGCGACTTCATGGGCCCGGCGCTGGCCGAGGTCTTCGCGCGCCAGGGCGCGACGGTGGTCACCGACGAGCGCGCGCTCGCCGACGACCCCGCGCTGCCCGCGGCCATCGTGCAGGCGGCCGGGCACGTCGACGTGCTGCTGCTGCACCTCTCGTTGCCGGCGCCCAGCACCGCCGCAGCCGACATCGGCGAGGCCGAGTGGCGGCACGTCTTCGCGCACCTCGTGGAACCCGTGCCGCGCCTCGTGGCCGCGGTGCTGCCGCAGATGATGGCGCGCAGAAGGGGCCGCATCCTGCTGATGGGCAGCGCCGCCGCGCTGCGCGGCCAGAAGCGCACCGGCACCTACAGCGCCGCGCGCGGCGCGCAGCTGGCCTACATGCAATCGGTGGCGCTGGAGCTGGCGCCGCAGGGCATCCAGTTCAATGCCATCGCGCAGAACTTCGTCGACAACCCCACCTACTACGGTCCCGAGGTGCAGGCCAATCCCCGCTTCCAGGAGCGGCTCAAGCGCGAGGTACCGCTCGGGCGGCTGGTAAGCGCCGAGGAGGACGCGATGTTCGCCGCCTACCTGTGCAGCGAGGCGGCGGCCTGTTTCGTCGGGCAGGTGTTTCCGGTGAGCGGCGGCTGGGCCGGTCGCTGACGAACGGGCCGCATCCCCCGACGCGCCGATCGCGCCTCATCGCAGGCCCAAGGCGGAGCCGGGCACCGCCCTCATCAAGCCGGCCAGTAGCGGCGGCGCACCTGCTGCTTGTAGAGCTTGCCCGTCGGGTGCCGGGGCAGGCTCGGGTCGAAGTCCACCGTGCGCGGGCACTTGAAGGCGGCCAGGTGCTGCCGGCAGAAGGCGATCAGCTCGGCGGCGAGCGCATCGTTCGCCTGCGCCGGATCCAGCAGCTGCACGACGGCCTTCACCTCCTCGCCGAGGTCCTCGCTGGGCACGCCGATCACGGCCACGTCGGCCACGGCCGGGTGGCCGATGAGCACCGCCTCGGCCTCCTGCGGGTAGATGTTCACGCCGCCCGAGATGATCATGAAGGCGCGGCGGTCGACGAGGGTGAGGTAGCCCTCGGCGTCGACACGGCCGATGTCGCCCAGCGTCGTCCAGCCCTGCGCGTTGCGCGTCTGCGCCGTGCGCTCGGGGTCCTGGTGGTACTCGAACTGCGGGCCGTCGGCAAAGTAGACGAGGCCGGTCTCGCCGGTGGGCACTTCCTGGCCGTCTTCGTCGCAGATGTGCAGCACGCCTTGCGACGCGCGGCCGACCGAGCCGGGGTGCTGCAGCCACTCCTGCGGCGTGATGGAGCAGAAGCCGTTGTTCTCGGTGCCGGCGTAGTACTCGTGCACGATCGGGCCCCACCACTCGAGCATGCGACGCTTCACCTCCACCGGGCAGGGCGCGGCCGCATGCATGGCCACCTGCATCGACGAGAGGTCGTGGCGCAGGCGCACCTCGTCGGGCAGCTTGAGCAGGCGCACGAACATGGTGGGCACCCACTGGCTGTGTGTGATGCCGTGGTGCGCGATCCAATGCAGCGCACGCTCGGCGTCGAAGTGCTCCATCACGAACACGCTGCCGCCCAGCTTGATGACCGTCATGCAGTGCCGTAGCGGCGCCGCGTGGTACAGCGGCGCGGGCGAGAGGTAGCGGCTCGCGCGGCTGTAGCCGAAGAGCGGCGCCAGCAGTTGCACGAGCATCGTCGGCGCGCCGGCCGGGCTTTGCGGCAATGGCCACTTCACGCCCTTGGGCCGGCCGGTGGTGCCCGACGAATACAGCATGTCCAGGCCCTGCGCCGGGTCGGCGATGGGAGCAGTGGCCGCCGCTTCGACCAGCGCCTCCCAGCGCTCGAAGCCGGGGGCCGCGGCCCCGACCATGAAACACCGCACCCCCGGCGGCAGCAGCGGCGCGAGCTTGTCCACCAGCGCCTCGAGCCCGTCGGACACCACCAGCACGCGCGCGCCGCAGTCGCGCACGATGTAGGCGATCTCTTCGGCCAGCAGGCGCGTGCTGATGGTGGTGTAGTACACGCCCGCGCGGTCGGCACCAAAGCAGGCCTCGAGCAGGCGACGGTGGTTGCGCATCAAGAGCGCGATGTGCGCGCCGCGCCCCACGCCGCAGGCGCGCAGCACCTGCGCCACCTGGTTGGCGCGCGCGTCGAGCTGGCCGAAGGTGACAGGCTCGCCCGTCTCGCACACTTGGAAAGCAAGGCGTTCGGCGTCGCCCGGTTGCGCGTTGATGGGGAACAGCATGGGCGGGTGTCGTTGCGGTGGTGACCCGGCTCCAGCAGCCCTCAGTGCGCCACGCAGACCTTGCCGAACTGGGCGCCGCTTTGCAGGTAGGCCATGGCTTCCTTCAGCTCCTCGAACGCGAAGACGCGGTCGACCACGGGCCGCAGGCGGTGCTGCTCGATGGCGCGCACCATGGCCTCGAAACCGTCGCGGTGCCCCACGGTCACGCCCTGCAGGCGCACCTGGCGCGTGATGATGAGGCCGAGCGGCGTGGCCATGGCGCTGCCGGACAGGATGCCGATCATCGCCAGCGTGCCGCCGGGGCGGATGCAGCGCAGCGACTGCGGCAGCGTCTTCTCGCCGCCCAGTTCCAGGATGAGGTCGTAGCCGCGGCCGCCGGTGATCTCGCGCGTCGCCTTGGCCCACTCCGGCGTGCTGCGGTAGTTGACGCCGGCATCGGCGCCGAGCTGCTTGACCCGCGCCAGGCGGTCGTCGCTCGACGAGATCACCGTCACATGCGCGCCGAGGACCTTCGCGAAGGCCACCGCGAACAGCGCCACGCCGCCGCAGCCCTGCACCAGCACGCGGTCGCCGGGCCGCACGTTGCCGTTGGTGACGAGCGCACTCCACGCGGTGAGCGCGGCGCAGGGCAAGGTGGCGGCCTCGATGTCGCTGAGGTGCGCCGGCACCTTGACGACGCCCTCCTCCGACAGGCACATGTAGTCGGCCATGGTGCCGTCGATGGGGCCGCCGAGCGACCGCGTCAGTCGCTCGAGGTCGGGCTCGCCGCTGATCCAGTTCTGGAAGAAGGCCGGGCAGACCCGGTCGCCCACGGCCACGCGGCGCACGCCCGGGCCGACTTCGGTGACCACGCCCGCACCGTCGGAGATGGGGATGAGCGGCAGCGTGCCCGTGTGGTTGCCGTAGCCGCGGTTGGGCACGACGAGGTCGCGGTAGTTGAGCGACGAGGCCCCCATCTTCACCACCACCTGGCCAAGGCCGGCCTTCGGCTCGGGGCGCGTGGAAAGCTTGAGGTGGTCCATGCCCCATTCGCCTTCGATCTGGAATACACGCATCGCGGTCTCGCTCTTTTCGTTTCGGTTCGGTTGGAGTGGGGGTCAGGCTCGGTCGGTTGGATGGACCGATCAGGCCCGGGAGGGCGCAGACCGCGGCCGCAGGTCCTTGGCGATGCGCTCGAGCAGCATCTCGGTCGAGCCGTCGACCAGCGCGGCCACCTGCGCCGCGCCCAGGTGGCGCAGGAACGGGTGTTCGTCGCGCAGGCCCTCGGCGCCCATGGCGTGCAGCAGCGCCGCGACGTGCCGGCCTGCCATGCGCGTGGCGAAGACCTTGGCCTGCGCCGCGGCGGTCTGGGTGGCTGCATTGCCCGGCCCCGCGGCGATGCCATCGCCCGCAGCCTCGACCAGCCGGCGGGCGGCCTCGAGGTCGATGGCCGCATCGGCCAGGGCCCAGCGCCAACCCTGGTGCCCGTGCAGCGGCTGCCCGAAGGCGTGCCGCCGCGCGCCGTAGTCCGCGGCCACGCGCAGGCACTCGGCGACCATGCCGCAGCACATGGCCGCGACGTAGACGCGCGCACCGTTGATGGAGGCCAGTGCGGCCTTGAAGGCCTGGCCCGGTGCGTGCAGCAATTCGCCTTCGTGCGCGCGGTAGCCCTGCAGCTGAAAGCCGCCGACGTCGATGGCGCGGGCGGCGGCGCTCGACGTGGCGCCCGGCGCCCCGGCGTCGCGCACGAAACCTTCGCGCGTGCCATCGACGACGAAGGCGGCGATGCCGCGCGCGCCACTGCCGGGCTCGGTCTGCGCGTACACCACCAGCACCTCGGCGTGCGTGGCGTTGACGATCCAGGCCTTGCGGCCGTCGAGCAACCAGCCGTCAACGTCGCGCCGGGCCGTGGTCGTGATGGCGGCGAAGTCCGAGCCCGCACCCGGCTCGGTGAGCGCCGTGCAGCCGGTGCGCCGGCCGGCGAGCAGCTCGGGCACGAACCGCTGCGCCACTGCGGGCGTGGCGCTGAGCGCCAAGTGCCGGGCGACGTTGTGCGTGTTGATGAGCGACATGGCGAAGCCGAAGTCAACCGCAGCCAGAGTCTCGGCCACCTGCCACTTGCATGCGAACGAGAGCCCGCGCCCGCCCTGCGCCACCGGCACCTCCAGGCCGAGCAGGCCGGCCTGCGCGGCGGGCACGAGCAAGGCGCGTGCGTCTGCGGCGCCATGCGCCCAGGCGGCGGCGCGCGGCCGCACCTGGGTGTCGGCAAAGTCGCGTGCGGCCGCCAGCGCGCTCTGCTCTTCGGCGTTGAGCACGCTCATCGATCGGAGGGCCGCAGACGGTCCATCAGCAGGCGCCAACCCCGCCCGGCCAGCGGTACCAGGCCGCGCGGCATGAAGATGGTGGCGACGACGAGCACAAAGCCGTAGATCACGAGGCGGTAGGTCTCCGCCACGCGCAGGTACTCGGGCAGGAAGACCACCGCGAACGCGCCCACCACCGGCCCGGCGAGTGTGCCACTGCCGCCCAGGATGACGGCCAGGATGGCGTTGAGCGAGTGGTCGACGCCGAAGGCATCCGGGTTCAGGAAGCCGATGAAATGCGCGTACAGCGCCCCGGCCACGCCGGCCAGGCTGGCACTCACGACGAAGGCCATCAGCTTGTAGCGCCAGGCCTGCACGCCAGCGGCCTCGATCAGCGCCTCGTTCTGGCGGATGGCCAGCAGCACGCGCCCGACGCGGGAGTGCAGGATCAACGCGCACAGCGCCGTGGCCAGCACGGCGGCCAGCAGCACGAGGTGGTAGTAGCCCACCCGGTCGCCGAGCGTCCAGGTGAAGCCGCCGAGGCCGACATCGGCGGGCCGCGGCACGTTGGAGATGCCGGCCTCGCCGCCGGTGAGCGAGCTCCAGGTCATCAGCACGATGAAGATGACCATGTTGTAGGCCAGCGTGACGATGGCGAAGTAGTGCCCCTTCACGCGCAGGCTCGGGTAGCCGGCCAGCAGCGCCAGCACGGCCGTCACCAGCGGCGCCGCGGCCATCGCGCCCCACACCGGCCAGCCGAGTTTGACGCTCAGCAGCGTCGAGCTGTAGGCGCCGATGCCCATGAAGCCGGCCTGCGCGATGGAGACGTAGCCCGTGAAGCCCTGGATCAGGTTCTGCCCCTGCGACAGCACCACCCAGATGAGCGCCAGGATGATCAGGTGCAGGAAGTACGGCACCTTGATCAAATGCGGCAGCACGAGCGCCGCCACCATCAAGGCCGCCAGCGCGGCGATGCGAAACGCAGGCTTGCTCATCGCGGACTCATGGCGCTCATGGCCCACTCAGCGCTTGCCCAACAGGCCTTCGGGCCTGAACAGCAGCACGACGATCATCACCACGAAGGCGATCACGTCCTTGTAGGCCGAGGAGATGAAGCCCGCGGCCAGCGACTCGCTCACGCCCAGCACGACGCCGCCGACGATGGCGCCCGGGATCGAGCCGAGCCCGCCCAGGATGAGCACCGCGAAACCCTTCACCGCCAGGCCTTCGCCCACGCCCGGCGCGATGGCCAGCAGCGCGCCGACGAGGGCACCGGCCGCCGCCCCGAGCGCCGACGACACCGAGAACACGATGGCCGAGACGCGGTTCACGTTGACGCCCATGAGCACCGCGGCCGGCCGGTTCTGGGCCACGGCGCGGATCGACTTGCCGGTCTTGGTGCGGCTGATGAGCAGCGCCACGACGCCGATGAGCACGCAGGCGGTGAGGATGACGAGCAGCCGCAGCTCGGCCACCGCGATGCCGGCGATGTTGAGCACGCCGCGGTAGGGCGTCTGGATCACCACCTGGTCGGGGCCGAAGGCGAGGAGGTTGATGCCCTCGACCATCATCGTCAGACCGAGCGCGATGATGAAGGCGTTGATGTGCGGCGCGTCGCGCACCGGGCGGTAGGCCAGGCGTTCGATCGCGAGCCCGATCAAAGCACCGGCGAGCATCGCCAGCGCCATGGCCGGAAAGAAGCCCAGGCCCAGGTTCGCTCCGAACCAGAAGGTGAGGTAGCCACCCGACATCGCCACCGAGCCATGCGCGAAGTGCGCGATGCCGAGGATGCCGAAGACCACGGTCAGGCCGAGCGCGATGACCGTGTAGACCGACCCGATGGCCAGCCCGTTCAGCATCTGCTGCAGCATCTCGAGGATCATGCGCCGGCCCGTGGTGTGTGCATCGTCAGCAAAGGCACGCGGCGTTCACTTGCGCAGGCTGCGCAGGAACTCCGAGTACAGCGACGGGTCGGACGGCAGGTCGGACACGTAGACCCACTTGCCCTTCTGCCACTGGAAGGCGCCGTTGGACGTGTAAGCCTGGCCGTTGCCGTCGAACATGGTGCCGGCCACCGGCAGGTACTTCATCACCGCCTCCTTGGGCACCGTCACCTTGCGCACCTCGGCCATCACCTTCTTCGGGTCGTCGGCGGAGCCCGCGCGCTCGATGGCCTGCTTCAGCACGTAGACCTGGTCGTAGGCGTAGGGCGAGCTGGGCGAGGGCGGCGTACCGAAGCGCTTGGTGTAGTTGGCGACGTAGCTCTTGGCGGTGTCGGCCAGCGCCTCGACGGTGAGCTCGGTGGGGCGCAGGTCCCACACGCCCTCCATCTGCTCGCTGGTGGCCACGCGCAGGAACTGCTCTTCGCTGCCGCTGGTGAAGCCGTAGCGCGGGATCTTCATGCCGAGCTCGGTGGCCTGGCGGTAGACGAAGGCCGCCGGCTCCACGTAGCCCAGCACGAGCAGTGCGTCGGGGTTGAGCGCGCGCACCTTGGTGAGCTGCGGCGTCATGTCGCGGTCCTTCAGGCCGAAGGTCTCCTTGGCGACGATCTTGCCGCCGGACTTGGCGAACTCGCGCTCGAAGGCCTCGAGGTACTGCGTGTAGAAGCCGACGTCGAGCGAGCCGATCACCGCCACCGACTTGGCGCCCCGCTTGCCCACGAACACGCCAGCGGCGGCGCCGGTGAAGTCGGCCGGCGGCCGCGTGCGGAAGAGGTTGGGCAGGCCCTTAGCCGTGATGGCGCGCTCGGCCGCGTTGCCCACCAACATGAGTGCGTTCTCGCGCTCGATGAACGAGGCCACGGCGCTGGTCGGGCCCGAGCAGCAGAAGCCCAGCAGGTACTTCACACCGTCGCGGTCGATCAGCTTGCGCACGCTGTTGGTGGCTTCGGTCGGGTTCGCCTTGTCGTCGTTGGCGATGACGCGCAGGCGGTAGACATCGCCGCCGGCCTTGATGCCGCCAGCGGCGTTGATCTCGTCGGCGGCCATCTGCACCGAGTTCGCTTGCGGCAGGCCGTAGACGGCGCCGGGCCCGGTGAGCGAGTCGTTGACGCCGATGACGAGCTCCTTCTGCGCCGCGCCGGCACCGAAGCACGCCAGCGCGGCCGCGGCCACGCCCAGGGTTCTTGCGATCTTGTTCATGCGTTCGTCTCCATGTGGATTGGGTTCACTGCCTTCATGCCTGCGCCTCAGTACCCGAGGTAGGCCTTGCTCACTTCAGGGTGTGCCTGCAACTCGGTGCCGGTGCCCTGCAACACGATCTCGCCGGCCTCGAAGACGTAGGCCCGGTCGGCCAGGCGCAAGGCCATCGACGCGTTCTGCTCCACGAGCAGCACCGTCACGCCCATGGCCTTGACGCGGGCCAGGGTCTGCTCGACCTCGGCCACGATCTTGGGCGCGAGTCCGAGCGAAGGTTCGTCGAAGAGGCACAGCCTGGGCTTGGCCATCAGCGCGCGCGCGATGGCCAGCATCTCCTGCTCGCCGCCTGAAAGCGTACCCGCGCGCTGCTTCGAGCGCGCGCGCAGCACCGGGAAGAGGTCCATCATGGCTTCGAGGTCCTGCACCTGCGCCTTGTCGCGCCGCGTGTGGGCACCCATCTCGAGGTTCTCGCGCACGCTCATGTCGGGGAAGACCTGCCGGCCCTCGGGGCACATGGTGATGCCGCGGCGCACGACATCGTGGCCGGCGAGGCCGTCGATGCGCTGCCCCTCGAACTCGATGCGGCCCTGGCGCACCGGCACGAGCCCGCAGATGCACTTGAGCGTGGTGCTCTTTCCCGCACCATTGGCGCCGACGAGCGCCACGCATTCGCCGGCCCGAACCTCGAAGCCGAGCCCGTGCAGCACATCGGTCTTGCCGTAGCCGGCGTGCAGGTCGTGCACGCTCAGCATGGCGCGCGGCGTCGTGCCCGAGGTCGGGCCCGGGGCCAGGCTCGATGCCGCGTTCGCCGACGGGTTCGTCATGACGACGCTCCACCCAGGTAGGCGTCGACGACCGCCGGGTTCTGCTGGATCTCGGCCGGCGTGCCCTCGGCGATCTTCTGGCCAAAGTTGAGCACGACGATGCGCGAGCACACCTCCATGATCAGGCCCATGTGGTGCTCGATCACCAGCACCGCCGTGCCGCTCTCGCGGATGCGGCCGATGAGGCCGGCGAGCTCCTTGCGTTCCTTGGCCACCATGCCCGCAGCGGGTTCGTCCAACAACAGCAGGCGCGGCTCGGTGGCCAGGGCCGTGGCAATCATCAGCAGGCGCTGCTGCGCCGAGGAGATTGCCGAAGACAACTCGTCGCCCACGGCCGACAGGCCGACGAAGGCCAGGATCTGATCGGTCTTCGCGGCCTGCTCCCGCGCTTCCGTGCGCGCCCGCGAGCTGCGAAAAACCGAGCCCAGCGCGCTGGTCCGGTAGCGCGCATGGCAGGCCGCCAGCACCTGCTCGCGCACGGTGAACTCGGCGAAGACGCTGGTGGTCTGGAAGGTGCGGGCCAGGCCCAGCGGCACACGTTCGCTCACCGCCAGGCGCGTCACGCTGCGGCCGTCGAAGTGGATGTCGCCGCGCGTCGGCGGCAACGTGCCCGAGATGAGGTTGACCGACGTCGACTTGCCCGAGCCGTTGGGGCCGATGAGCCCGACGATCTCGGCCGCACCGACGACGAAGCTGAGGTCCCTCACGGCCTGCACGCCGCCGAACTGCTTGCCCAGGTCCTTCAGGGCGAGCAAGGGCTCAGCCATGCGCCCGTCCCTGCGTACGGAGGGCGAAAGAGGCAGATGAGGCCGATGCGTGCGTGCGCGGCATGAGGGATTCCACGGGCAAATAATAGACCGGTCGTCTCTAGAAGCGACCGGGGAAACCCTCGAACGGCTGGATGCTCGAGCCCCGCCCCGAGAGTCCCCGCGGCGCGAGGCAGGGCCTTTGCGCCACCCTTAGGGGCACGCTTCGCGCCATTCAACGCCCGCGTGCGCGCCGGGTGGTCGTGGTCGTGGTGTTGGCCGTGGGCGAGCGCGTGGGCAAGGGCGCGGGCACCGCGATCTTCTCGAAGAACAGGTCGGCGAACTGGTCCAACGGCTCCGCATTGCGCGTGAGCTTGGCCCGCAGCACCGCCCCTTCCCAGCCGATCCAGAAGAAGCGCGACAGCGCCGCGGCATCGCTGCCGGCGGCCAGTTCGCCGGCTTCGATGGCCTCCTTCAGGCAACCGGCCACGCGCTTCTCCCACGACAGCAACACGGCCTCGAGCTGCTCGCGGAAGGCGTCGTCGAGGCTGGCGAGCTCCTGCCCGAGGTTGCCGATGAGGCAACCGCGCCGGTAGCCGTACCGGTGCATGCCGCGCTTGGCGTCTTCGACGAAGAGCCGCAGGCGCGCAAGAGGGCCGAGCGACGGGTCGTCGAAGATGCGCGTCATCTTGCGCGCGTAGTACCCGACGTAGTTCTGGATGACCGCCTCGCCGAACTCGTGCTTGTTGGCGAAGAAGTGATAGAACGAACCCTTGGGCACGCCGACGCGCTTGAGCACCTCGTCGATGCCGGTGACCTGGAAACCACGCTCGGTGAGCAGCTCGGTGCCACACCAGACGAGCGCTCGGCGGGTGTCGCCGCGCCCCGACGCACGCTCGCTGCGGCTGCGCACCGGGGCACCCGCCGCTCGCCGGGCTTTCGACGTGCGGGCAGTGTCGTCCACAGCGCTTACGAGACCTCGTTTCATGCGATCTAGACTAGACCGGTCGCTTTGCGAAGTCAATGCATCGAGGACGGTGCATCAAGGACCGCCCCTCAAGGACTGACGGGCGCCAGCCACTGGTCGAGCGGGCTGCTGCTGCGTGGCGCGTTCGGCCGCAGGCAGGGCAGGAAGGCGCCATCACCCGGCTGAGCCAGGAATTGGCCGTCGCGCCACACCGTGCGCCCGCGTGAAAGCGTCAGGGCCGGCCAGGCGCGCAGGCTGCGCCCCTCGTAGGGCGTGTAGTCGGCGGCGCTGTGCAGCATGCCGTGCTCGAGCCGGAGCTCCTGCCCGGGCTCGAACACCGACCACATCACGAGATCGGCATCGCTGCCCACGGCGATCGTGCCCTTCCTCGGGTACAGGCCGTACAGGCGCGCCGGGTTGGTGGCGGTCAGCTCGACGAAGCGGTGAATGTCGATGCGCCCGCCGAGCACGCCCTCGCTCAGCAGCAGCGGCAGGCGCGTCTCCACGCCCGGCACGCCGTTGGGGACGCGGCTGAAAGGAGCATCGTCGCCGGCCACCCGCTTGCCGCTCGGGCCCGCCATGTTGAACGGCGCGTGGTCGGAAGAGAAGATCGTGAAGAGGCCGCTCGCCAGCGCGTTCCAGATGAACTTCTGGTTCGCCTTGTCGCGGGGCGGCGGGCTGCAGATGCAGCGCGCGCCGTGCAACGGATCGTCGTCGACGATGCCCAGGTCCTCGGCGCTGAGGAAGAGGTACTGCGGGCAGGTCTCGGCATGGATCGGCAGGCCGCGGCCACGTGCCCAGTGGATCTGCTCCACCGCCTCGCGGCCGGAGACGTGCACGAGCAAGATCGGCGTGTCCAGCAGTTCCGACAGCGCGATGGCCCGGTGCGTGGCCTCGCGCTCCACCGCCATCGGGCGCGAGCTCGCGTGGTACTTCGGCGCCGTAAACCCGGCCGCCAGCAGGTGCTCGGTGAGCCAGGCGATGCAGTCGCTGTTCTCGGCGTGCACCATGGTCATGGCACCGTGGCGGCGCGCCGCCGCCAGCACGTCGATGATCTGGCGGTCGTCGAGCTTCAGGTCGTCGTAGGTCATGTAGATCTTGACCGACGTGTAGCCCTGCTCGATGAGCCGCGGCAGCTCCTCCTGCGTGACCCGGCGCGTGGGGTCCGAGACGATGAGGTGGAAGGCGTAGTCGATCACCGCCTTGCCCTGCGCGCGGCGGTGGTAGTCGTCCACCGCCTCCTGCAGCGAGTGCCCCTTCTGCTGGCACGCGAAGGGAATCACCGTCGTCGTGCCGCCGCAGGCCGCCGAACGCGTGCCGGTGAAGAAGTCGTCCGCGAACTTCGAGCCGTCGCTGGTGGGCTGGTCGAAGTGGCAGTGCCCGTCGACACCGCCTGGGGTGACGAGGCGCCCGCGCGCATCGATCACTTCGGCCGCCCCACCAGGCAGCGACTGCGCGATGGCCACGATGCGCCCGCCACGGATGCCGATGTCGGCGCGGTAGCGGTCGCCGACCGTCGCGATGTCGGCGTCCCGCACGATCAAGTCGAAGTCGTTCACGGCCAGGCTCCCGGCAGCAGCGGCGTTGCTCACGCCAGTTCGAAGGTGACGTCCTGCGCGCCTTCCCAGAGCACCTTGCGGCCCAGCGCCGGCAGTTGCTCCCGCCCTTGCACGATGGTCAGGAAGTGATTGCCGGCCAGCTGCCCCATCTTGCTGGCGAAGCAGCAACTGCCGTAGGCGAGGATGATCTCCGTCTCGCTGTAGCCGCCCGGGTAGAACAGCAGGTCGCCCACCGAGGGATGGCTCGTGTGGTTCTCGAACTCCACGCCGAGCTTGAACTCACCAAGCGGGATCCACACGCCCTCGCCGCTCCAGCGCACGTGGATGAGCTTCTGGCGGTAGGGCAGCAGGCGCAGGAACGCGGCCACCGTGCGGGGGGCCTCGGGGTGCGTCTCGGCCAGGAAGGTGTGCCCGGCGGCAGCGATGCGGATTTGTGTCATGGCAGTCGGTTCGATGGCGTTCAGGTGGGCCGGGCCGGCGAGCGCGCCTCGGCGATGCGGTGCAGGAGGTCTTCCATGCCGGCTCGGTTGTGCATGCGGATCACCGCCTCGGCTTCGCGCGCATCTCGCCGGCGAAGCGAGGTGATGAGCGCCTGGAACTCCAGCGCCATGTGCTCCAGGCGCTCGCTGCTGTAGCCGAAGCGCAGGCGCAGCGCGAGGATGGTGTCCCAGCCCCGCTGGAACAGGCGTTCCGCCTCGTGGTTGCCACCGATCTCGAACAGGGCGAGATGGAAGATTCGGGCGCTGTCCAGCGTGCCGGCGATGTCGGCCGCCGCCACCGCGGCGCGGTGGCGGTCGATCAGTTCCTCCAGCCACTTCAGCTTGGCCAGCGTCAGCGCCTCGATGCAGCGCCCGAGGATCATGATCTCGAGCATCGTGCGCACTTCGTAGATGTCCTCGATGAACTTCTCGTCCACCGGCCGCACCGTGGCCCCGCGGTTGGGCGAGATGCTGACGATCCCCTCGCCCTCCAGCTTGCGCAGCGCCTCGCGCACCGGCATGGCGCTGACACTGAAGCGCTCGGCCGCCTCGGAGATCTTGATGCGCTCGCCCGGCCCGTAGTGCCCTTGCACGATCGCCTGGCGGATCAGGTTGGTGGTCTGCTCCACCGAGGTGACGCTGGTCTCGTCGTCGGCGGCCGCGACGAGGCGCGAGCCCCCCAGTGGCGCTTTGCGCGAGTGCGGCAAGGTCGTCTTGCGCTGCCGCGCCGGCGCCCGCGGTGCGGGCCGCGCCGGGATGGCTCGCGACTTCATCGCCGGCCGAAGACGGGCGGCCGCTTCTCGATGAAGGCAGCGATGCCTTCGTCGTGGTCGGCGGTCTGCCACAGGAGCAGCTTGCGCTCCAGGCTCAGGCTCTCGTCCAGCGGCTTCTGGAAACTCATCAACACCTCTTGCTTGATCATGCCCACGGCCACCGGCGACATGCCGGCCACCAGCGCCGCCATCTGCAACGCACGCGGCACGGCCTGCGCCGCCGGCACCACCTCCACCGCCAGGCCCCAGGCGCAGGCGGTGGTGGCATCGATGGTCTCGCCACCCATCATCATCCACATCGCGCGTGTCTTGCCCACGGCGCGTGGCAGGCGTTGCGTGCCGCCATCGCCGGGGAAGGCGGCAATTCTGACTTCCGGAAAGCCGAGCCTTGCGTTGTCGCCCAGCACGACGATGTCGGCCAGCAGCAGCAGTTCGCAGCCACCACCCAGCGCCCAGCCGTTGGCGGCGGCGACCAGCGGCTTGGAGAACCGTTCGATGGCCTTCCAGGCGAGCAGGCGATCGGCCTGACCCCACATCGGGATGCCGCCATCGTCCATCTCCTTGATATCGGCACCGGCGGAGAAGGCGCGGTCATCGCCCGCGAGCACCACCACGCGGACCTCGGGGTCGGCTTCGGCCGCCGCCAATTGCGCCGCCAACTCGCGCAGCAGCGCGCGGCTGAGCGCGTTGCGTGCCTCGGGCCGCGCGAGGCGGATCAGCATCACGTGGTCGGCCGGCCGCGTCACCTCAATGAGCATGGGGTTCTCCTTCGTCACGCGCGGCCAGCGCCAGCTCGTCCCACAGCGCCTGCGGCACCGGCTCGTGGAATGCGGCCAGGACACCGCGCATCTGGTCCGGCGTGTGCGGCCCGGGCAGCACGGCGGCGATGGCGGGATGCGTGAGCGGGAACTGCAGTGCGGCGGCGAGCAGGCTGACGCCGTGGCCCTCGCACGCGCGCTGCAGGCGCTGCACGCGGGCAGCGATGTCGGCCTGCAGCGGGCGGTGGTTGTAGCGTGCATGGGCCGTGGCGCCCGCGGCCAGCACGCCGGTGTTGAACGGCGCGCCCAGGATGACCCCGACGCCCCGCCGCGCGCACTCGGGCAGCAGCTGTTCGCCGGCGCTGCGGTCGAGCAGGGTGTATCGACCAGCGAGCAGGAAGGCATCGACCGTCGCCTCGCGCAGCACGTCCTGGCAGACCTCGACGCTGTTCACGGCCACGCCGACGGCACGCACCAGGCCGGCCCGGCGCAACTCGTGCAGGGCCGGCAGCGCCCCTTCGAGCACGGCACGCAACTTCGCCGGGTAGGCCTCGCCGTGGTTGTACGGGTCGACGTCGTGCACGAAGACGGCGTCGAGCCGCTCGAGGCCGAGCCGGTGCAGGCTGTCTTCCACCGAGCGCAACGTGCCCTCGCGGCTGTAGTCGCAATGCAGCGCGAACGGCAACGCCGCCGGTGCCGCCACGTCGCGCTGCAAGGGCGCGGTGCGCCAGCCGACCTTGCTCGACAGCACGAAGCTGTCGCGCGGGTGCTCGCGCAGCGCCGCGCCGACGCGCAGCTCGCCGAGCCCGCGGCCGTACAGCGGCGCCGTGTCGAAGTAGCGCACGCCGCCCGACCATGCGCCGGCCAGCACGCCCTGCGCCACCTCGGGGGCGACGGCACCATGCAGGTTGCCGATGGCCGCGCCGCCGAGTCCCAGCGGGGGCATCCAGAGCTCGGTGCGGCCGAGGCGCCGTGGGGCGGCCTGCTGCAGTGCCGAGGGCCCTGTCGGAGCAAGTGTGGGCGCCGTCGGTGCCTCGTTGCCGCGGTCGTGCATCGGCCGCCACCCGCCCAGGTCAGCCGGCGCGCGGGCCGCGCAACCCAGCGGCGTCGACCACGCCGCGCAGGCGCTGCGCGAGCTCGGGAGCCACGGGCATCAGCGGCGGCCGCGGCAGCGCATGGTGGATGACGCCGAGGTGCTGCAGCGCGACCTTGATGCGCGTGTGCATGTCCATCAAGGGCGCCGCGCCGTAGATCGCGCGCTCGATCGGGTACAGCCTGTCGCTGGCGCGGCGCAGGGCGGTCAGGTCGGCATCGGCGGTGGCCTGCCAGAGCTCGATGAAGAGATCGGGCAGCAGGCTCGCGAGGCCCGACAGCACGCCGTCGGCGCCGACAGCCAGCTGCGGCAGGAACCAATCGAAGTTCGAGGGCAGCATCGCCACCTGCGGTGCGGCCGCCTTGAGCGCGCGCCAGTTGTCCTCGTAGGCCGCGATGTCGCCGCTGCCTTCCTTGATGGCGATGACTCCGGGCACCTGCGCCATGCGGCACAGCACCTCGGTGGAGAAACCCGCACCCGAACGCAACGGGTATTGGAAGATCGACAACGGGATGTGGACGGCTGCGCGCACCGCCTCGACGTAGCGCATCCCGGCCTGCGGGTCGGCCCCGCCACCGCCCGAGTACTGCGGGAACGGGAACAGCACCGCCACGTCGGCGCCCGCCTTCTCGGCCTCTCGGGCCCGGGCTACCGCCTCGCTGGTGCCGTAAGCCACGATGCCCGCCATCAGCGGCACGGCGGGCCCCAGGAATCTCCGCGTGCGCCGGATGACTTCCTCGCGCTCTTCGGGCGTCAGCGTCGCCACCTCGCCGGCGTGGCCGTTGACGAACACGGCCACGATGCCCGGCCGGCGCGCACAGTAGTCGAGCAGGCGTTCGTAGCTGCCCCAGTCGATGGCCAGTTTCTCGTCGAAGGGCAGCACGGTGGCCACCGTGACGCCCTGAAGCTGCCGGGCGTTGATCATGCCGCCCGCCCCGCGCCGCGACGTAGTGCTGCCGCTGCTTCGCGCAGCACGAGCCCCATCGGCCCTTCGCGGAAGATGCGCTCGTCCATGCTGAGCAGGGCGGTGCTGACCCGCGGCGCGAAGTCCATGCGGTCCAGCACGTCGCGCTGCAGGTCCGCGCCGGGGGCGATCTCCACCAGCACGAGGCCGTCGGCCTCCAGCTTGAAGACGGCGCGCTCGGAGATGAACAGAACCTCCTGCCCGCGCTCGCGCGCGAGCTGGCCGCTGAAGCTGATCTGGCCCACCTGGCGCACGAACTTTCGGAACTCGCCGTCCTTGTGGATCGCGAGCCGGCCTTCCTCCACGCGCACGTCGAGCTTGCCGCCGGTGAAGGTGCCGCTGAAGACGAGGCGGCGGCTGTTCTGCGAGATGTCGATGAAGCCGCCCGAGCCGTCATAGCGGTTGCCGAAGCGCGTGACGTTGACGTTGCCCTCGCTGTCCACCTCCGCGAAGGACAGGAAGGCGCAGTTCAAGCCGCCGCCGTCGTAGAAGTCGAACTGGTAGGCCTGGTCGACGATCGCCCGTGGGTTCACCGCCGTGCCGAACTCCCGCCCGTGGCCGGGCACGCCGCCGATCACGCCCGATTCCACGGTGAGCGTGATCTGCTCTTCGACGCCCTCCTCGGCCGCGACGTTGGGGATCATGGCGGAAACGCCGACGCCGAGATTGACGACGTCGCCCCGGCAAAGCTCGAAGGCGGCGCGGCGCGCCATCACGCGCTTGTCGGTCAGCGGGTCGGGGCGCAGGCTCGAGATCGGCACCGGCATCTCGCCCGAGCGGCTCGGCTCATAGCGGGTGGCGTAGGTCTGCATCTGCTCTGGTTCGACCACCACGTGGTCGACCAGGAAGCCGGGGATCTTGACCATCTGCGCGTGCAAGGCACCCCGACGGGCCAACCGCTTCACCTGGCAGACCACGGTGCCGCCGGCGTTGTGCACGGCCTGCGCGATGGAGAGGTCCTCGCGCGTCGTCGCTTCGTGCTCCATGGAGATGTAGCCGTCCTCGTCGGCGCTGGTGCCGCGCAGGAAGGCGATCGTCGGCACGGGGGCCCGGTAGAAGAGGTACTCGCGGCCGTCGATCTCGATCACGCTCACCAGTTGCTCGGTCGTGCGCGCGTTCATGCGCCCACCGTCCTGGCGCGGGTCCATGTAGGTCTTCAGCCCCACGTGCGTGAGCACGCCGGGCTGGCGGCCGGCCATGGCACGGCAAAGCTGGGTCATCACGCCCTGCGGAAAGTTGTAGGCCTCGATCTGGTTCTCGACGATCAGCTTCATGAACGGCAGCTGCAGGCCGAAGTTGCCGCCGATGACGCGCGAGACCAGCCCGGGGTGCGCCAGCCGGCACAGGCCCTTCTCCGTCACCGCGCCGATGCCGGTGACATGGAAGAGCGTGAGCGCGCCGGGGCAGCCCTCGGCGAGAAAGCGCTTCTCCAGCTCGGTGAGCAAGGCCTCCGGCGCACCGGTGCCGCCGTTGCCACCGACGACGAGCACGTCGCCGTCCTTGACCAGCGCCGCCGCCTGCGCCGCGGTGATGATGCCTGCCATCGCGTTCAGCTCATTTCCTTGTCGACCTGGCGCGCGATGATCACGCGCTGGATCTGGTTGGTGCCTTCGTAGATCTGCGCCAGCTTCACGTCGCGGAAGATGCGCTCGACGCGGTGGTGCCGCGAGTAGCCGGCACCGCCGTGGATCTGCAGCGCGTTGGAGGCGTGCTTCATCGCCATGTCGGTGGTGAAGAGCTTGGCGTGCGCGGCCTCCTTGGCGATCGGCTGGCCGGCGTCGAACAGGCGCGCCGCGTGGTGGATGAGCAGCCGCGCGGCGGCGATGTCCATCGACATGTCGGCGAGCATGAACTGGATGGCCTGGAAGTCGAAGATGGCCTGGCCGAACTGCCGCCGATCCTTGGCGTAGCGGTGGGCGTCCTCGAAGGCGGCGCGCGCCATGCCCAGCGCCATCGACGACATCATCAGGCGGCTGAAGTTGAAGTTGCCCATCGCCATCTTGAAGGCGCGGTTCTCGGGGCCGATGCGGTTGTGCACCGGTACTCGCACGTTGTCGAAGGTGACCTGGCAGTCCTCCAGGCCGTGCATGCCCAGCAGCTCCTCGTTGCGCCCGCGCACGATGCCGGGGCGGTCGGCCTCGACGAGGAAACAGCTGATGTTGTGGTGCCCCGGCTCGCGGGTGGTCTTGGCGAAAACCATCATGAAGTCGAACACCTGGCCGAAGGTGACCCAGGCCTTGCTGCCGTTGATGACGTAGTGGTCGCCGTCGAGCAGCGCGGTCGTGCGCATGCCGGCAACGTCCGAGCCGGCGTCGGACTCGGTGACGCCCGTGGCGGAGATGGCGCTGCCGTCCAGGATGCGCGGGATCCAGGCGCGCTGGCTGTCGTTGCCATGCTCGTGCAGCAGCTGCGCCGCCTCGACCGGGATCGCGTACATGTTGCCCACGGCCCCCGAGCAGCGCGCTATCTCCTCCATGGCGATGCACGCCGCCGTGGTGTCCAGGCCGCTGCCGCCGGCCTGCTCGCTCAGGCTGACGCCGAACAGGCCGAGTGCGGCGAGGCCGCGGTAGATCTCGCGCGGGAAGCGGTCATCGCGGTCGATGCCGGCGGCCGCCGGCAGGATGGTGCTCTCGGCGAACTTGCGCGCCGTCTCGCGCACCATCTTCTGTTCCTGCGTGTAGAAGAAATCCATCCGGGGTCCTCGGGGTCAGCACTCGTTCAGTGAATTCGCAGCGGCCACGGGGCCGCACGCTCAGTCGCAGGCCAGCACACCGCCATGGGCCACGTCGTGCTTCTCGCGGTCGAGGAAGTAGACGATGACGTCCTTCGGCTGCGCCCCGGTGACGTCGACGACGGCGTCCGTCAGCAGCCGGGCGGCGCGGCGCTTGAGCGCGAGCTCGCGCGGGAATGCGTGCACCTTCAGGAACTGGCGCATGGCCCCGGGCGGGGCCAGCTGCCCGGCGTGCACGTAGGCCGCGGGCGGCACCGGCTGGAAGTAGATCGTGACGATGCCGGGCTCGATCGAGAACGCCTCGACCAGGCCCGCCGTCAGGCGCTGGCCCAGGAGGCGCCGCTGGTCCTCGTTGTGATCAGATCCCGTGATCTCGATGAAAGGCATGATCGACGCGCTTCCGCAACCGCAAGTGAAATCGGCGTTCGACGAGAAGACAGTGTGATCAATCTTTGACCTTAAGGCAAGAATGTGATCAACTTTCGCCAGGCCTGCGTCGGGCCCGGCAACCCGGGGGTTGGTGCACATGTTCAAGGGCAGCTACACGGTCATGGTCACGCCGTTCAAGGCCGACGGCAGCCTCGACGAGGCCACGCTGCGCGGCTTCGTCGACTGGCAGATCGAGCAAGGCACCCAGGGCCTGATTCCGCTCGGCAGCACCGGCGAGTTCCTGTCGCAGACCCGCGAGGAGCGGCGCCGCGTCGCCGGCATCGTGGTCGAGCAGGCCCGCAAACGCGTGCCGGTGATCGTGGGCACGGCCGCCGAGTGGACGCAGGAAGCGGTGGCGTTCAGCCGCGAGGCGCAGGAACTCGGCGCCGATGGCGTGATGGTCGTGCCGCCCTACTACAGCTCACCCACGCCCGACGAGTTGTTCGTCCACTACAGCAAGATCGGCGAGGCGCTGTCCATCCCGATCATGGTCTACAACAACCCGTTCACCTCGAACGTCGACCTGAAGGCCGACCTGGTGGCGCGCCTGAGCCGCATCGACAACGTGCGCTACATCAAGGAGTCCAGCGGCGACCCCCACCGCACGACGCGCATCCTCGACGCCTGCGGCGACCGCATGACGGTTTTTGCCGGCTACCACCCCTGGGAAGGGTTCCGCATCGGCGCGCAGGGCTACGTCTCGGTGTTCGCGAACATCGCACCGGCCATGTCGCGCGAGCTGTACGACAAGACCGTCGGCTCGCCAGCGCTCGAACCCGGCTTCTCGCTCTACCGCAAGGTGCTGCCGCTGATGGACGCCATCTCGGGTGACCTCTACGTCGGCGCCACCAAGGCCGCGATGGCCCTGGTCGGCCACCCGGTGGGCGACCCGCGCCCGCCCCGCCTGCCGCTGCCGGCTGCGCTTCTGCCCAAGCTGCGCAGCGTGCTCGACAAGCTGGGCCTGCTCGCGACCAGGCCCGCCTGAGGAGGCGCCGTGCAACGCCTGCCGCAGAGCCTGTACTACGAAGACGTCGAGATCGGCCGCTGCTTCGAGACGCGCGCGCACCAGATCAGTGACGAGGACCTGCAGCGCTTCTCCGATCTCACGCACGACCACCACCAACTGCACCGCGACGATGCGTTCGCACGTTCGATGGGCTTCCCACGCCGCATCGCGCACGGGCTGTTCGGCCTGGCGCTGATGGAGGGGCTGAAGTCCGAGCTCGGCCTGTACGAGACGACCTCCGTCGCCTCGATCGGCTGGGACGAGGTGCGCTTTCGCAAGGCCATCGTCAGCGGCGACCGCGTGCACGTGCGCGTGCGCCTGGCCTCGATGCGGCCGACGAAGAAGCCCGGCCGCGGCGTCGTCACCGAGACCGTGGAGCTGCTGAACCAGGACGGCGACGTCGTCATCTCCGCCTCGCATGCCACGCTGCTCGTCATGCGCGACACGCCGGCGGCCAGCCCCAGACCGGCCGCTGGCACGGTCCATGCGTCCTGAGCCCGCGAGCTCATGTCACTCGAACATCCACCCCGTAGGAGAGAAGCCATGTCAAGCACGTTCCTGTCTGCTCGTCGCTGCACGCTCTTGGCCCTGGGCGCCGCGGCGGTGAGCTTCGCCGTGCAGGCCCCGGCGCAGACGCTGAACCTCAAGGCCGCGCACTCGGCAGCGCCCGACGAGCCCTACCACGTGGGCCTGGCGGATTTCGCCAAGCGCCTGGGCGCGGCCACCGGCGGCAAGGTCAACGTCGCGATCTTCCCGAACAACCAGCTGGGCAACGAACGCGAACTGATCGAAGGGCTCCCGCTCGGCCTGGTGGACGTGGCGGTGCCGGCGAATGCGGTGCTGACCAACTTCATCCCCGACCTCGTGACGCTGGACCTGCCCTTCCTGTTCCGCGACCAGGCCCACCTCGAGAGTGCACTGAACGGGCCGCTCATCGACGTCATCGGCGAGGCCGCGGCCAAGCGCGGCTACCGCGTGCTGGGCCTGTACACGGCGGGCGTTCGCCACATCATGACCAAGAAGGTCATCAACACGGCGGCCGACCTGCGGGGCCTGAAGATCCGCACGATGCAGAACCCGGCGCACGTCGAGTCGTTCAAGGCGCTGGGCGCCAACCCGACGCCGCTGGCCTACGGCGAGCTCTACGGTGCACTGCAAAGCGGCGTCGTCGACGGCGCCGAGGCCGCCAACACCAACTACCACGCGCAGAAGTTCTTCGAGGTGGCGCCGAACTGGGCCATGGTGTCTTGGACGGTGCTGATCTCGCCGCTCATCATGTCCGAGGCGAAGTTCAAGGCCTATCCGGCCGAGGTGCAAGCCGCCTTGCTGAAGGCGGGCCGCGAATCGGCCGTGATCGAGCGCGCCGAGTACGCGCGCAGCGACATGGCGCGCCTGGAGACGCTGAAGAAGGCCGGCGTGAAGATCACGGCGCCCGACCTCACCACCTTCCGCAGTGCCGTCGGCAAGGTCTACGGCGACTTCATCAAGACCGACACGCAGAAGAAGATCCTCGAGGTCATCCAGGGCACGAAGTAGCGTTTCCGGCGAGGCCCGCGCCGCGGCATCGCGCAGATCCACTTCGCCGGGCGACGCCTTGCTCTGGTACTCACGCGCCCTCGCCGCCGTTCGCACCGCGGCGGCGGCGTGGGCGGTGGCCTGCTTCGTCATCATGACGCTGGCCGTCTGGGTGCAGGTGGGCGGCCGCTACTTCTTCAACTACTCCATCGCCAGCTCCACCGAGGTGGCCACGCTGGCGCAGATCTGGATGGTGCTGGTGGGCGCGGGCATCGCGGCGCGGCAGGACCTGCATGCCCGCATCGACGCACTGGTCAACCTGTTCCCGCCGCCACTCAGGCGCATGTTGACAGCGGCCACCTCGCTGCTCGGGCTCGCGTTCCTGGCGGCCGTCGTGGTCGGTGCCGTGCCGATGCTGCGCCAGGGCCAGTTCCAGACCACGCCGACCCTGGGCATGCCGATGTGGGTGCCCTACCTGGGGCTGCTGGTGGGCCCGTTGTACTTCGCCGTCGAAGTGCTGGACATGGCCGTGCGCCAATGGCGCGGCGCGCCAGGGCCGGCGGCCACCGACGCGCTCTGATCGACCTCTTCGACCATGGCGCTCGGCTTCGGACTGTTCCTCTTCCTGCTGCTGTTCGGCGCGCCGATCGTCTTCGCGCTCGGCGTCTCGTCGCTCGTCATCCTGACGATGGTGATGGACGTGCCCGTGGCCATCGTGGCGCAGCGCCTCTACGCCGGGCTGGACAGCTTCACGATCATGGCCATCCCGTTCTTCGTCATCGCCGGCCTCATCATGGACGCGGGCGGCATCTCGCGGCGCATCGTGGCGCTGGCCGATGCGCTGGTGGGCTGGATCACCGGCAGCCTGCTGCTGCTGTCGGTGATGGCCGCCACGGGCATGGGCGCCATCTCGGGGTCGGGCTCTGCCGACACCGCGGCCATCTCCTCGATCATGCAGCCCGAGATCCGGCGGCGCGGCTACGACCGCGACTTCGCCGCCGCCATCATCGCCGCCGGAGGGTCGCTGGCCGCCATCATCCCCCCGAGCCTGCTGATGGTGGTGATCGCCTCCATCTCCAACATCTCGGTGGGCGCGCTGTTCCTGGCTGGCATCGTGCCGGGGCTCATCGCCTCCGCCGGCCTGCTGGGCATCAGCTACCTGTACGCCCGCCGCGCCGGGCCGCAGTACCGGGTGACGACGCCGTTCGATCGGGGCACCCTGGTCCGCACTTTCGTCAACGCCATCCCGGCCATGGGGCTGCCGGTGATCATCGTGGGCGGCATCATCGGCGGCATCTTCACGCCCACCGAGGCCGCCGCCGTCGCGGTGCTGTACGGGCTCGTGGTGGGCATCTTCCTGCACCGCGAGCTGAAGTGGCGCGTACTGCCGCGGATCATCCTGCGCGCGGCGGCCATCTCGGCCAGCGTGATGATCATCCTGGCCTCGGCCAGCATCTTCTCGTGGCTGGTCTCGAACGCCCGCGTCGCCGACTCCGTGGGCACGCTGCTGCGGGAGTTCAGCAGCAACCCGGCGACCTACCTCCTCATCGTCAACGTGCTGCTGCTGGTGGTGGGCATGTTCATGGAGAGCATTGCCGCGATGCTGATCCTGGTGCCGGTGCTGATGCCGCTGGCCATGAAGTACGGCGTCGACCCGGTGCACTTCGCGTTGATCGTGGTGTTCAACCTCACCATCGGCTTCATCACGCCGCCCTACGGCATCGCGCTGTACGTGGCGGCCACCGTGGCGGAGCGCAGCATCCTGCAGGTGGCGCGGAAGGTTTGGCAGCCGCTGCTGGTGATGATCTCCACGCTGCTGCTCATCACCTACGTGCCCTCGGTCGGCATGTGGCTGCCGAACCTGGTGCTGCGCCAGTGAGCGGGCCCGCGCCTCGCCCGCCCGGCCCCCGACGGTCTCAGTCGGCCCGGATGTCGTTGGCTCGCAGCACGGGCTGCCAGTAGCGCTGTTCGCGGGCGATGCGGGCCGAAAGCTCGGCCGACGAACTCCAGGCAGGCGTCATGCCCGCCTGCGCGAAGGCGGCGGCCAGTTCAGGGCGACCGATGGCCTCGCGCAGTGCTGCTGAAGCGGCCTCGACCGCCGCCTGGGGCACCCGACCCGAAGCAAAGAACGCGAACCACTCCTTGACCACGAGGTCGGGATGCCCTTGCTCGACGAACGAAGGCACCTCGGGCAGGTAGCTGCTGCGTGCGGGGCCGGAGGTGGCCAGCACCCGCACACGTCGGGCGGCGTGGTGTTGGCGCAGGAGGCCCTCGGGCAGCACAAGCCCGGCAATCTGGCCGCCCATCAGGTCCGTCACCGCGGGCGGGCCGCCGGTGTACGGCACGTGCTGCCACGCGACCCCTTCCTTGCGCAACAGCATGGCCTCGAGCAAATGCGGCAAGGTGCCCGTGCCGGGCGAACCGAGATTGGCCTGGCCCGGGTGCTGCCGCGCCCAGGCGATGAAGCCGGCAAGCGTCGTCACCTCCGTGGGTACGGCCCGGCCCACGGCGAGGGCAAGCGACATCTCGCTGGCCAGACACACCGGCTGCAGGTCGGTCGCCGGGTCGTAGGCCAGCTTGTTGTAGAGATACGGATACACCGTGGCGATGGCCCCTTGCGCCAGCAGCAGCGTCGACCCGTCCGCCGCGCCCGCCTTCAAGGCGCCGACGCTGATCTGCCCGGCGGCACCCGGCCGGTTGTCGACGACGACACGCTGACCTTGGGTAAAGAGCAGTTGGTCGCCGACGCTGCGCGCGACCAGGTCAGGGATGCTGCCCGGTGGCCCGCTACAGAGGATGCGCATCGGATCGCCCAGAGCGGCATCGGCAGGCCGACCCATCGACAGCGAAGCCAGCGCCGCGAGCCCTGCAGAACCGGCGCGAAGAAAGTGTCGGCGCCCCCCGGCGAACGTGGGCACCGGCCGGTGGTGGCGTGCGTGCGTCATGGGGTCTCCCTGGGGCAGCGCCCCGCCGTCAACAGCAACTCGTTCGGCCCCTCCCACCCCGTGCTTGTGGTGAAGGCCATCAGGCGCTCGCGCATCTCGCCCCAGGCCGCTTCGGCCGCCGCCGCATTCAGGCCACCGAGGATCTGCAGGATCGGGCTCGCCGAGTCGCGAACGAAGGCGAGGTAGTGGTCGACCGAGGGCAGGCGAAACACCGCGTCGATGGCGGTCGTCGCGACATCGTCGAAGCCTGCCGACCGGAACAGCGCGTCGAGGTGGCCGGGCCGGCCCAGGCTGAGCAGGCCGCCGGCCACGAAGGGGTCGCGCGCGGGCAGGCCCGCATGCCTGAGCGCCGTCGACATGAGGATCGTCAGGCACGGGTTGCGTTCCGGGCGGGAGAACACCATCGTGCACAGGCCACCGCCCGGCCGCAGCGCGCGACGGATCTCGCGCAGCCCGCGCAGCGGGTCGGGCAGGAACATCAACCCGAGCCGGCAGATCGCGGCATCGAAGGAAGCCTCGGCGACGCCGAGATCCTCGCCATCGGCGACGCGCGCCTCGACGTGCGCGAAGCCGGCACGCTGCGCGTTGCCCCGTGCCAGCGCCACGATGGCGGGCGAGAGGTCAGTGGCGAGCACATGGCCCTGCGGGCCCACCTGCTCGGCCGCGACCAGCGTCTGATCCCCCGCGCCCGCCGCGACATCGAGCACGCGAGCGCCCGACCTGACGCCCGCCATGCGGCACATGGCCTCGGTGGGGCCTTGCAGCCAGGCATGGATGTCCGCGGTGTGGGCGTTCCAGCCCTCGGCGGCGGTGTCCCACTGGGCGCGCATACTCGCCTTGAAGGCTGGGCTGGCGTGGCTGGCTTCTTCGATGATGGAGTTCATGGCCTTCAGCGTAGGCGTCGAGGCTCCTCGGCGTAAGGCGCAGAAATGCAGCATGGGGCCGCAATGACGCATAGCCCGAACGGCTTCGACTGGGACGATCTCAAGCATCTGCTGGCCGTTGCACGCCATGGCAGCACGCTGGCCGCCGGCCGGGCGCTCGGGGTCGACCAGTCCACCGTGCAGCGGCGCCTGGTCGAGCTCGAGCGGCGCATCGGCCAGTCGCTCGTGCAGCGCCAGCCCACCGGCTACCGCCTGACGGAGTTCGGCCAGGAGATGCTGCCCTTCGCCGAGGCCGTGGAGCGCTCGGTACAGGCGTTCGAGCGACAGTTGCGCACGCTCGGCACCGAGACCGCCGGCGTGATCCGCCTGACGTGCCCCGAGCCGATCGTCAATCGCATCATGCAGACGGGCCTGCTCGATCGCTTCCACGCCCTGCACCCCGGGCTGCGCGTGCAGTTCGTGATGAGCGACAAGTACGTGGACCTGAGCCAGGGCGACGCCGACGTGGCGCTGCGCTCGGGAGACACCGACGACGACGAGCTGGTGGGCCGCAAGATCGGCGACTCCGTCTGGGCGGTCTACGCGAGCCGGACCTACATCGAGCGCCACGGCCAACCGGCGAACATCGAGGAGCTCGCCCAGCATGCGCTGGTGGGCTTCGACGACACGATGGCCAAGCATCGCATCGCGCAGTGGCTGCGCATGGTGGCGCCGGATGCGCCGATGGCTGCGCGCAGCAGCAGCGTTCTCGGCCTGATCTATTCGGTCAAGGCGGGCGTGGGCATCGGGCCCCTGCCCCTGTCGCTCGGCGACGCGGACCCCGATCTCGTACGGGTGCTGGGGCCGGTGGCCGAGTTGTCGCGCATCTGGCGCCTGCTGACGACGCGCGAGTTGCGACGCACGCCTCGCGTGAGCGCGTTCTTCGACTTCATCGTCGGCGAGATCGAGACGCTGCGGCCGATCCTCACCGGCTGAAGGGCGCACGCGGCACGTGCGCTCACTGCCAAGTCGACGGATCGGTCCGGTAGGCCTGGCGCAGTTGGCCGTAGAGCGCGGGGTGCGCATCCCGAAGTTCGACCGGCAGCTCGAAATAGAGCTCGGACACGACCGCGAAGAACTCGGCCGGGTCGGTGGCGCCGTAGGCCGAGATCAGGCCCTCCTCCCCGGCCGCGACACGCGCCTGCAACGCGCTGTACTCCATGCCGAGCACGCGCGACCACTCCTCGTAGCCCCGTTTGGGCCCGAGCCAGGGCGCGCCGTTGGCGCCGCCGTGGTCCTGGTCGAGCCGGTGCGCGAACTCGTGGATGACGACGTTGCGGCCGTCGCTGGGGTCGGCGGCGCCGTCCAGCGCGTCCTGCCACGACAGCACCACTGCGCCGCGGCCGTGCGACTCGCCCGCCAGCGCCTGGCGCCCTTCGTGCTGCACGCCGCCGGGCTCCGTCTGCACACGCTGCACCGCGAAGGCGCCGGGGTAGACGAGCACCTCTGTGAGGCCCTCGAAACCGCCGCCGCGGTTGAGCAGCAGCAGGCAGGCCTGCGCAGCGATGGTCACACGCACCTCGTCGTCGATGGCCTGGCCGGCGCAGCCGATGAAGGGCACCTCCGCGATGAAGCGCTGGACGTGCTGCTGCAACTGCAAGCGCAGGTCGGCCGGCAACCGACGCACGAGCGGCACGCGGCGGCGCAGGATGCCGCGCCACTCGTGCGGGAACGGCACGCGTGCCAGCCGCGCGCGGCGCCAACGCATGCGCACTGGGACCGCCAGTGGCCACGCGAGGGCCAGTAGCGCCAGAACGATCAGCAGCGTCGGCGCCAGCGCCTCACCCATCATCACCCCGCCACGGCCGCCGCGGCCGAAGCGGCTATCTGAGGCCGGTGGGTGCGAATGCAAGCGCCGGCCTTCGGGCTCGCCTCTTTGCGGGTGCGATCAGCTCCTCCACACCATCGTCGACCCCATCTCCTCGCCCAGGCTCTCATGGTGGCCGATCTCCTGGCGGCCCACCACGAGGTGGTGCACCTCGTCGGGCCCGTCGGCCAGGCGCAGCGTGCGCTGCATGGCGTACATGCGCGCCAGCGGCGTGTGTTGCGAGACGCCGAGCGCGCCGTGCATCTGGATCGCCTGGTCGATGATCTGGCACACGCGCTCGGGCACCATGGCCTTGACCATGTGCACCCAGATGCGCGCCTCGCGGTTGCCGAGCACGTCCATCGCCTTGGCGGCCTTCAGCACCATCAGGCGCATGGCCTCGATGTCGATGCGGGCGCGCGAGATGTGCTCGACGTTGCCGCCGAGCCAGGCGAGCTTCTTGCCGAAGGCCTCGCGCGCCACGCCGCGCTGCACCATCAGCGCCAGCGCCTTCTCGGCCTGGCCGATGGAGCGCATGCAGTGGTGGATGCGCCCCGGGCCCAGGCGCAGCTGCGAGATCTCGAAGCCGCGGCCCTCGCCGAGCAGGATGTTCTCCTTGGGCACGCGCACGTTGTCGAAGACGATGTGCATGTGGCCGTGCGGCGCGTGGTCCTCGCCGAAGACGTGCATCGCGCCCATGATCTTCACGCCCGGGGTGTCCTTGGGCACGAGGATCATCGACTGCTGCTGGTGCGAAGGCGCCTCGGGGTTGGTGCGCACCATCGTGATGAGGATCTTGCAGCGCGGGCTGCCGGCGCCCGAGATGTAGTGCTTTTCGCCGTTGATGACCCAATCATGGCCTTCGAGGCGGGCACTGGTGGCGATGTTGCGCGCGTCCGACGAGGCGTGGTGCACCTCGGTCATCGCGTACGCCGAGCGGATCTCGCCGGCGAGCAAAGGCTTCAGCCACTTCACCTTCTGCTCCGGCGTGCCGACGCGCTCGAGCACCTCCATGTTGCCGGTGTCGGGCGCCGAGCAGTTCATGCACTCGCTGGCCATCGGGCTCTTGCCGAGCTCGGAGGCGATGTAGGCGTAGTCGAGGTTCGACAGGCCCTGGCCGGTGTGCGAGTCGGGCAGGAAGAAGTTCCACAGGCCCTCCTTCTTGGCCTGCGCCTTGGCGCCCTCGAGCAGGTCGAGCTGCCCGGGCGCATAGGTCCAGCGGTCCTCGCCGGTGCGGTTGGCCCCGAGCGCCTCGTACTTCTCGGCCATCGGGTCGACCGTCTCGACGATGAAGCGCTTCACGTGCTCGTACAGCGGACGCACGCGCTCGCTCATGCGCAGGTCGTTGAGCGGGTCGCTCGGGTCGGTGGAGAACATCGACAGGGTGACGGGGGCGCCGGTGGCGTTCATGGGTTCTTCC
>JAEUPE010000007.1 GCA_016790435.1 Rubrivivax sp. | reverse complement strand
ACGCCAATGTGCCGTCGGGGTCGAGGCTCTGCAATTGCCGCCCCTCGTACGGACCGGCGAGCTTGTGGAAGTACCACCAGGGCAGGCCGGTGATCATCGTCACCACGCTGGTGTGCTCGCCGAACAGGCCGCGCATCGCCGGCAGCAGGTCTCGCACCTGGTGGGCCTTGGTGGTGAGCAGCACGACGTCCTGTGCGCCGGCCTCGTGCGGGTGCTGCACGGCGCGCGCGGTTGGGGCGTGCATCGAGGTGCCGTCCTCGAGCAGCAGGCGGAAGCCGTGCGCGCGGATGGCTTCCAGGTTGCGATTGCGGGCGATGAAGGTCACCTCGTGTCCGGCATGCGCCAGCCGGGCCCCGAGGTAGCCGCCGATCGCGCCGGCGCCGACGATGGCGATCTTCATCGGGGTTCCTTCATGCGGCCCGGGCTCACGGGGATGCCCCCGGGCGGGTGGCGGCCTCGCGCCGGCGCAGCGCTTCGCGCAGCGCGCCCCAGGCCGGCCATGCCAGCATGGCCAATGCGAGCGTGACGATGCTACCCACCAGCGCATTGCTGTAGAAGATGCCGAGGCTGCCCTGCGACAGCAGCATCGACTGACGGAAGCTGGACTCGGCCATGTCGCCGAGCACGAGCGCCAGCACGAGCGGCGCCAGGGGGTACTTGAGCTTCTTGAACAGGTAGCCGAAGACGCCGAACACCATCATCATCGCCACGTCGAAGAAGGCGCTGTGCACGGTGTAGGCGCCGATGGCGCAGATGGCGATGATCACCGGGCCGATGATGGAGAACGGGATGCGCAGGATCGCCGCCCACCAGGGCACCGTGGTGAGCACGACGATCAGGCCGACGATGTTGCCGATGTACATGCTGGCGATCAGGCCCCAGACGAACTCCTTCTGCTCGACGAAGAGCATCGGGCCCGGCTGCAGCCCCCAGATCAGCAGCCCGCCCAGCAGCACGGCGGCCGTGGGCGAGCCAGGGATGCCGAGCGTCAGCATCGGCAGCAGCGCCGAGGTGCCGGCCGCGTGCGCCGCTGTCTCGGGCGCGATGACACCCTCGATGCGGCCCTTGCCGAATTCGGCCGCGTGCGGCGACATGCGGCGCGCCATGCCGTAGCTCATGAACGAGGCGGGCGTGGCACCGCCCGGCGTCACCCCCATCCAGCAGCCCACGAGCGTGCTGCGCAGGAAGAGCCGCCAGTGCGTCAGCAGCTCCTTCCAGGTCTGCAGCACGACGTTGAAGCGGATGCGCGCGCTCTTGCCCTTGAACGCGAGCCCTTCTTCCATCGTGAGCAGGATCTCGCCGATGCCGAAGAGGCCGATCACGGCGATGAGGAAGTCGAAGCCCTTCAGCAGCTCCGGCTGGCCGTAGGTCATGCGCAGCTGCCCGGTCACCGAGTCCATGCCGACGGCGGCGAGCGCGAAGCCGAGCATCATCGCCGCCAGCGTCTTGGCCGCCGGCTCCTTGCTCATGCCGATGAAGCTGCAGAAGGTGAGCAGTTGCACCGCGAAGAACTCCGGCGGCCCGAACTTCAGCGCGAACTGTGCCACCAGCGGGGCCAGGAAGGTGATGAGCGCCACCGCGAACATCGCGCCGACGAAGCTCGAGGTGAAGGCGGCCGTCAGGGCCTGCGCCGCGCGCCCCTGCTGGGCCATCGGGTAACCGTCGAACGTCGTCGCCACGCTCCACGGCTCGCCGGGGATGTTGAACAGGATGGAAGTGATTGCCCCGCCGAACAGCGCGCCCCAGTAGATGCAGCTCAGCATGATGATGGCGCTGGTGGGGTTCATGCCGAAGGTGAGTGGCAGCAGGATGGCCACGCCGTTGGCGCCACCCAGGCCCGGCAAGACGCCGATGAGCACGCCGAGCGTCAGGCCGATGAGCATGAAGCCGAGGTTGGGCAGCGTCATCGCGACGCTGAAGCCCTGCAGCAGATTGCGTAGCTCCTCCATCTACAGCCCCACCAGCGCTTCGAGCGGGCCCTTGGGCAGGGGCACGAGGAACCAGCGCTCGAAGACCGCGAAGACGACGAGCGGCACGCCGAGCGCCACCGCGGCGCGCATCACCACGCTGTGCTGGCCATGCCGGGTCATGAACCAGGTGATCAGGCCGGCCGAGGCGACATAGATGCCCAGCACCTTGATCAGCACCACGTACAGCACCATCGGCCACAACACGCTGAGCACGCGGCCGCCCTCGGTGCGGGTGGCAAATGACGTTCGCACCGCCCAGCGGCGCAACTGGCCGATGAGGATCCAGGCACTCGAGCCGAGCAGCGCGAGCCCGATGTAGAAGGGGAAGTAGCCGGCGCGCGGGCCGTCGTCCGCCCAGCCCGCGCCGACGCGCAGGCTGTCGGTGATGACGAGCATCGCGATCGCGGCCAGCAGCCCGGCAACGATCAGTTCGGGCCAGCGTGTGGCGATCTCTTCGTTCTGTTCAGTCATGGTGGCGAATTTCGCGCTGCGACATGGGTGCAGCAAGGCTGCCAGGTGACCGCCGGGGAACCGGCTTCGCCGGTCCGCTGGCGGTGCCCCCTGGGGGGAGGCGCCGTAGGCGCATCCGGGGGCGTCTAGTTCGCCAGGAAGCCGGCGTCGCGCATGAGCACCCGGTGCATCTGCTCGGTCTTGGCCAGCCAGTCGAAGTACTCCTGGCCGCTCATCGTCGTCTGCCGGAACGCACCCTTGGCCATGAAGTCCTTCCACTCGGGCAGGTTGCGCAGCTTGGCGAAGAGGTCGACGTAGAACTTCACCTGCTCGGCGCTCACGCCGGGGGGCATGAAGATGCCGCGCAGCATCACATACTCGGCGGGCAGACCGGCCGAAGCGCAGGTGGGCAGGTCGCTCCAACTTTGCGTCGCCGTCACCTTGTCCTTGTAGGGCAGGCGGTCCTTGTCGAAGACGCACAGCGCGCGCAGCTTGCCGGCGCGCCAGTGGCTCTCGGCCTCGATGGGGTTGTTGACGGTGGCGTCGACATGCTTGCCCACCAGCTGCGTGGCCACTTGGCCGCCGCCGCTGTAGGGGATGTAGGTCATCTTCTTTCCGGCCGCCTTCTCGAGGATGGCCGTGATGATGTGGTCTTCCTGCTTGCTGCCGGTGCCACCCATCTTCATGCTGCGGTCGGCGCCGCCCTTCAGCGCCGCGAAGAATGCCGCCGGCGTCTGGTGCGGCGACTCGGCGTTCACCCACAGCACGAACTGGTCGAGCGCCAGCATGGCCACGGGCGTCATGTCGCGCCAGTTGAACGGCACCGCCGTGCCGAGCGGCGTGGTGAACAGGTTCGACAGGGTGATGACGATCTTGTGCGGGTTGCCCTGGCTCGCCTTGACGTCGAGGAAACCCTCGGCGCCCGCGCCGCCGCCCCGGTTGACGACGACGATGGGCTGCTTCATCAGGCTGTGCTTGGCCGCCACGCCCTGGATGAACCGCGCCATCTGGTCGGCGCCGCCGCCCGTGCCCGCGGGCACGATGAACTCCACCGGTTTGGTGGGCTCCCAGGCCCACGCCGTGGCGGCGAGCAGCGAGGCCGCGGCCGCGGCGAAGAGTTGGCGGCAGACCTTGCCGGGGAGGGACTTTCGGGTCGATCGCATGTCGTCTCCTAGATTCAGAGGGAAGTCACATGGGTCGGTGGGTCGCCGTGCATGCACGGCGGGCGGGATGTAAGCGGGCGCTGCGTGCGGCGCGCTCCTTCAGGCGAGGCCGAGCTTGGCAGCCAGGCCGATGCGCTGCAGCTTGCCGGTGGCGCCCTTGGGAATCTCTTCCATGAAGAGGATCTTCTTGGGCACCTTGTACTCGGCGGCGCGCGCGCTCACGAAACCCTGCAGGTCGCGCTCGGTGGCGGCCTGTCCTTCGCGCAGCACGACGACCGCGGCCACCTCCTCGCCGAGCTTGGCGTGAGGCATGCCGAAGCACACCACCTGCGCCACGGCCGGGTGGTCCATGAGGATCTCGTCGATCTCGCGCGGGCTCACCTTCTCGCCGCCTCGGTTGATGATTTCCTTCAGGCGGCCGGTGAGGCTGACGTAGCCTTCGTCGTCCATCACGCCCTGGTCGCCGGTGCGGAACCAGCCGTTGGTGAAGCCTTCGGCGTTGGCCTTGGCGTTGTTCTCGTAGCCGGCGGTGACGTTGGGGCCGCGGATCACGATCTCGCCCACCTGCCCGCGCGGCAGCAGCGCGCCGGCCTCGTCCATGATGGCGACCTCGGGCCCGGCGGCCAGGCCCACGCTGCCCGGCTTGCGCACGCCTGGCGGTAGCGGATTGGAGGCCATCTGGTGCGTGGCCTCGGTCATGCCGTACGACTCGATGAGCGGCGCGCCGAACACTTCCTCGAGCTCGCGGATCACCTGCGGCGGCATCGAGCTCGACGAACTGCGCAGGAAGCGCAGCGGGTGCCGCTTGATCACATCGGCGTTCTTCGAGGCGCGGCCGAGGATGGCTTGGTGCATGGTCGGCACCGCCGTGTACCAGGTGGGTGCGGCCTCGTCCATCCAGCCGAAGAACTTGAGCGCGTTGAAGCCCGGCGTGCAGAACACCTGCGAGCCCGCCGTCAGCGGCGCCAGCACCCCGGCGATGAGTCCGTGGATGTGGAACAGCGGCATGATGTTCAGGCCGCGGTCGGCGGCCGTGAACTGCAGCGTGCGCGCGATGTGCTGCGCCGAGGCGCAGAGGTTGCGCTGCGTCAGCGGCACGATCTTCGGGCGCGACGTGGTGCCCGAGGTGTGCAGCAGCATCGAGACGTCGTCGGGCTGCGCCAGGCCGCCCGAGGCCGCCGGGGTCTGGATGCCGCCGCCAGTGCGGGGCCGCAACTCGAAATCGCCCGCCCGTTCACGCGCATGCAGGTCGATCAGGCGCACCCCGAGCCTCTGGGCCACCTCCACCGCCGGCGAAGCGCTGTCGTGCTCGACAATCAGTGCCTTGGCGTGCAGGTCGGAAAGGTAGAACTCGAACTCGTCGGCCCGGTAGGCCGGGTTGAGTGGCGCCGTCGTCACGCCGCAGGCAGCGGCGATGAAGCACGTTGCCATCTCCGGGCCGTTGGCGAGCACGATGGCGACGCGGTCGTTGCGACCGATGCCCAGGCCGTTGAGCGTGGCGAGCGTGCGGCCGACCAGGTCACCCAGGCCGGCATGCGCCATGCCCGGCCGGCCGGGCGCTGAGATCGCAATGGCGTTGGCGTCGGCCCGAGACAGCAGCTGGACGAGCGTGGGTTCCATCAGGTCCTTCCCTTCGCGACGAGTGTAAGCGTCGCTCCGGCAGGGGCCTGCTCGGTAGTTCTACGGCTGCAGGTCAGGGGGCGAGGCCAGGCTGCAGGGGGCGCGTCGGCTTGTCGGCGATGTCGTCCATCCACCCGGATGGTGCGGGGAACGGCAGGGGGGCTCAGCCGCCGATGTAGTGCATCTCGACGCGCCGCTCCCCATGGCCGACCGTTGCCGTGTCGGCCTGGCCGGCGCCGCGCAGTTCGGAGTAGCGGTCGTCGCGCTCGCTCCACAGCAGACCGACGGCAGCGGCGATGTCGGCGTCGCTCCACGCGCTGCCATCGGGGCGCTGGCCGCGCAGCAGCGCGCGCAGGTCATGGCCGCGGCTGGCGAAAAGGCAGAGGAAGAGCTTGCCTTCGGTCGACAGGCGGGCGCGGTTGCAGTCGCGGCAGAAGGCCTTGGTGACGCTGCTGATGAAGCCGACTTCGCCGGCACCGTCGGCGTAGCGCCAACGCTCGGCGGTCTCGCCGGGTGCGCTGGCGTCCAGCGGCTCGAGCGGAAAGTGGCGATGTACCAGCGCGCGCACGTCGTCGGAGGGCAGTACCTCGTCCATGCGCCAGCCGTTGGTGGCGCCGACGTCCATGAATTCGATGAAGCGGAGCACGACGCTGCGGCCGTAGCGCTCGCGCACGTGGCGTGCCAGCGGCACGATCTCGTGCTCGTTCGTGCCACGCTTGACGACCATGTTCATCTTCAGCGGCGCCAGGCCGACAGCAAGTGCCGCGTCGATGCCGCGCAGCACGTCGGCGACGGGGAAGTCGACGTCGTTCATGCGCCGGAAGACCGTGTCGTCCAACGCATCCAGGCTCACCGTGATGCGCTTCAGGCCCGCATCGCGCAGCGCGCGCGCCTTGCGCTCGAGCAGCGAGCCGTTGGTGGTGAGCGTGATGTCGAGCGCCCGCCCGTCGGCCGTGCGCAGTTGCGACAGTTGCGCGACCAGCACCTCGAGGTGCTTGCGCAGCAGCGGCTCGCCGCCCGTGAGGCGCAGCTTGCCGACGCCATGCGCGACGAAGATGCGCGCCACGCGCGTGATCTCCTCGAAGCTCAGCAGCGAAGTCTGCGGCAGGAACTTGTAGTCGCGGTCGAACACCTCCTTCGGCATGCAGTAGCTGCAGCGGAAGTTGCACCGGTCGGTGACGGAGATGCGCAGGTCGTGCAAGGGGCGGCCGAGGCGGTCGGCGACGAGGCCGTTCGGCGCCGGTGCGTCGGTCGGCACGCGCGGCACCGCCGCCGTGTAGCGCAGGTCGGCCAGTGGGATGATCGTTTCGCCCATGGGCGGTGATTGTGGCCCGGCGTCGAATGTGCCTCAGGGCCTCGCGGCCATCGCGCGCCGTCCGCCCTCGAAGCGCTGGGTCCAGTACCTTCCCTGTGGGCCCTGCATCTCCTCCACGCGCACGGCCATGCCGGGGCGCGGCGCGTGCACGAAGCGGCCCTCGCCGATGTAGATGCCGACGTGGGAGTAGGCCTTCTGCAGCGTGTTGAAGAAGACGAGGTCGCCGGGCTGGAGGTGGGCCACGCCCACCTCGAGCAGGGCCGGCGAGCGCGCCTGGTCCCAGGCCGTGCGCGGCAGCGTCAGCCCGAGGCTGCGTTCGTAGACGTGGCGCGTGAAGCCGCTGCAATCGAACCCTTCGCTGCCCTCGCCGCCGCCATTGCCGCCTCGGCGGTAGGGGGTGTCGAGGAAGGCCATGGCCGTGAGGACGACGTGCGCGGCTTTCTCCGGTGCCAGCGGCGGCGCCGTGGCCACGCGCCGCGCCGGGCCGGTGCAGCCCGTGAGGCCGAGCGCTGCAGCGAGCGCCAGCCCCGTGACGAACAGCGCCGTCGCCAGGGTCTGCCTCATGGGGCCGGCAACGTGACCTGGGCGGCTGCGGCGGCCGCGCGCACCGAGGCCGGCCAGTTGATGTGGCCCGGGTCGTGCCCGCCGGCGATGCCCATGAGCAGCGCTTCGCCGGGGCCGACATTGCGGAAGCCGCGCGAGACACCGGGTGGAACGCTGACCACGTCGTAGGGCGCCAGCCGCAGCGCGCGGGCCCCTTCCGGGCCCCAGAACACCTCCCACTCGCCAGTAAGCGCCACGAAGACCTCCTGCGTGAGGTGGTTGTGCAGCGGTGCCGCCTTGCCCGGTGCGCAGCGCACGAGGTTCATGTGGAACTGGTCCGCGGCAAGAGGCGCCTCGGGCGGGTGGCCGAGCACGCGCCAGGTGGTGCGCTCGCAGCCCGGGATGAGCGCGTCGACATAGTCGCCGGTGGGCACGAGGCGATGGAAACGCGCTACGCGCGCCTCCATCTCCTCGAGGCTCGGGTTGGCATCGGTGATGGGGGCGGTCTGCGTCATCGGGGGCTCCGGGTCGCTCGATCTGGCTTCGTGCATCATGCGGCGTTCCCGATCATTTTCGACCGTTGCAGGAGAGACCGCACCATGTTCAAGGCCCTGCTGCTGGAAAAGGACGAAGCCGGCTTCAGCGCCGGTGTGACGCAGCTGGACAATGCTCGCCTGCCGGTGATCTCGGACGGCGGTGTGCTCGTGCGGCCCGAGTACAGCACCCTCAACTACAAGGACGGCCTGGCGCTGACGAACCGCTCGCCGGTCGTACGCGTGTGGCCGATGGTGCCCGGCATCGACGGCGCCGGCACGGTGCTCGAAAGCCACCATCCCGACTGGAAGGCTGGGGACCGCTTCGTGCTCAACGGCTGGGGTGTCGGCGAGACGCATTGGGGCTGCCTCGCCGAGCGCGCTAGCCTCAAGGGCGATTGGCTGGTGAAGCTGCCGGCCGCCTTCACGCCGCGGCAGGCGATGGCCATCGGCACGGCCGGCTACACGGCGATGCTGTGCGTGATGGCGATCGAGCGCCACGGCGTCGTGCCCGGCTCGGGCGAGGTGCTGGTGACGGGCGCCACGGGTGGCGTGGGCAGCGTCGCCATTGCGCTGCTGGCCCGGCGCGGACACAAGGTCGTTGCCGCTACCGGCAAGGCGGGCGAGGCAGCCTACCTCGCCGCGCTCGGCGCGGCGACGGTCATCGACCGGGCGGAGCTCGCCGCCCCCGGCAAGCCGATGCAGAAGGAGCGCTGGGCGGCGGTGGTGGACGCCGTGGGCAGCCACACCCTGGCCAACGCGCTGGCGCAGACGCGCTACGGCGGCATCGTCGCCGCCTGCGGCTTGGCGCAGGGCATGGACCTGCCGGCCAGCGTGGCGCCCTTCATCCTGCGCGGCGTGACGCTCGCGGGCATCGACAGCGTGATGGCACCTCGCGCGCGGCGCGAGGCGGCCTGGGCAAGCCTCGCCGCCGATCTCGATCCGGCCACGCTCGAGGCGATGGTCAGCGAGGTGCCGCTCGACGGCGCGCTCGCGGCCGCGAAGGAGCTGATGGACGGGCGCGTCCGTGGGCGCATCGTCGTGCGCCTTTGACCCGCGTCAGCCCCGGCTGGCGTCGGCGTCGGCAGAGTCAGGGGTGCGTCAGTGCGGCGCCGTTCAATGCCGCGCGGTCACCACCCCACGAGACCAGGAGACAACGATGACGAGCTACGCCGACTTCCACCGCCGCTCGCTGCAGGACCGCGAGGGCTTCTGGGCCGAGCAGGCGAAGTTGATCGACTGGCAGCAGCCGTTCACCCAGGTGTGCGACAACAGTCGGCCGCCGTTCACGCGCTGGTATGTCGGCGGCACGACGAACCTGTGCCACAACGCCGTCGACCGGCATGTCGCGACGCGTGGGGCGCAGAACGCGCTCATCTTCGTTTCCACCGAGACGAACCAGGAGCGCGTCTACAGCTACGCCGAACTGCACGCCGAAGTGCAGCGCATGGCCGCCAGCCTGATCGAACTGGGCGTGAAAAAGGGCGACCGCGTGCTCGTCTACATGCCGATGATCCCCGAGGCCGCCTTCGCGATGCTGGCCTGTACCCGCATCGGCGCGCTGCACTCGGTGGTGTTCGGCGGCTTCGCGAGCGTCAGCCTGGCCAGCCGCATCGACGATGCCGAGCCCACCGTCGTCGTCAGCGCCGACGCCGGCAGCCGCGGCGGCAAGGTGGTGCCGTACAAGCCGCTGCTCGACGAGGCCATCGCGCTGTCGAAGCACAAGCCGGGCAAGGTGCTGATGGTGAACCGCGGCCTCTCGCCCTTCACACGCGTCGCCGGCCGCGACGAGGACTACACGGCGCTGCGCGAGAAGCACCTGAACGCCCAGGTGCCCTGCGAGTGGGTGGACGCGACGCACCCGAGCTACACGCTCTACACGAGCGGCACCACGGGCAAGCCGAAGGGCGTGCAGCGCGACACCGGAGGCTACGCCGTGGCGCTGGCCGCGAGCATGAAGCACATCTTCCTCGGCAACCCGGGCGAGACCTACTTCAGCACCAGCGACATCGGCTGGGTCGTCGGGCACAGCTACATCGTCTACGGCCCGCTCATCTACGGCATGGCCACCATCATGTACGAGGGCCTGCCCATCCGCCCCGACGCGGCCATCTGGTGGAGCCTGGTCGAGAAGTACAAGGTGACCTCGATGTTCAGCGCCCCGACCGCGATCCGGGTGCTGAAGAAGCAGGATCCGGCGGCGCTCTCGAAGCACGATCTGTCGAGCCTGCGCGCGCTCTTCCTCGCCGGCGAGCCGCTGGACGAGCCGACCGCCAAGTGGATCTCGGAGAGCCTGGGCAAGCCGATCATCGACAACTACTGGCAGACCGAGACCGGCTGGCCGATCCTCACCATCTGCAACGGCGTCGAGAAGCAGGCCTCCAAGTTCGGCAGCCCCGGCAAGCCCGTGTACGGCTACGACGTCAAGCTCATCGACGAGAACACCGGCCAGGAGCTGACCGGCGCCAACCAGAAGGGCGTGGTTGCCATCGAGGGCCCGCTGCCGCCCGGCTGCATGCAGACCGTGTGGCGCGACGACGACCGATTCGTCAAGACCTACTGGAGCAGCATCCCCGGCCGGCAGGTCTACAGCACTTTCGACTGGGGCATCCGCGACGAGGACGGCTACCTGTTCATCCTCGGCCGCACCGACGACGTCATCAACGTCGCCGGGCACCGCCTGGGCACGCGCGAGATCGAGGAGAGCATTTCCAGCCACGCCAACGTGGCCGAGGTGGCTGTGGTCGGCGTGGCCGACCAGCTCAAGGGCCAGGTGGCGATGGCCTTCGCGGTGCTGAAGGACGCGAGCCAGGCCGATACGCCCGAGAAGGCGCTCAAGCTCGAGGGCGCGATCATGAAGGTGGTCGACGAGCAGCTCGGCGCCGTGGCGCGGCCGGCACGCGTGCGCTTCGTCAGCGTGCTGCCCAAGACACGTTCGGGCAAGCTCTTGCGCCGCGCCATCCAGGCGGTTTGCGAAGGGCGGGATCCGGGCGACCTGACGACGATCGAGGACCCGAGCGCGCTGCAGCAGGTGAAGGACCTGGTCGGCGGCTGACCGGCAAGGTCGCGCCCGGCGCCACCCCCGCGAATGGGTGGGGCGGCAGGAGGGCGAGCGCGGATGCAGGGGTTCCTCCGCTGGGTGGAGTGGCGTGGGAGTGCCTATAAGGGGCGCTCTCGAACACCTCCAACAACCGGAGACAACCCATGTCCGTCCCCATGTCCGGCGCGCTGCGCCTGACGGCCGGTGCGCTTGCCGTCGCGTCGCTGAGCCTGGCGTCGCCCGGTGCATTCGCCACCGAATCCGTGCGCGTGCTGAGCGATGCGTCGCATCCGCTGTCGTCGATCTTCCCGAGCAACCGGTACACGGTGCCGGACTTCACGCAGAACACGCTGCGCCGGCTGTCGCTGCCCAAGCCCGATTGCACGGTGCAGCCGAGCAACTGTGCGGACATCGACGTGCTCAATTCGCTCGATGGCTTTTCGACGCAGCCTCGCATCTCAGTGCCCTTCAGCGGCGACATCGATCCGGCCACCGTCACCAGCGACACGGTCTTCCTGGTCAACCTGGGCGACACGCTGAGCGGCCGCGGCTTCGGCGAACGGGTCGGCATCAACCAGGTTGTCTGGAACCCTGCAGGCAAGCGGCTGGCCTTCCAGAGCGACCAGCTGCTGCAGCAGCACTCCCGCTATGCCGTCGTTGTCACTGACGGCGTGCGTGACACAAAGGGCCGCAGGATCCGAGGCGATCTGTCGATCGGCGGCAACTTCCTCAACGACCACCATGCGCGCAGCGCGCTGGCCGGGCTGCCGCACTGGCGGCACAAGGTCGTCGCCGCAAGCCTGTTCACGACGCAGAGCATCACGGCCGACCTGCAGAAGATCAACCAGCGCATCAAGAGCTCGTCGGTCTCGCCGATCAGCTTCGACATCGGCCAGTCGGCGGCTGGCCCGGTGCGGGCGGTGTTCCCGGTCGCTGGCGTGGCCGGCATCCAGTTCAGCCGGCACGTGGGCACGGCGGCTGGCGTACCGACGCTCAGCAACAGCTTCCTCCCGACGCCCGCGCTGCAAGTCGTGCCCGGCGCCGTCGCGGCCGTGGCCTATGGGCGCTACGTCTCCCCCGCCTTCATGGACCCGGCCACGCGGGTGATCCCGGCCACCGGCACGATGACGGGCCAGCCGGCGATTCGCGGTACCGAAGCGCTCACCGTGCAGATGTTCATCCCGGCCGGCGCCAAGCCGGCGGGTGGCTGGCCGGTGGCAATCTTCGGCCACGGCTTCACCGACAGCATGTACGGCGCGCCTTGGGCCGTGGCCTCCGTGTTCGCCTCGCGCGGCATCGCCACGGTCTCGATCAACGTGGTCGGCCATGGCGGCGGGCAGGCGGGCGCACTGACGGTGCTGTCGGCGACCGGCGGTGCGCCGGTCGTCGTGCCCGCGGGCGGTCGCGGCATCGACCAGGACGGCAACGGAGCGATCGACAGCACCGAGGGCGTCGTCGCGGTGGGTGCACTCTCGTTGGTCTCGAGCCGAGACGGGCTGCGCCAGACCGTGGCCGATCTGATGCAACTCACCCGCCACATCGAGGCGGGAGTCGATGTCGACGGCGACGGTTCGGTGGACCTCGACGCGAACCGCATCTACTACTCCGGGCAGTCCTTCGGCGGCATCTACGGCACGATCTTCCTCGGAAGCGAGCCGAACCTGAAAGCCGGTGCGCCGAACGTGCCCGGGGGCTCGATCACCGAGATCGCGCGGCTGAGCCCGAGCTTCCGCATCCTCACCGCCATCGCTCTGGCGACGCGGCAGCCGACGCTCATCAACCTGCCGCCGCTGCCGGGGCTGCCGGTGCCGCTGAACCTCGTGTTCAACGAGAACATGCCGTTGCGCGACCAGCCGCCGCTGGTCGACACGGTGCCGGGGGCCGAATCCATCCAGCAGTACATCGACGTGTCGCAATGGGCGACGCAGGCCGGCAATCCGGTGAGCTATGCGCCGCACATCCGCAAGCAGCCGCTTGCCGGTCATGCAGCCAAGCCGGTGCTCTATCAGTTCGCCAAGGGTGACGTGACGGTGCCCAACCCGACCACGAGTGCCATCCTGCGCGCCGGTGACCTCGCCGACCGGGCCACCTACTTCCGCAACGACCTCGCCTACGCGGCGAATGTGGGTGCCGGCAAGAACCCGCACACGTTCCTGACCAACATCGCCAATGCGGTCCAGGCCCCTTACGCGGTGATGGCGCAGCAGCAGATCGCCATCTTCCTGGCCAGCCACGGCACCGTGGTGATCGACCCGGACGGCGCCGCGCCGTTCTTCGAGGTGCCCCTCGTCGGCCCGCTGCCGGAGACGTTGAACTTCATTCCCTGACCCGGCGTCGCCGCCCCTCGAAGGCCCGGCCCCTCTTCGGAGGGTCCGGGCCTTCGTCCGTTCGGGGTGCCCGCGCGGGGGACGCGCGTGGCCCGGTGCGCGGCGATGCTCATGGCCGCACGTCAACGGAGTGATGCCATGCCCCAGATCGAAAATCCAAGCCGGCGCCCTTTCCTGCGCCAGGTCCTGAAAGCCACTTCGGCCGCGGCCCTGACTTGTGTCGGCACGCCCTGGGGCGGCGCGCTCGCGGCCGCCAGGGAGGCACCACCCCTGCAACTGGCACGCGAGGCCCCGCCCGACATCGATCCCACCGGGTACCTCGTCAGCGAGAAGCTCGACGGTGTCCGCGCCTGGTGGGACGGCACGCGCCTGCGCTTTCGCAGCGGGCTGCCGGTGCTGGCGCCGCACTGGTTCACGTCGAGCCTGCCGGCCGCGCCGCTCGATGGCGAGCTGTGGCTCGGCCGCGGGCGCTTCGAGGACCTCGCGGGCGCAGTGCGCCGCAGCGCCGCGGTGGATGGGGCGTGGCGGCAGGTCAAGTACGTGGTGTTCGACCTGCGCGGTGCAGGGGGGCCCTTCGAGCAGCGATCGGCGTCGCTGTCGCGCCTCGTCGCCGGGGCAGGTTTCCCCCAACTCATGGCCGCGCCACAGTGTCGCCTGGCCGACCGCGCCGAACTGCGCCGCTGGTTCGACGAGGTCGTGCGCGAAGGCGGCGAGGGCCTGATGCTTCACCGGGCCGACGCGGCCTGGCGCACCGGGCGCAGCGACGCCCTGCTCAAGCTCAAGCCGCTGGCCGACGCCGAAGCGGTGGTCGTGGGGCATGTCCCGGGGCGCGGACGGCACGAGGGGCGCCTCGGGGCGTTGCAGGTGCGCACCGCCGAGGGCGTCGAGTTCCTGCTCGGCACCGGCCTCACCGACAGGCAGCGGGCGCAGCCGCCTGAAACCGGCGCGACGATCGTCTTCACGTATCGCGGCCGGACAGCGTCTGGCGTGCCGCGTTTCGCGAGTTTCCTCCGCGCGCGGGACCCGCTGCGCAGCTGACACAAGAGGCCAGCCGCCGCGCGGGGCGCGCTAGAGCACGTCGCTCGCGAAATCCGCCAGCCGCGAGCGCTCGCCGCGCGCCAGCGTCACGTGGCCGCCATGCGGCCAGCCCTTGAAGCGGTCGACCGCGTAGGTCAGGCCGCTCGAGCCCTCGGTGAGGTAGGGTGTGTCGATCTGCGCCAGGTTGCCCAGGCAGACGATCTTCGTGCCGGGGCCGGCGCGCGTGATGAGCGTCTTCATCTGCTTGGGCGTCAGGTTCTGCGCCTCGTCGATGAGGACGTACTTGTTCAGGAAGGTGCGCCCGCGCATGAAGTTCAGGCTCTTGATCTTGATCTTGGCACGCACGAGGTCGTTGGTGGCGGCACGGCCCCACTCACCGGCGCTGGAGTCGCTGCGCGCCAGCACCTCGAGGTTGTCGTCGAGTGCGCCCATCCACGGGCCCATCTTCTCTTCCTCGTTGCCGGGCAGGAAGCCGATGTCGTCGCCCACGGGCACGGTGACGCGCGTGACGATGATTTCGCTGTAGCGCCGTTCGTCGAGCACCTGCGCCAGGCCCGCGGCCAGCGTCATCAGCGTCTTGCCGGTGCCGGCCGTGCCTGCGAGGGTGACGAAGTCGCACTCCGGGTCCATCAGCAGGTTGAGGGCGAAGTTCTGCTCGCGGTTGCGTGCCGTCACGCCCCAGACGGCGTTCTTGCCGTGCGTGTAGTCGCGCAGCGTCTTCAGCACCGCGGTCTTGCCGGTGATCTCGGCAACGCGGGCGTAGAGCGAAGTCGCACCGGGCGCCTCGAGGTAGACGAACTGGTTGATCAGCAGCACCGGCACGAGCGGGCCGCTGATGCGATAGAAGGTGTGGCCGCCTTGCTGCCAGCTCTCCATCGTCTTGCCGTGCCGCTCCCAGAAGTCGGCCGGCAGCGGCAGCACACCCGTGTACAGCAGGTCGCCGTCCTCGAGCGTCTTGTCATTGGTGTAGTCCTCGGCCGGCAGGCCGAGCGCGCGCGCCTTGACGCGCATGTTGATGTCCTTGGACACCAGCACGACGTCGCGGTCGGGCTGCTGCTCGCGCAGCGTCTGCACCACGCCCAGGATCTGGTTGTCGGCCTTGCCTTGCGGCAGGCCGTCGGGCAGCTTGATGTTGAAGAGCGTCGTCTGGAAGAAGAGCTTGCCGCCGGCCTCGCGATGGCCGGTCTTGGCCAGCTCGATCCCCGACTTGGGGTCGAAGGCAGGCGGCGGCGCCCCGTCGCGGCCGTCGGGCGCGCCAGAGCGCACGAGCGCGTCGAGTTCGCGGCTCACCTGGCGCGCGTTGCGCGCCACCTCGCTCATGCCCTTCTTGTGGTCGTCGAGCTCTTCCAGCGTGATCATCGGCAGGAACACGTCGTGTTCCTCGAAGCGGAAGAGGCAACTCGGGTCGTGCATCAGCACGTTGGTGTCGAGCACGAAGAGCTTGGCCGGCCCGGTCACGCCGTTGGCACGCGCCCGGCGCGGCCGGGGCGTGGCAACCGGCGGCGGCGCCGTGACTCGCACCGGTGCGGTGGGCAGTGGGGGCAGGACCGAGCCCTGGATCACCGGCGCGGCCGGGCTGGGCGGGCTGGACGGGTTCGAGGGCAGCGTCGGCTGAAACAGCCGAGCCGCCGGACGGGCGGCCGATGTCGGCGCCGCCCCGTCGAGAAGATCCAGCGCCGCCTGCGAAGGCCCGTCGGCCGCAGCGGCGCGCGGCTTCAGAGTCCTCTTGTCGGCCTTGGGCGCGGCCTGGGTTTCGAAAGCGGCTGCCGGAAGCAGGTCGCCGGGGCGGGCAGGGGGCTTGGGCAGGGGCATGCGGGGCGGAGTAGGCGCGCCGACCCGTGCCGACGCTGGCTGGGCTGGGCGCGCTGGCAGTGAGAGACAGCGGCGCCCGTCAGGCGGATTTCTTCAGCGCCTTCACTGCCTTCAGGACTTCCTCGACGTGGCCAGCGACCTTGATGCCGCGCCACTCGGCGCGCATCACGCCCGTGGCGTCCATCAGGAACGTGCTGCGCTCGATGCCTTTGACCTTCTTGCCGTACATGATCTTGTTCTTGACCACGCCGAACATGTGGCAGAGCTTTTCTTCGGTGTCGGCGATGAGCTCGAAGGGCAATTCGAGGTTGCTCTTGAACTTCTCGTGCGAAGCGAGGTTGTCGCGCGACACGCCGAACACCACTGCGCCGGCCTTGATGAAGTCCTTGTGGTGGTCGCGGAACTGCATCGCCTCGGTCGTGCAGCCGGGCGTGTTGTCCTTCGGATAGAAGTACAGCACGACGGCATGACCGAGGTGGCTGTGCGGCGTGAATTTCACGCCGCCGGTGGCGGCCGCTTCGAAGTCCGGGAGGGCTTTGTTCAGGGCTGGCGTCATGGAGGAGGATCTCTGCTGCGCACCCGCCGGTCCCACCGGTTGGGCACCGGTTGGGCCATCAGGTGGGGGCCAAAGCGGCTGACAGCGGCAAATTATAAGTCGCCGGCATGACCCGGCCCTGCCGGTCCGGCCGGCGGGGGTTCAGTCCACGCCCACGAGCAGGGCCGCCAGCACCGAACGCCGCTCGCTCACGAGGACGTTGTAGGTGCGGCAGGCGGCGGCCGTGTCCATGCACTCGATGCCGATGCGCCGCTCGATCAGCGGCCGCAGCAGCGCCGTCGGCGCGAAGCGCATGCGGCTGCCGCTGCCGAAGATGACGAGCTCGGGCTCGAAGGCCGCCATGCGCTCGAAGTCGGCGAGCGAAAGGTCGGCCCACCGCACCACGGGCCAGGGCACGACCTCGCCCATCCAGGGCACGAAGACGCTGTGATCGTGCGCAGCCGCACCCACCCAGAGCCGGTGCGGCTCGTGGCGCGCGATCATGTTGGCGCCTTCCAGCGTCTCGGGGACGAACTTCATGGATGGATAATTCTAGGTTCCACGCCCAGCGTGGCTCCAATCCGCCCACGAAACCATCCACGGAGGCCTCGCCCGCCTCCCAGCCATCTTGAACGCCCCACTGCCCGTCGTCCCCAGACCGATCGAGAGCGCGCCGTTGATCGCCAAGCTGCACGGCCATACCGTCTCCAAGTCGGCCAAGCTCGCCAACGTGGCCTACGACATCCGCGGCCCGGTGCTCGACAAGGCGCGGCAGATGGAGGAGGAAGGCCACCGCATCATCAAGTTGAACATCGGCAACGTCGCCGCGTTCGGGCTCGAGCCACCGGACGAGATCGTGCAGGACATGATCCGCAACCTGCCCGACGCCGCCGGCTACACCGACAGCAAGGGCCTTTTCGCCCCGCGCAAGGCGGTCGTGCACTACACGCAGGAAAAGGGCGTGCGCGGCGTGACGGTGGACGACGTCTACCTCGGCAACGGCGCCTCCGAGCTGATCCAGATGGCGGTGAGCGCGCTGCTCAACGACGGCGACGAGATGCTGATCCCGACGCCCGACTTCCCGCTGTACACCGCCGTGACCGGGCTGTCGGGCGGCGTGCCCGTGCACTACCTGTGCGACGAGGGCGCCGGCTGGCTGCCCGACCTGGAAGACATCCGGCGCAAGATCACGCCGCGCACGCGCGGCATCATCGTCTGCAACCCCAACAACCCCACCGGCGCGCTCTACCCCGACGACCTGCTGCTCGGCATCCTCGAGATCGCCCGCCACCACCACCTGGTGGTGTTCGCCGACGAGATATACGACAAGACGCTGTACGACGGCCACACCCACACCAGCATGGCGGCGCTGGCCGACGACGTGCTCATCATCACCTTCAACGGCCTGTCGAAGAACTACCGCAGCTGCGGCTACCGCGCCGGCTGGATGGTGGTGAGCGGCGAGAAGCGCCACGCCCGCGACTACATCGAGGGCTTGAACATGCTGGCCTCGCTGCGCCTGTGCAGCAACACGCCGGGGCAGCTCGCGATCCAGACGGCGCTCGGCGGCTACCAGAGCATCAAGGACCTCGTCGCCCCCAGCGGGCGACTGTGCAAGCAGCGCGACAAGGCCTACGAGCTGCTCTCGCAGATCCCCGGGGTGAGCGTCGTCAAGCCGAAGGCGGCGCTGTACATGTTCCCGCGCCTCGACCCCAAGGTCTATCCGATCGACGACGACCAGCAGTTCGCCTACGAACTGCTCGCCGAGGAGAAGGTGCTCATCGTGCAGGGCACCGGCTTCAACTGGCCGGCGCCGGACCACTTTCGCACGGTCTTCCTGCCCAACGTCGACGACCTCACCGAGGCGATCGGCCGCATCGACCGCTTCCTCTCGCACTACCGCAAACGCCACTCGGCCTGAACCGCGGCGGTTCTCCTTCGAAAAGAGATGTCCATGAAGCCCATCCAGGTCGGCCTGCTCGGCATCGGCACCGTCGGCAGCGGCACCTTCAAGGTGCTGCAACGCAACCAGGAGGAGATCCGCCGCCGCGCCGGCCGCGAGATCCGCATCTCGATGGTCGCCGATCTCGACACGGCGCGAGCGCGCTCGATCGTCGGCCAGCACGCCGAGGTGGTGAGCGACGCGCGCGCCGTCATCGCCAACCCCGACATCGACATCGTCATCGAGCTCATCGGCGGCTACGGCATCGCCAAGGCGCTGGTCCTCGAGGCCATCGCGGCGGGCAAGCATGTCGTCACCGCCAACAAGGCGTTGCTCGCCGTGCACGGCAGCGAGATCTTCGCGGCCGCGAGCGCCAAAGGTGTCATCGTCGCCTTCGAGGCCGCGGTGGCCGGTGGCATCCCCATCATCAAGGCGCTGCGCGAGGGGCTCACCGCCAACCGTATCGAGTGGGTGGCCGGCATCATCAACGGCACCACCAACTTCATCCTCTCCGAGATGCGGGCCAAGGGGCTCGACTTCGGCGTCGTGCTGAAGCAGGCGCAGGCGCTCGGCTATGCCGAGGCCGACCCGACCTTCGACATCGAAGGCATCGACGCCGCGCACAAGGCGACGATCATGAGCGCCATCGCCTTCGGCATCCCGGTGCAGTTCGACAAGGCGCATGTCGAGGGCATCACGGCGCTGCAGGCCGCCGACATCCGCTACGCCGAGCAGCTGGGCTATCGCATCAAGCTGCTCGGGATCACCAAGCGGCGCGACGACCTGAAGGCGGCCGGTGGTCGCGCGGCGGGCGCAGGTGGCATCGAGTTGCGCGTGCATCCGACCCTCGTGCCGACACAACGCCTCATCGCCAACGTCGAAGGCGCCATGAACGCCGTGGTCGTGCACGGCGACGCGGTGGGCACCACGCTCTACTACGGCAAGGGCGCCGGCAGCGAGCCCACGGCCAGCGCCGTCGTCGCGGACCTCGTCGACATCACCCGCCTGCACACCGCCGACCCCGACCACCGCGTGCCGCACCTTGCCTTCCAGCCCGGCTCGATGGCCGACACGCCGATCCTGCCGATCGCCGACGTCGTCACCGCGTTCTACCTGCGTCTCGTCGTCGCCGACAAGGCGGGCGTGCTGGCGCGCATCACCGGCATCCTGGCCGAGAACGACATCAGCATCGACGCCGTGCTGCAACGTGAGAGCGCCGAGGGCGAGAACCAGACCGACCTCATCATCCTCACGCACGACACCGTGGAGGGGCGCATGAACACCGCGCTGGCGCAGATGCAGGCGCTGCCCACCGTGCTGGCGCCGATCGTTCGCATCCGCAAGGAGGAGCTGAGTTGAAATACCTCAGCACGCGTGGCGACCCCACGCTGCGTGGCTTCTCCGACATCCTGCTCGAGGGCCTGGCGCCCGATGGCGGCCTCTACCTGCCGGCGAGCTACCCGAAGGTTGACGCCGCGACGCTCACGCGCTGGCGTGCCCTGGCGGCGAACTCGTACGCCGACCTGGCGTACGAGATCCTCTCGCTCTACATCGGCGACATCCCGGCGGCCGACCTGCAGCGGCTCGTGCGTGCCACCTACACCGAGGCCGTTTTCGGCACGCGCGAGATCACGCCCGTGGCCCAGCTGGAGGGTGGCCTGTACCTGCAGGCGCTCTCCAACGGCCCGACGCTCGCCTTCAAGGACATGGCGATGCAGCTGCTCGGGCAGCTCTTCGAGTACGAACTGGCGCGCCGCGGCGAGCACCTCAACATCCTCGGCGCCACCAGCGGCGACACTGGCAGCGCCGCCGAGTACGCCATGCGCGGCAAGCGCGGCATCCACGTCTTCATGCTCAGCCCGCACGGCCGGATGAGCCCGTTCCAGCAGGCGCAGATGTTCAGCCTGCCCGATGCCAACATCCACAACATCGCCGTCGAAGGCGTGTTCGACGACTGCCAGGACATCGTCAAGGCGGTGAGCAACGACCTCGAGTTCAAGCGCCGCTGGAAGATCGGCACCGTCAACAGCATCAACTGGGCGCGGCTGCTGGCGCAGGTGGTGTACTACTTTGCGGGCTATTTCCAGGCCACGAAGTCCAATGCCGAACGCGTCAGCTTCGCGGTGCCCAGCGGCAACTTCGGCAACATCTGCGCTGGCCACGTGGCGCGCATGATGGGCCTGCCGATCCACCGCCTCGTGCTCGCCACGAACGAGAACGACGTACTCGACGAGTTCTTCCGCACCGGCACCTACCGCCCGCGCTCCACGGCAGAGACGCACGAGACCTCCAGCCCGAGCATGGACATCAGCAAGGCGAGCAACTTCGAACGCTTCGTGTTCGACCTGCTCGGCCATGATGCGAAGGCGGGCGCGCGCACGAAGGCCTTGTTCGGCGAGGCGCTGGCGCGCGACGGCGGCTTCACGATCACGCGCGAGGAGCATGCGCGCATTGCCTCGTTCGGCTTCGTCTCCGGCAAGAGCACGCACGCCGACCGGCTGGCGGCCATCCGCGGCACCTGGCAGCGCTCGCACCGGCTCGTGGACACGCACACTGCCGACGGCCTGAAGGTGGCGAGCGAGCACCTCGACGCCGGCGTGCCGATGATCGTGCTCGAGACGGCGCTGCCGGCGAAGTTCGCCGCCACCATCGAGGAGGCGTTCGCTGGGCAGGGCGTTCCGGCCCCGGCACCCGAGGTGCCGGCCGGGCTGCGCGGCATCGAGAAGCTGCCGCGCCGCTTCACCGTGCTGCCCGCCGACGCGGCACTCGTGAAGCGCCACATCGAGACGCACGCGGGATGAACGCTCCGGCATCAAGCGCACTGAGCGCGCCGAGAACGCCGCGCGCGACACTGTCGCTGGACGAGGCGCTCGCCCGTCTCGCCGAAGGCAGTGCGCCGCACGCGTTGACGGCCACCGAATCCGTTTCCACTTTCGAGGCGCTCGGGCGTGTGCTCGCGGCCGACGTGCGCTCGGCGCTCGACGTGCCGCCGGCCGACAACACCTCGATGGACGGCTATGCCGTGCGCGCCGCCGACGTGGTGGCCGCCGGGACCGTGCTGCCCGTGAGCCAGCGCATTCCTGCCGGCGTCGTCGGTGCACCGCTGGTGCCCGGCACCGCCGCACGCATCTTCACCGGGGCGCAGGTGCCACCGGGGGCCGATGCGGTGGTGATGCAGGAGCAGTGCGAGCCCATGGGGGCCGATGCGGGCACGGTCACCGGCGACGGCGCGGCGGCGTTTGGCCATGTGCGCTTCCTCGTCGTGCCCGCGGCCGGCCAGTGGGTGCGCCGCCGTGGCGAAGACGTGCGCGCCGGTGCCACCGTGCTGGCGCGCGGCGCTCGCCTCACGCCGCAGGCACTGGGCCTCGCGGCCTCGGTCGGCGCCGGCACCCTGCAGGTGCTGCGCCGCCCGCGCGTGGCCGTCTTCTCCACCGGCGACGAGCTGGTCATGCCCGGCGAGCCGCTGAAGCCCGGCGCCATCTACAACAGCAACCGCTTCACGCTGCGCGGCCTGCTGCAGGCCGCCGGCTGCGAGGTCAACGACCTCGGCATCGTGCCCGACCGGCTCGACGCGACGCGTGACGCGCTCCGGCGCGCCGCGGCCGGCAACGACCTCATCGTCACCAGCGGCGGCGTCTCGGTGGGCGAGGAAGACCACCTGCGGCCCGCCGTGCTGGCCGAAGGCCGGCTCGAGAACTGGCAGATCGCGATGAAGCCGGGCAAACCGCTCGCCTTCGGCGCCGTGCGCCGCGCTCGTGCAGACGCGGCCGCCGCCGGCGGCGAGGCGCTCTTCGTCGGCTTGCCCGGCAACCCGGTGTCCTCCTTCGTCACCTTCGTGCTGTGCGTGAGCACGGTGCTGCGTGCCATGCAGGGGCTGGCGCCCAACCTGCCGCGGCCCTTGCTCCTGCGAGCCGCCTTCGACTGGCCGCGGCCGGACAAGCGGCGCGAGTTCCTGCGCGTGCGGCTCAATGCCGCGGGCGAGCTCGAACTCTTCGACAACCAGAGCTCCGGCGTGCTCACGTCCGCCGTCTGGGCCGACGGCCTCGTGGACAACCCGCCCGGCCAGGCCATCGCACGCGGCGACGCGGTACGCTACCTGCCGTTGTCCGAACTGGTGGCCCGCTAGGGCGCAGGCTTCGTTGAAAGCAGCCCGATGAGCAAGCGATGAAGGTGCAGGTGCGCTACTTCGCCTCGCTGCGCGAGGCGCTCGGCCCCACCGAGACGGTGGAGCTCGCGGCTGGCGCCACGCTCGGCGCGCTGCGCGATGCGCTCATCGCGCGCGGCGGCCGGCACGCCGAGGTGCTGGCGCGCGGCCGGGCCGTGCGCTGCTCGCTCGACCAGCACATGGTCGAAGAGGCGGCGGCGCTGCGCGAAGCGGCCGAGGTCGCCTTCTTCCCGCCCGTGACCGGGGGCTGAGCATGGGCGCCGCGGCATCCGGCCCGATCGCCCGCGTGAGCATCCAGGCGGCCGACTTCGACCACGGTGCCGAAGTCGCCGCGTTGCGCCGGATGGACGATCAACTCGACCTCGGCGTCGGCGCCGTGGCCAGCTTCATCGGTACCGTGCGCGACCGCAACGGCGGCCAGCCCGGCCAGGTGAGCGCGATGGAGCTCGAACACTACCCGGGCATGACCGAGCGCGCCATCGAGGCCATGATCGACGAAGCCCAGCGCCGCTTCGACATCCGTGCCGCGCGCGTCGTGCATCGCGTGGGCCCGTTGCTCCCGGGTGACCAGATCGTGCTCGTCGCCGTCAGCTCCGCCCACCGCGGCCAGGCCTTCCAGGCCTGCGAATTCCTGATGGACTACCTGAAGACGCAGGCGCCGTTCTGGAAGAAGGAAACCACGCCCGAGGGCGCGCGCTGGGTCGACGCCCGCGTGGCCGACGACGCGGCGCTGGCGCGTTGGGGCATCCAGGCGGGCAACGCCCAGACATGACGCCCCCCGGCAACGACCGACGGTCGCCGTCCTCCGACACCGACGACGCGGTGGCCGCGGACCTGCCGAGCCCGCAGGTGCTGCGCGGGGCGCTCGGCCGCTTCGCCACCGGCGTGTCGATCATCACCTGCCTCGACGCCGCCGGTGCGCGCGTCGGCCTCACGGCCAACTCCTTCAATGCCTTGTCGCTCGACCCGCCGCTCGTGCTGTGGTCGCTGCGCAAGGTGAGCCCGAGCCTGCCGGCCTTCGACGTGACGCAGCACTTCGCCGTCAACGTGCTCGCCGAGACGCAGGTGGAGTTGTCGCGCCGCTTCGCCGCGCCGCAGGTGGGCCAGAGCAAGTTCGACGAGGGCGCGTGGTCCGTGGGCCTGGGCGGTGCGCCAGTGCTCGCCGGGTGCGCCGCCGTCTTCGAGTGCGAGCGCGTGGCGGCGCACGACGGGGGCGACCACCGGCTCTTCATCGGCCGCGTGCTGCGCCTGGCCGACATCGCCACGGCGCCGCTCATCTTCCAGGGCGGCCGCTATCACATGCTGGGAGAAGTGCTGTGACGCGCATGAGCGGCAATGGCGGCGACGTCCGCATCGAGGCCAAGTGGATCGACAGTTTCTGTGAGGTCTTCCGCCTGAGCGGCGTGGCGGCCGGCGACACCTGCGCGGTGCTGTCGGAGACGCAGTCGCGCCCGGTGCTCGTGCACCTGTCTGAACTCGCGCTGGCGCGCCTGGGCGCGCGCTGGTTCCACGTCACGGTGCCCACGCCGCGGCAGGCGGCGCCGGTGCCGGTGCGCTCCACCGGCGCGTCGGACGCCATCGGCCGCCTCGAGCCGGTGATCGCCGCGCTCGCCGGCAGCCGCGTCGTCATCGACTGCACGGTCGAGGGCCTGCAGCACGCCGTGGAATTGCCGCAGATCCTGAAAGGCGGGGCGCGTGTGCTCGTCATCAGCAACGAACACCCGGAGATCCTCGAGCGCACCGTGCCCAAGGCGGAGGACGAGGCCACCGTGCGCGAGGCCATGCGGCGCCTGAAGGCGGCGCGCGAGATGCGTGTCACCTCCGCCGCCGGCACCGAGCTCACGGTGCGGCTGCAAGGCGCGCGCATCGGCGGCGTGTGGGGTTTCACCAGCAAGCCCGGCTCGCTCACGCATTGGCCGGCGGGGCTGGTGCTGGCCTTCCCGGCCGCCGGCAGCGTTAGCGGGCGGCTCGTGCTCGCGCCGGGCGACGTGAATCTCACCTTCAAGCGCTACCTCGCCGACGCGGTGACGCTGACGGTGGCCGACGACCATGTCACGCGCATCGAAGGCACGAGCGTCGATGCCGAGCTGATGCGCGGCTACTTCGCCGCCTGGGCCAAGGGCCCTGATGATCGCGCTGCCTATGCCGTCTCGCACGTCGGCTGGGGCCTGAACCGCGGCGCGCGCTGGGACGCGATGACCTTCTACGACAAGGCCGACTTCAACGGCACCGAGCTGCGCGCCTTCGCCGGCAACTTCCTCTATTCCACCGGCGCCAACGAGGTGGCCGGGCGCTACACGCTCGGCCACTTCGACCTGCCGATGCGCGGCTGCACGGTCACGCTCGACGGCGAGGCCGTCGTGCGCGAAGGGGTGCTGCTTTGACCACCACCGCAACCACCACCGCCTCAAGCCATGGCGCAGCGGCCCGCCTCGTGGCCAACGCACCCCTGGCCCACCTGGAGTGGCTTCCCGCCCCGCAGGCCGGTGCGGCGCCGACCGCGGCCAATGCGCCGTTGGCGGTGCTGCTGCACGGGGTCGGTGGCGGCCGGCAGGGTTTTCCGACGACCGGCGCGGCCCTGGCCGGCCTCGGCTTTCGCGTGCTCGCTGCTGACCAGCCCGGCTACGGCCTCAGCGCCCTCATCGATCCCTACGATCTGGCCGGCATGGCCGAGGCGGTGCGGCGGCTCATCGCGTGGGCGGCCGGCGAGCGCGGCAGCGCGCTGGTCGTCGGCCACAGCATGGGCGGCATGGTGGCGCAGGAACTGGCCGCGCGCGCGCCGCAGCACGTGAGCGCGCTCGTGCTCGCCGGCACGTCGCCTGCCTTCGGCTCGCCCGATGGTGCCTGGCAGGCGGACTTCCTGCGCTCGCGGTTTGCGCCGCTCGACGCCGGGCTCGGCATGCCGGGCTTGGCCGCGCAGCTGGTGCTCGCCATGGCCGGGCGCGGCGCCATCCCCGAGCGCCTGGCCGAGGCACAGGCGCTGATGGGGGGCGTGCGCGAGGCCACCTACCGCAGCGCGCTTGCGGCCCTGGTGCGCTTCGACCGGCGCGAGGCCCTGGCGCGCATCGCCATGCCGACGCTCGTCGTCACCGGCGAGGACGACCGCACTGCGGCACCCGAGGTGGCGCGGCGCATGGCCGCACGCATCGCCGGCGCCGAGCTGGCCATCGTACCGGCCACCGGCCACCTGTTGATGCTCGAACAGCCCGAGGCCTTCGACCGGGTGCTGCTCGACTTCGTCGCTCGCCGTGTTCAAGGAGTCCGCAAGGAGTGAATCGGATGTCTGCCCCAGTGAAGCCAGCACGCGGGTCCGACCGGCCCGACAAGCCCAGCCGCTACGTGCCCTCGCACATCGCCGGCGACCCCGCCACGCTCACGGCCCCGCAGCGCGAGCTGATCGGCCGCGTCGCCGAGCTCGGCCCGGCCTTCGCGGCCCGCGCCGCCGGCTACGACCGCGACGCCACGTTCCCGTTCGAGAACTACGCCGACCTGCGCGCGGCCGGGCTGCTGGGCATCTGCGTGCCGCGCGAGTACGGCGGCCTGGGCGCCGACTTCGCCACCTATGTGATGGTGGCGGCCGAGATCGGCCGCTGGTGCGGCGCCACGGCGCTCAGCTTCAACATGCACGTGAGCTCGTGCATGTGGAGTGGCTTCATCGCCGACGCGTTGGAGATGACGCCCGAGCAGCGCGCCGGGCACCACCGCATCCGCGCCCAGCACTACCGCCGCATCGTCGAGGAGGGCAAGGTCTACGCGCAGCCCTTCAGCGAGGGCGGCGCTGCCGCGGCGGGCGCCGCGCCCTGGGGCACCATCGCGCGCCAGGTGGAAGGAAGTGGCGGCGGCTACGTCATCAACGGCAAGAAGATCTTCGCCTCGCTCGCTGGCGCGGCCGACTGGTACGGCGTGCTGTGCACGCTCGAGCGTCCTGGCCAGGAGGGCCGCGGCACGCGCCGCGACTCGATGTACCTCGCTGTGCCGGCCGGCGCGCCCGGCCTCGAGATCTACGGCGACTGGGACCCGCTCGGCATGCGCGGCACGGTGAGCCGCAACCTCTCGTTCAAGGACGTCTTCGTGCCCGACGACGCGCGCCTCATGCCCGAGGGCCTGTACTTCCAGGCCGCGACGCGCTTTCCGCACATGTTCTCGACGCTCTCGCCCACCTACATGGGCATTGCGCAAGCGGCCTACGACTTCACCGTGCAGTACCTGCGCGCCGAGGTGCCGGGCATGCCGCCCGTCAAGCGGCGCATGTACCCGACCAAGCAGATCGCCGTGGCCGAGATGCGCGTCAAGCTCGAAGCGACGCGCGCGCTCTTCCTGCAGAACGCGAGAGATGCGCGCGTCGACCCCGACAAGGACACGCGCATGCGGCTCTATGCCGCGCACTACACGATCATGGAGAACGCCAACGACCTGTGCCGGCTCGCCATCCGCACCTGCGGCGGGCAGAGCATGCTCAAGTCGCTGCCGCTCGAGCGCCTGTACCGCGACAGCCGCTGCGGCAGCCTGATGCTGCCG